>CAJBLH010000181.1 GCA_903953895.1 uncultured Desulfobacteraceae bacterium | reverse complement strand
TCGCCGAGCAAGAGAAATTGCTCACAAATTCGATTAAAACAGCAAAAAATGCACTACTTCGGTTCAATTAAAATGAAAATAGCACCGATTGTTCAAGATAATCAGAAATTGGAAGTCAGATTAATCTGAGATTCAACACCGTACCTTTCTGAAAACCATTTCCATCGTACCACCTTTTTTCAAGTAAGCCTCTACCACACTCAGCATGGCAAATAGCGGAAAAGTCATAATACAGAATATCTTCTGAAACAATATTGAGAGCCCCGAATATTCACGGGCATATAGTCTGTTGCCTTTCAAAACTTCAAAAAGTACTTCTCGTTTTCTGAGCATACAGTTCAAAATGCTCTGCTGCATGCCGAACGGATTTTGTTCCAGCGAGAAATATTTTATTGTCACGATCTCTAAGCCGAATGCTTGCATTATTTTTATCAGATCTAATGCGCCAAAGAAAAACAGATGCCTCGGCGGGTCAAGATGAAGCCATTTGCCTCTGAACAATCTGCTTTGAAGGCTGTCGATGTTGGGCAGTGATATCATCAGATAGCCCCTTGGCTTTAAAATCTTTTCTATAATTCTAAGCGTATTTTGTGGCGTCGACAAATGTTCGATAACATGCCACATGGTTACAGCATCAAAGAAATCCGTTTCATAATCTTCTTCACATAACTGGCCTATTTTCAAATTAAGACCCGATACCCTCGATGCCCTTTCTGCGGATTTTGAAGGCAATTCAAGGCCATAGGCATTATAATCGTTTTGAATGAGTCTTTGGAGGAATTGCCCGTTACCACATCCAATATCGAGAACATTTGCAGGCGATTTAACATACCGCATCACAGTTCTGGCCCTCTGAAAACGAAAATGGTCAAGCACTTTTTCGATCCAGCCTGAAAACTTGCTTTCTCCTTGGCCAAAATAAGACGCGTCATAAGCTGCATCCATCTGCCGTCTTGTTGGTTTGGGCAAAAGAAAACAACAATTACAGGAGTGGCATTTATTGAGGGTAAATCTGTCGCCGGCAATACTGACAGTGTCGTATAATGGTCGGCTGTTTAAACTGTGACAATAAACACATGAAACATCTGCATCGGTTACCAAACTTTGCATTACAGCACTGTATCCCCGAAAAATAATGAATTATTCGCAATAAAAGCATAATACCGCATGTTAACCATAACTGATTATTTTTGCAAATCTTTCCTTAATACAAGTAGAATTTGCAAAATTCTTAGAGTAAGATTATCATACAAGCTATAAACTCCTTTCCCATCATGAGGTCTGTCATGACACACGATATTCAGTCTTCCAAAGAACCCGATGAATCAACGGCATTTGCCTTGACCAAAGGCATGGAAATGATGATTGCCGGTTTTATTCCCAATACGCGCTATTTCGATAGTCGATTTGACTTGCTTCAAGTACAGATCGATCTGATGCAAAAAGGTCAAACTGAAATAAAATCTCAGATCATCCGCCTGGAAGACCAGGTGGAACGTCGTTTTGAAAGATCAGATTAAGTTCTCAAAGAGTTTAAAAATGATGTCGATAAACGGTTCGAAAAGGCTGATCAGAACCTTAACGACTTCAAGTTGCTTGTTGATAAACGGTTCGAACAAGTCGATAAAAGATTCGAAAAGGCTGACCAGCATCTTAACGATTTCAAATTGCTTGTCGATAAACGGTTCGAACAAGTCGATGCGCGTTTCGAGAAGGTCGATAAGCAATTCGAGAAGGTCGATAAACGTCTTGATCAGATCGTTACATCAATTGAGCGGCTTACGGAAAAACTTGACCATCGAGATGAAAAACAACGCGGATTCACAATTCGGATGTTCACAGTAGCCATAACCGTTTCTTTTTTTGGAGTCTTGGGAACAATGCTTAAACTGATTGGGATTATATAATTTTATCCCCATTGCTGCAGATCAAACCGTATCGGTGATGGCTTTGCCGGATTCCTTTTCCACCATGAGGTCTGTTATGACACACGATATTCAGTCTTCCAAAGAACCCGATGAATCAACGCCCTTCGCCTTGACCAAAGGCATGGAAACGGCTTGAAACGTTTTAGCGTTGTCAGTGAGGTGCTTAGAATGCCATATCATAGACATTCAACATCTGCTTGTATCGGGTATATTCTTTTAGCAGTTGTATGTTGAATCGTCTATTCCAACACATTGAATTCCTCATGGTGTCTGGATGACTTCCCAAATATTGTCAACAATCCGCTGATTCATATTTCCGATTTATCCATCAGCTCTCTGCTCCGTTCGTCCAATCTTTTTATGGATCAAAATGCCTTTTACTCAGGAGCTCCCAGCATTGTCCGGTTAGGTTTTTTGCCATTGCAAGCCAATAACACGCATGTTATATTAAACATCATGGACTACATGATATCCTTCTACAATGAGGCCGTCCAAGCTGAGTTTGATAGCTGGCCAGTAGGGTTGCGAGCTCGGTTTCGGGCCTTGACCATCCGTATAGTGACATATGTTCCCAACCTGGGAATGCCGCATACACGAGCAATGGGTGATGGCCTTTTTGAGATACGAGCCAAGGCTGATGTAGGAATTGGTCGCGGATTTTACTGCACCCTGGTGGGCAGACGAATTGTCATTCTCCATGGCTTCATCAAGAAAACGGATAAAACTCCACAACGGGAACTTGACGTAGCCCGTGACCGGTTAAAGGAGGTGCTTCAACATGGCTGACATGAAATATCAACCGGTGTCATACGATCCAAATAAATCGCTGGATAATGATTTGCAGAACCCTGATTTCAAAAAGGCATACAAAGCGATAGAAGACGAATTTGCCGCATTGGATGCTTTACTTGCGGCCCGTCGTCGGGCCGGCATGACTCAGGAACAGGTCGCTGCCAAAATGGGTGTTTCACAGCCGTCTCTGGCCAGAGTTGAAGCATCTCTCGGTTCGCACAAGCATTCCCCGTCACTGGAGATGCTGCGTAAATATGCCGCTGCTGTGAACTGCAAGCTTGAAATCAGGCTTGTGCCTCAGTGAGAAATCGCCCCTACTTGCAGGTACAATCATTCATGTGAGTTGCTGTAAGCTTCGCGTTTTAACAAGAACCACGAGCAAAATATGGAGTTAAAGTCATGTCCAATCATAGTGGAAGTTACATGCTAAATGAGATTTTAAAAATGCTTGAAAAAGAATCAATTTTTGAATACTTAGGTAAAGAGAAAACCCAAAAAATTGTATTCGATATTATCAATATGTCATATCAATACGACTGTAATCCAGGGGAAATATTGGAAGATATTGGAGAATGCATAGGTATATGCTATTATTGCAAGAGACCTGCGGATGAATTTTGCGATGGAGTATGCAAAAAATGCTATGAAAAAGATAATACTGAGCTGGAAAAACTGTAAAACGAGTATAAAATCCGGGTTAAGTCATTGCCGTATTGCGAAGCGACCACACCAATTCCGGATTTGAAAAATTTGCTGTGAGCAGCCGAACAGCCCCGATTGTGTTCGAATACCTCGATCTGTGACCATATTCAGGTTATTGGGTCACCATCATCAGATCGGCCAGGTTGTGCAATACACCCGGCTCATCTTTCGTTATTGAGTCTATCGAAATACAGGAGATTTCACAGTGGCAACAGACACTGACACGACATCCTATAACAAAGGTGTGGGCTCCCAGTTTATTAGAGTAAGGAACAGCAGAAAATTTCCAAAATAGGTTGACAAGCGGGAATGAATTATCGGATTAAATGGGCCTCTGT
>CAJBLH010000180.1 GCA_903953895.1 uncultured Desulfobacteraceae bacterium | reverse complement strand
TTCCGGCCATTGATTTGAAGACCTTTTGGAAAAGAAGCTCCAATAAACAGGGCGCTGTCGTTTACGGTAATAAATTCTTATAATTTTCCATGCAAAGTGTTAACTGAGAAATGAAGGATGCCCAATCATCATAGTCGCTCATGACAGATTTAGCTAGCATGCTAAATAAATAAGTGTCAAGTCTATTTTTCGCATGCGATCTCCTGGTAGTCATGGTCGCGCCATTCACGATGAGACTGACTGGCGATTCGGTTCAATCCCGTCCCCTTTGCTGCCTCAGCCACTTGACAAGTCAGGGGTGTTCCCCAACCCATTTTTCGGCTTCGGCAAAGGTTGAAAATACTTGAATGATGATGGATGTATTCATGTTCAGACACTTCAGCATGCCTGCGATAGCCATCTCTATAGGTCGAGAAGCGACTATGGCTGATTTTATCTGGGGGATGAACCGCTTTTGCTTGCGATGTTCGGCTATCGGCAGCATTTTGCTGAATTGAATGATGAAATCGTCCATATCGCTGAGCGTCGATATTCTATTCGGTACAATTGCGCTCTCTTCTTCATATTTCAGGAACTCACTGAATAGATTTGCAAAGTCCTTGCTCTCCAGGACTCCGAAGAACCGGATTTGAAGAAAGGAACCCCGATCAAGCAACTCATAAGACATTTCTTTTCTCCTGATTTTTACGAAGTCGTCAATGTTTAATGCATATCTTGCCAAAATGCCTGCCGCCGACCATATATTCGAGAGCCGCGCGCAGTTCATCGAATGCGAATATCCGGTCTATTGCCGGCTTTATCTTATGTGTGCCGATCGCTGCGGCCATGGCGGTAAAATCATCCCGATTTCCGACGGTGATTCCCTGCATCCGGACATGCCGTGTGACGACAGGCCCCAGCGGGATGTTCATGTTTCCTCCCGATAGCACGCCGATGAGGCTGATCGTTCCGCCGGTTCGGACAGCCCGCAGAGACTGGGGAAGGGTGCCCTCGCCGCCGACCTCCACCACATGGTCAACGCCGTCGCCGCCGGCGATTTCACGAGCCCGCCTGCCCCATTCGGGAATGTCGAGATAATTGATGGTCTCGTCCGCACCCATCGTGCGGGCGCGGGCGAGCTTGTCGTTATTCGAGGATGTGATGATGACCATGGCGCCCAACATCTTCGCAAACTGGAGGGCGAACAACGAAACGCCGCCCGTACCCAGCACCAACACCTTGTCTCCCGGCCGGATGCCGCCCTCCGTAACCAGTGTACGCCAGGCGGTGACGCCTGCAGAACCGATCGTTGCCGCTTCGATGTCGTCCAGATGATCGGGGGCATGCGCCACGCCTTGTTCGGAAAGCACCATATATTCGGCCATGGTGCCGTCGGTTTCACAACCCAGGCTCAGAGACAATTTCTGTTTGTCCGGCGGGCCGCTTATCCAGCTCTGAAAGAACAGCGGGCAGACCCTGTCTCCGATGTTGAACTGCGTCACTCCGTCTCCGATGGATTCGACAATGCCAAGGCCGTCGCTCAACATAATGAGCGGCAGTGTTTTCATTCGTGATCCATAACCGCGTACCGGAACGATGATATCCCGGTAATTCAGGGCGGATGCTTTCATTTTGAGCCGGACTTGCCCCGCTTTGGGCTGCGGATCCGGCCGCGTGTTCATGCGGACGTTTTCCATGGACCATGCGTTCTCGACTTGAAATACTCTCATGTATCATTCCTCTTTCCTGGGATTGGGTGGAACAGGAGGGGTCGAACCCCTTTCACAGCCATCCAGAACCTCTCGCAGTTTACTCGATAGCGTCCGGCTCGACAAAGGCTTCTGAATGAAATGGATGCCTTCATTCAGCACGCCATGGCGGGCGATGACATCGGCCGTATATCCGGAAACGAAGACCTTTTTGAGATGGGGGTGGTCTCGCAGAAGAGACTTGGCAAGCTCCAGGCCATTCATTTCGGGCATGATTACATCGGTCATGAGCAGATGGATCTGACCGGCATGGGCTTCGGCCAGGCGGATCGCCTCGGACGGGGTGCCCGCGGGCAAAATCATATAGCCCAGACGTTCGAGGAGCTTGGTGGTCATTCTGAGTACAGATGGATCATCTTCCACCAGCAGAATGGTTTCATGGCCCCATGCGATTTTCTCTGGAATATCCTGCATCAACGCCAGCTCGGTCTCGAAACGGTGGCTGGGAAGGTAGATTTTGAAGGTCGTCCCCAATCCCGGTTCGCTGTAAACATTTATGAAGCCATTGTTCTGCTTGACGATGCCATAGACTGTGGCAAGTCCCAGCCCGGTGCCCTTGCCCAATCCCTTGGTGGTGAAGAATGGCTCGAAAATGCTGTTCACCGTCTCCTTGTCCATTCCGCAGCCGGTGTCGCTGAATGTCATCTTCACATACTCGCCGGGGACGATCTCCGCACGCTCCATACAGTCCGCTTCATCGAAAAGAACATTTTCTGTGCTGATGGTAAGCTTCCCGTTACCCGCAATGGCGTCACGGGCGTTGATGCAAAGATTGGCAAGGATTTGATCGATCTGTGAAGGGTCGAGTTTCACCGGCCAGACACCCGGGTGGTATGGCGACAGGTCGATTATGTGGAATTTCGATTTTCAATGGGAGTACGCCTGCAACCTACTTTGCCAGCCATTCAAAATCAAGCGAATTATTCCGTCTTCATTACCGGAACCGGTTTTCACCGACCGGAAAGAGCATCTGGACTGTCTGGTTCAGGCCGCACTGAAAGCGGTTACGCGGCGCACCACGTCCATCGTGCTGCTGGGTCAGCGTCGCATCGGAAAGGCTGAGATATTCAAGCGGGCGGTGAACCGGTTGTTTTTCGGCCAAGAATATCCTGGGGACATCCACCGGTCGGTTGTGCCGGTCTATTACAGCTTTCAGGATACCATACCGGACAGATGGGATTTCAGCATCGAATACACGGAAAATATCATCCGCTGGTATCTGGCGTTTCGATTCAGAGAGTTGACATTTTTGTCGGACAAAGAAGTGACCCGGGAAAACCTGCTGCGATTTTTGAAAAATCATCTCGGTCATTTCCCGGAGCTGGGGGTGGCGCTGAATTATTATGAAGGGTTCTTGAAAAAGGATGTGACGCTGCCGGAAAAGGCGGCGTTGTATCTGCCCCGACGAATTTCGGACCGGCACGAGGCCACCATCGTGATGTTTCTGGATGAATTCCAGAACACCCGTCTGCCGCAGTATGGTTTT
>CAJBLH010000179.1 GCA_903953895.1 uncultured Desulfobacteraceae bacterium | reverse complement strand
TCATAAAAAAGTTCTTCATGGGCGTATCCTTTCTTGGAAGCTGTGTTTACGAGAACCATATCTATAAAGAAGAGCCCGTGAAGAATCAAGTGTCTGAAAGTGGCCAAAAGCAAGGGGCTAAAACGCACAAAGATGGCAAAATAAGGATCATGAACCCTTACCTTTATACATCCGGGAATTGCCCCGGCTTGTCATTTAAATCACCATTCTGCCGATTAGCTCCTTGCTTTTGGCCTTTGATGAACTTCAGTTCGGTAAAATATTTGATATGGCTCTTCAACTGCGCGTTTGTCACCAAATCAAGGTTCCTGATGCACTTCATCTCGCTACGGCTCTTCATTATGGTTGTACTGAAATCTGAACAAACGATGATCGATTGAAATCAACTGCCAAGGTTGTTGGTTGTACAGCTCATAATGTTATGTTTGAAAATACATATTGATCTTGTCAAGAGATTGACAGGAATGGGTAACATTGGCATTGCAGGAAGGCAATTTCGCAGTTATCGGCCTGATATGTACCCCATGCTCCGATGCCATGCCGAATGAGTTTTCTGAAAATCTGTACAAATGGATCGGATCGGTATCGATCCTGATTCAATTTCATTCATTCTGTTCCGAAAATGATCATAACACATCGTCCGCTCCTGTCGGATAGACGGTAACGAATTGCCATCCATTCTTATTTGGGGGATGAGAGTTATTCTGCGTGATATTCGCTTATGGAAATGAGAATTCATCTGACCGCGGCACGCTGTTTGCTTGTGCAATCATCAGCAGCATATTGCCGAAGAACGACTGATATATAATCAATCGCCATTGTTTGAGTCAATCAAGGGAGCGGCTCAACTCTATCGGGATAACGGCTCTGCAGGACCTAACTTTCCCATGGACTGGACCCAATCAGGAGTTGGATTCGTCATGGCCGGCAAAGACACCACGAAAATGACATGGTTCAAGGAACGTCTTTCACGGGTGTGGATACTACGCATTGCTCCAGATATGATAAATGATGAAAGCCGTAGAGAAGCCATATCTCCACAGTCGAATCAGAACGATTTTGCCGATTGGTATCGCTATAGACTTTCAGAAAATTCATTTCGCAAGGCAGCAGGGAGGAGATCATACTGTAGTATATCTCCGACCGATAACGCCGCGAAATTATTTTTCTGAAAGTCTATATCTGGCTCAGGCGCAGCCGGATGTTATTCAGAAACTGACGAGCGATCTGCGTTTTCGCTTGCCGGGTTTTCATACATTGCGACTTAAGGATGCTGGAGAGGGCAAGATTCTTTATGCAAGCTTTGAAAGCGATGTCGGCAAAAAGTCCATTGATATTCCTTTTGGGCAGATATCTGAAGGGCAAAAAGCACTGATTGGTCTTTATGCAGCGCTCTACGGGCTTTTTTCTGATAATGATGCAACCCTTTGCGTCGATGAGCCGGAAAATTTTCTTGCATTACCAGAGGTGCAACCCTGGTTGGATCGCCTTTATGAAATGTGTCAAGAAGAAACCCGGCAAGGCTTGATAATCTCTCACCATCCGTGCGTGCTGAATTTCCTGGCTGCGGACACGGGCATTTGGTTTGAACGGTCAAACGGTACTGGCCCCACGCGCAATTGGGCAATCAGCCTCAATGCCGATTCGCTCATTTCTGTTGATCAACTTATCGAAAGAGGGTGGATTGATGGCGTCTCGAAGTAATCGTGTTCGGTTTACAATTTTAATTGGCCTCCCATAACAAACGGCCTCAAAGAGAAAACCATTGAATCTTGGTTTCAGTGGATTGATACAGTAACGATCGAAGAGCATAAAACACACAAAAATACATATCGGGATGTCAAGCCGACACAATATGGTCGACAACTCAGGGAACGTTGTCATCATGCCCGGATTGAATTCTTGCCACCATCGTTGAAAGATGCTTGTGAACAGTGGCGGAAAATCGCTGACAGACTTTGAAAATCGGCTTCCTGCACCGTAGAAGATATGCTCAGTTACCTGATTTCCATCTCGACCTGCCGCGACAGTATCAGAGTCGAAACCGAAGCGGATAAAAAAATATCAAAAACATTTCCAACCATCACATATTATAATTAATATCAATATGATAGATAGTATCGGTACACCGATACCCATCTGTGTACTCCATCGGCGACAACACTTTCGGATTTCGCAGAATTCTTGTATGGGAAAAGACAATTTGAAATTTTGAAAACATAAATGAAGAATTGGTAACCGATTTGAATGGTCGGTTGAATAATTCGCTTGCATTGGCGGGTGACCCCACAGAAATTCATGAAAAGCTTCGAAATGAGTTGAATTAGATATTTTCTGGGTACCAATTTCATTCTGGGTATCCTGAAATCCAACCCCATACATGATAACACTGCGCAAAAAAATGGTACAGAGACAGGGAAAATAACCATGATATCCGTAAAAGCACATTATAATCAGGGGCGCATTGTATTTCTTGAGCCGATTCCTGCAGATATCGTCACGGCAGAACTGAATATTGTCATCATCTCTCAGTCCTCGTTCGCAACGGGTGATCTCACCGTGGCCTATATGACCAGTGAGGTTGACCGTTATGGCTTTGATAAATATGCTGTAATCATTCTTTTCAAATCAGTGCGAAATGTATGTTATAGATTAGCAGGCTGCCCAGTTTTTTGGGTAATTATTTTGATCGGAGATTCAACATGGCAAATTCAATGAAAGTTGTCATACTTTGCGGCGGTCTTGGTACTCGACTCCGTGAAGAAACGGAATTTCGCCCAAAACCGATGGTTAATATCGGTTCACGTCCCATTCTTTGGCACATCATGAAGTACTATTCGCAATTTGGTTTTCAGGATTTTGTGTTGGCATTGGGATATAAAGGCGAGATGATCAAGAATTATTTTTGCCATTATGAACTGATGAACAATGATGTTACTATTGAGCTGGGACAGCCCGATAAGATGTGTATTCACCAATCACATGATGAAGCTGGTTGGAAAATTACGCTTGCCAATACAGGGGAGAAAACGCTCAAAGGTGCGCGATTGAAAAAAATGGAAAAATATATCAGTGATGACCCCTTCATGATGAGTTATGGCGACGGCCTTTCAGATGTGGATGTTAATGCTTTGTTGGCATTTCATAAATCGCATGGAAAACTTGTTACGGTTACAGGGATCAATTCGGCTTCCCGTTTTGGTGAACTTAAAACAGACGGTGATTGCGTGGTATCATTTGCCGAAAAGCCGCAAAAGGGAGAGAGCCTTATCAATGGTGGTTTCTTTGTATTTAATAGGTCTATTTTCAACTATCTTTCCGAAGATGAGTCCTGCGATCTTGAGATAGGGCCTTTAGAACAAATCGCTAAAGACGGGCAGATGATGGTTTATAAGCATCGGGGATTCTGGGCATGTATGGACACGTTGCGAGACATGGATTATCTCAACAATCTGTGGAATAACGGACAGGCAAAATGGAAGATTTGGCCCTAATTGTCAATTCGATGAGTATATGTAATTGTAATCACATTAGCATTCAACCTATGTTATTCGACACTTTGAAAATGCAAAAAAAAATAGAGTCGAGACGCAATAAATAAAAATATTTTTGGCGATAAAATGCAGTTTATCGAAACATCATTGTCCGGAGCGTATATCGTTGAACTTGACCCTTTCAGGGATGAGCGAGGGGCCTTTGTCCGCACCTTCTGTCAGAAAGAATTTTCAAAAATTGGTTATAATAAGCAAATCGTTCAGATCAACCATTCTATCACTCGACATAAAGGGATGATTCGAGGAATGCATTATCAACGCCCACCGGCGTGTGAGACAAAAATAATTCGCTGCATTCAAGGTGCTGTTTTTGATGTCATAGTTGACCTAAGGGCGGTTTCCCCAACCTGTTTACAATGGCATGGTGTGGAATTGTCCATGGACAACTTGCGGATGGTCTATATTCCGGAGGGATTCGCGCATGGTTTTCAGGCCCTTGCCGATAATACAGAATTGATCTATCATCATTCTGCATTTTACAGTCCTGAATTTGAACAAGGGTGTAGATATGATGATCCGGCATTTTGCATAACATGGCCGTTACCTGTTTCAGGGCTTTCGCAACGTGATTC
The DNA here is from genome assembly GCA_903953895.1 of uncultured Desulfobacteraceae bacterium. Lineage (GTDB taxonomy): Bacteria > Desulfobacterota > Desulfobacteria > Desulfobacterales > Desulfatirhabdiaceae > RAAP-1. The sequence goes on along the minus strand of CAJBLH010000179.1, from coordinate 33,082 downwards.
TTGCCATCCGTTTTTATGCAGTCATTTTCGGGGTATTGAGCTATGAAATGCAGACATTGTGGAGCTGAGGTGTCTTTAACGCTGATTGATCTGGGCAGCGCCCCTCCATCCAATGCATACCTGACAAAATTGACATTGCGACGACCGGAAAAATGGTTTCCGCTGAAAGTGTTGGTGTGCGAATCCTGCTGGCTGGTGCAGGCTGAAGCCTATTCGCGAGCTGCGGAACTCTTCAATGAAGAGTACGCTTATTTCAGCTCATTTTCAGATCAGTGGCTCAAACACGCTTCAAACTATGTCGAATCTATGGTGAACCGTTTCAGTCTTGGTCAAGATAATCATGTGGTGGAAATTGCATCCAATGATGGATACCTGCTGCAGTATGTCAATCAACGTGCCATCCCTTGTTTGGGTATTGAGCCTACAGCCGGCACAGCTATGGCTGCACAACAGAAGGGAATTGAAACCGTTCAGGATTTTTTTTGCAGCAGCCTGGCAAAGCAACTGGCAAGCCATGGGAAGCAGGCCGATTTGATGATTGCCAACAATGTGCTGGCGCATGTTCCGGATATCAATGATTTTGCCCAGGGATTTGCAGTTCTGCTCAAACCTTATGGCGTGGCGACCTTCGAGTTTCCGCATCTGATGCACCTTATAGAACAGAAACAGTTCGATACCATCTATCACGAACATTTTTCATATCTGTCTTTTACCACGGTCTGCCGCATTTTTGCAGTCAACGGACTTACTGTTTTCGATGTGGAGGAATTGGAAACGCATGGTGGAAGCCTGCGTGTTTTTGCTCAGAGAACAGACACTGGCAGTCATCCTGTCTGTACACATGTTGCGGAACTGCTTGAACGGGAGTCCGTTGCAGGAATGAATCATTCCAGCTATTACGATGGTTTTCAGGAGCAGGCGAACAAGGTTAAAAACGATTTTCTTACATTCCTACTTGAAGTCCGACGTCAAAATAAAATTGTTGCCGGATACGGTGCTGCGGCCAAAGGGAATACATTGATGAATTATGCGGGCATACGGTCGGATCTCATTCCATTTGTCGTGGATCGCAACCCAGCCAAGCAGGGCAAGTTCATGCCTGGCAGCCGTATTCCCATCGTTACCGAGGCGCGAATATACGAGGAAAAACCGGATTATATCCTTATCCTGCCTTGGAATTTGAAGGTAGAGATAATGGATCAGCTCGATTATATAAGGGAGTGGGGAGGACGGTTTATTGTAGTATTGCCATATCTTGAAATTCATTGACCACGACCCAAAGCTGTCGTGCTGAAGAAAATCCAAAAAAATGAATCAACATTTTCAAACCGTCGAATAACATACAATTTCAGTTCGCCGCTGACAATTAACTCTCCTTTGAAGAGAGAAGAATGAGTAAGTGAGTATTTTTTATATGATGCATCGCATCTATTTTACCAAATCGTATATCGCAGAATTGGAAGTCCAGTCTGTAATTGTTGCCCCCGCCAAGATTTGCTTACAATGAAATTTCTTGTAACCGGATCAACGGGTTTCATAGGTCGTCATGTTGTGTCTGAACTGCTGACACAGGGGCACGAAGTAATGGCTACCGCACGCAATAATGAGCGTGCCCGGCTGATGCAATGGTTTGACAGCGTCCGTTTTGTTGCCTGTGATCTACATCATTTGGAATTGCATCCATCTGAATTGTTTGGTATTCCAGATATTATTGTGCATTTGGCATGGCCTGGCTTACCCAATTACACGAAGTTATTTCATTTAGAGGACAACTTTCCTGCGGATTATCGTTTTCTCAAAACCATGATATCGGCTGGAACCAAGCATATTCTAGTGACGGGCACATCCCTTGAGTATGGTATGCAATGCGGCCCGTTGTCTGAAGATATGCCTACTTTTCCGACAAATCCATATGGTTTGGCTAAAGACACATTACGAAAGTTTCTTCAGATGCTGCAAAATTCAAGACCATTTGTGATGCAGTGGGTCAGGCTTTTTTATATGTATGGTCCGGGTCAAAATCCTAACAGTTTGCTGTCTCAACTGGATAGATGCATTGATAATTCTGAACCCGTATTTCACATGTCGTGGGGAGAACAATTACGCGATTTTCTCCCGGTACAGGAGGTAGCTCGTCGAATCGTTTTTCTAGTTTGTCATCCACAATACCAGGGAATTTTCAATTGTTGCAATGGGAAGCCAATTTCGGTTCGCCATCTGGTGGAGCAGCGAATTCGTGAACGGGGCGCAACCCTGAAATTAGATTTAGGGCATTATCCTTATCCCGACTATGAACCTATGGCTTTTTGGGGTACCAGCCATAAGTTGAATACTTGTATGGAACTATCATGACCCGATACCGTGAAATTTATCGAGCGAACCAATTACCTATTTATCAGAATAGGCTATTTGATTCGAAACAGGATGCAAGAAACTGCGCCAAGGGTGATGTAGTCTTGGTACAGGATATAGAAACCGGTCTGATTTTCAATCGGGCGTTCAAATCAGAGCTGATGCTGTATGATGATTGTTATCAGAACGAACAGGCATTCAGCATGGTTTTCCGAAAACATCTCCTGGAAGTTTCAAATATTATTAATGGCCATTTTAATAATTTATCTCTAATTGAAGTAGGCTGTGGTAAAGGCTATTTTCTTGAGCAACTGCGATCACTTGGATATCATATCGTTGGGTTCGATCCAGCTTACGAAGGAAGCAATCCATGTGTAATTAAGAAATACTTTAGCCCCGACGTCAGATTGCGTGCGGATGGCGTCATTCTCCGACACGTTCTGGAGCATGTTCAGGATCCTGTAGCATTCATTATAAATATATGCGATTCCAATGGTGGAAAAGGTAAAATTTATATCGAAGTTCCTTGCTTCGACTGGATTTGCAGACAGAGAGCCTGGTTCGATATTTATTACGAGCATGTGAACTATTTCAGAATGAGTGATTTTATCCGTATGTTCGGTCGCATATTTCAGATTGGGCATACATTTGGGGGCCAATATCTTTATGTGATTGCCGATTTATCTACTGTCAGAATGCCTAAAAACGATCGGTCTGACCGGGCTGAATTTCCAAGGGATTTTCTTGACACGGTTAACGGTTATGTAAACAGAATTAAATCGCAAAAGAAACATTCCATTATATGGGGCGGTGCGTCAAAGGGTGTTATTTTTGGTTTGTTCATGTATTGCGCTGGTGCCGGTGTGGATGTGGTTGTTGACATCAGTCCGGCGAAGCAGGGAAAATATCTGCCTGCCACGGGTCTTCGGGTTTATTCACCGAAAGAGGCGGTAAACCTGCTTTCCCCAGGTTCGGATGTTTTTGTTATGAACAGCAATTACATCACTGAAATTAAAGAGTTAACCAATTATCGATTTAACTATCTTCAGGTGGATAATGATATTATTTGAACAGAACACTTATGAGCGGATTGAAACAAATATGTTCAATGAAGATTTGAAGAAAGCAAGCGACATATTCATGATCATGTCGATAATTCCCAAGTATTCATATAATTTTTCCTGGTTTACCCGTCCAATCATTCAATACCCCCAAGATATAGTCGCCATTCAAGAGCTGATCTGGCAAGTCAGGCCTGATCTGATTATCGAAACCGGCATCGCTCATGGCGGGTCTTTGATTTTCAGTGCATCCATGATCGCGCTGATGGATATGGCCGATGCTATTGAATCCGGAGAAAAGATGATCAATCCTGTGAAGTCGAATCGAAAGGTTCTGGGAATCGATATAGACATTCGGGCTCACAATCGGTTGGCTATCGAAAACCACCCCATGTTCAGTCGAATTCAGTTGATCGAAGGATCGTCCATCGATCAGGAAGTGGTTGCGCAGGTTTGCGAGATCGCTGCAGCATACTCCCGCGTGCTGGTGTGTCTTGATTCCATGCACACCCATGACCACGTTCTTGCCGAGTTGGAAGCTTATGCACCCCTGGTTACTCCAGGCAGCTACTGTGTGGTTTTTGATACCATCATCGAGGATATGCCGGATAACGTGTTTCCTGACCGCCCCTGGGGTAAAGGTAATAACCCTAAAACAGCGGTTTATGAGTATCTGAAAAATCATTCGGAGTTTATAATCGACAAATCAATTGAATACAAACTTTTGATCACAGTAGCACCGGACGGATATTTGAAGCGTCTGAATGAAGTAAAAAAGCATATTTAAATAATATTGTGTCGTATTTGATACGCTTATTGACGATATGCCTAATGATATGTGCAAAGACCGGCCCTGGGGCAAGTACAACAATCCCAAGATGGCTGTTTGTGAGTTTCTGCGCAGACTAAAAGAGGTAGGTCGTGTTGCTGCAGATGGTAACCCTTTAAAATTTATGATTGACAGGGATATTATGTATAGGACGCTTATAACAGTAGCCCCTGATGGTCATTTACGACGTATATGAAATAAAAAACCCATCATCATCCCCTGGTCGAGTTGCTCGCCCGGTAAGACCATAGAACCCAACATGAGCCTCAGATTTTTTGAATGTACATAAACCATTACCACCAAATCCTCAAATCCTTTATAATCAGAAACATTATCGCAAAAACTCATAAATATTTGGAGTAGTTATGCATACTAAAAAAAGCCCATTGGTATCAATTGGAATGACAGTGTTTAATGCCGCTATGTTTCTTACGAAAGCAATTGAGTCATTACTTCTTCAGGATTATGAAAATTTTGAAATTGTCATTTCTGATAATGCTTCAGAAGACGGTTCAAGCGAAATCTGTCAGGATTTTGCTAAACGTAACAACAGAATTCGATATTTTCGTAATAGAAAGAATATGGGGCCAAATTATAATTCGCAAAAAGCGGTTAGTTACTGTTCTGGTGAATTCTTAATGGTGGCTGCAGATCATGATATTTACCATCCTAGTTTCATTACTACTTTGATAAACATTTTTGATAAGGATGAAACTGTTGTTTTGGCCTATCCATTGACAACATTGATAGATAAAGATGAGTATCCTATCGAATTAATGGCAGATCGTATCGATACTCGAGGAATGGATATATGTCAGAGATTTAGCAAAGTTATTTGGGAATCTTCAGCGATGAATATGGTTTATGGAATATATCGGATGCCTGCATTCAAAGAAGCGATGAATATCGGAGCTACAATAGGACCAGATCTTGCGATGATGGCTAAGTTAAGCTTAATCGGAACAATCGCGCAAATAAAACAACCTCTTTTTTTTCGTCGCCAAAATCGAAATAAAGAAACTGTTCAAGACATGACGCAGCGTCAGGTTGGATGGTTTATTAAATCTGATATCAAAGCTCTCGTCCCATGGACCATGCTGGCATTTACACAAATTAAAATTATTAGGGATTTCAATTTTTCTGCTAAAGAAAAAGAGATTTTATTAACAGATATTAAGAACTGTTATCGTCATAGATTTGGAACATTGATGCTTAATGAGATAAAAACGTTACTAAAGCATGCTGATCAAGTTATTTCACGATTCAGTTCTTATCCATCTTTACAAATTGATAGCTATTTTGAACTAATCCAAGCAATAGAAATAATAAAATATTTTTTTCCAGAAATATTAGAGCTGAACCAATTTGACACCATAAAATCACAACTATGTCCAATTAATAATCAACAGCTTTTGTCATCTATAAAACCATATTATCAATCATGTTCTATTCCAAATGTTACCAATAAAAAAATTCAACCTGCTAATTTGATACAGAATAAAGTAGATAGAAGTGTATCTGATCTCGAATTATTTCCTGCCCTACAGACCATATTTTTTTTTCTCAGCAATCGCCAGGCATATCGTTCCATACTTTTTTCGACCAATGAGATTTTCTGTGGCCCTGATTGTGAAACTCAGCAGATCAATGACCTTTACAAAACAATTAAGACTCCACTTGGATCATATGATGTCAGAGGAATTTCTAGTTTATTATCATCAAAACAGTATCCAGAAGTTATAATTGTAAAAGCTGATGCCACACGCAGAAACTTCCCAACAAATCTTAAGGTATTTACCTGCCCCAAAGTCCTTATATTGGGCAATACTCAACATCTTGACTCACCGATACAAACCCTGCTGTCATATGCATTGAAAGAACAATTTGATTTTATAACGTCAGATCACAAGAGACACCATCTGCATTTTTTCAAAGAAGCTGGATTTGAGAAAATATTCTGGCTTCCCGGCATTAATATTTTCCCTCATGAACAACCTTATGTAGAAGAAAAACTATATGATATATCTTTCGTTGGTCAGGTTGGTAAATGGCACCCATATCGAAAAACAGTTCTTCAGTTTCTTCAAACTAATGGCATAGCAGTAAACATTATTCAGGCTCCGCATGAAAAAGCAGCCGAAATCTATTCAAAATCTCTGATCAATTTGAATATCAGCCTCAATGGCGATCTCAATTTGCGTGTATTTGAAGTGCTTTCCAGTGGAGGTTTTTTATTGACCGACAGATTAAGCAAAGAATCTGGCCTTGAAATGATATTTAAAGATGGTGAGCATCTCGTTTGTTATGACAATCTCCAAGATTTGGTTGAAAAAATTCGCTATTATCTGAAACATCCAGCAGAGGCCAGAGCCATAGCACGAAAAGGTTATGAAGAATATTTAATAAATCATACGCCGGAAAAAAAGACAAATGAGCTCATGGAATATATTTATAAAGGTCGAATGAATCCTCTGTATGATGTCCAAAAAGATAGCAGAAGTACTATTGCAAAAAGTCAATCCATGGATGAACTTTTTCGTAGAATTTCAATTTATGAATACTTTCAAAATGTTCATCTTACCCATCAAGAAATTAAAGCTCTTTTTTTCCCATCAGTAGATCCCTGCGTGATATGTGATGTAATAGATCTTCCACGGCTTCGATTGTATTTAAATGGCAATGTGGCAGATATATCCAATGAGAAAATGAGGTTTTTCAATGATGCTGGAGTTGCTGATCGGATACATGCCATATCTCCAGAAGATATTAAGCGCGTTCAGGTTTCTTGGGATATTGTAGTGTTAAACACATCTGATCTTGTAGAGAAGAATCTTGAAGATATTATAATGTCGATTAATTTAAAATTTTTGATATTTTCAGACTGTCTCACTGTGGTTGGCGAATCTAATCAGAATAAAATAGTTGACTTTTTATTGAAAATCGGTTTTGAAAAAATTCAAAAAAATCCGGATGTTTTTCATTGGAAAGATAAAAGCTTATGGGGAGAGCATCTCTTTTTGCAAGGGCAAACAGCATTGGCTGTCAAGAATTTTGAATACGCTTTGCAAGATAATCCTACAAACGAGAATGCCCTCAACAATTTAGGCGTAATCTCATTTCAATTAACGCATAATGAAGCAGCGGAAAAATTTTTATTAAAAGCTGTCAGCTTGAACAGATACAATGTTCATGCATTGAACAACTTGGTCCAACTTTACATCAAAACGGAGCGATTTGAGGAAGTGGTTGGATTATTGCGTGAAGTCACAACCATCGATCCAGAAAGGGCTGAATCGTGGTATTTGTTGGGATTTTGTCAAGAAAGACTGAATCTCATAAAGGAATCGTATTATTCATACCAAAAGGCTCGATCAATCGATGAGATTAATTACCCGACGCCAGAAGGGATAATTGCAAGCTTTGAAAAATTATTGTCAACAGCAAATAATGAAAAATTCGTACCGATTAGTAAACATATTCTTGTTATCAACAATTTATATCCACCTCAAGCGCAGGGCGAATATGAAAACTGGTTGCTTGATGTTGTGAATATACTGAATGAGAGGGGACATACTATTCATGTACTAACATCTAATATTTCATTTCTGGGAATGGCTGATGGAAATGAATCAAATATTGACAGAAGCCTTCAATTATTGGGCGTTTGGAAAGATCGTGAATTCAATCCTATCGATAATAAGAAAGAAATCAACAGAATCAATTCGCACAATACGGCAAGAATTGATAATGTGATAAAAGAATGCAATGCAGATGTATGTTTAATTGGTAACATGAATTTTCTTTCGAGAAATATTTTGGATATCGTTATGGATAAGAAAATTCCTATCATACATCATTTATGCAATGATCTACCGAACTACGACATATCAGATACTCCGAAAAATCGCCTATATCACTTGGCGACAGCCAGCAGTTGGTTAAAGAATAAAATTATCCGTAGTGGATATCCGATCCAGGATATCAGCATTGCACGATTAGGGGCTTTTGTTGATGATTATCGAATGCGGATTCCGCCGGCAATTGATCAACTTCGAATCGTTTTCACTGGAGCGATTCTACCTCAGCATGGGCCGCACATACTTATAAATGCTCTCAAAAAAATATATGATATGGGAATAAAGTTTTCATGTTTATTTGCAGGGAATGCACCAGATGAGAATTTCATAAATAAATTAAAGTTATTTGTTTTCCAAACCGGTATGGAGAATATGATTCAGTTCACAGGGGATTTGAATCTTAATGCAAAAAAACAACTTTTTGCTCGACATAACATCATAGTGTTTCCATCTTGTGTGAATGAAAGTTTTGCAATCAATCATCTGGAGGCGATGGCCGCAGGCTTAACAATTGTAACCAGCGATACGGGTGTGGCAAAAGAGATTATCGAGCATGGTGTGAACGGAGCCGTTTTTAAACCCGAAGATGATTCATCTCTATCCAAGGAGTTGATCCAGTTAATGAATAATCCGGAGAATTGGCGTAAAATTTCAATTGCCGGACAGCGAAGAGCTTTAGATATTTTTGATATCAATATGTCTGTAGATGCCATTGAATCTTGTTTTGACAAAGCCCTAAAGAAAAGTGATCCGGTTATATCTTTATCAGGCGGATCGAATTTGAATGTATCCAACCCTATCAGCGAGGGTGAAAAACCGCATTGCGAGGGTGAACGGACTGAAACAGTCATGGGTATCGGTTATGAACAAAAAGCATTCAATTCATCGAAAATCATCGTTGATGGGGTATTTTTTCAAATGTACCGGACAGGAATCGCCAGAGTTTGGAAATCGCTTTTACTGAGATGGGCCAACACCCAATTTGGCGATCAACTGCTTCTCCTGGACCGTAATGGGACATCTCCGGAAGTGGCTGGTTTGCGGTATCGCAGAATTGCAGCCTACGATTACAGCAATACCGACGCAGACAGGGCAATGCTGCAACATGTATGTGATGAAGAAAATGCGGCTGTCTTTATATCCACTTATTACACAACGCCGCTGACGACACCATCAGTCTTCATGGGTTACGACATGATTCCGGAGGTTGCCGGCTGGGATACCAATCACCCCATGTGGCGTGAAAAACAATATGGCATACGCCATGCGACTCGTTACATCGTGATTTCCCAAAATACGGCCGATGACCTGCGACGTTTCTTCCCGGACATTACTGCCGAGCAAATCACCGTGGCACACACGGGGGTCGATTTTTCCCGCCCTTCCGATAAAGCTATCAAAACCTTTAAAAAACAGTTCGGTATCAACAAACCTTATTGGCTTCTCGTTGGTGGTCGTGGTGGTTATAAAAACAGCATTCTTTTTTTCAAGGCATTCGCCAAGCTTAAAAATCATCGTAGGGACTTTGCCATTGTCTGCACAGGTCCCACCGGCGAACTTGAAGCAGAATATGCAGCACTTATCGGCAATGCGGCGGTATTCATGCTTGATCTCAGTGATGATGATTTGCAAGCCGCCTATGCGGCAGCCATCGCCTTGGTCTATCCATCCCTTTATGAAGGCTTTGGCATGCCCATCATAGAAGCGATGGCGTGCGGATGTCCGGTCATCACTAGTCCTTCCGGATCAATTCCCGAAGTCGCAGGAGATGCCGCGCTGTTGGTTAATACCAGTAATGTTGACGAGATGCTGAATGCAATGAAGCAAGTACAGAAGCCGCAATTGCGGAGATTGCTCATCGACAGAGGAATGCTGCGCAGCCGACTTTATTCTTGGGCCAAGATGGCGGATGAAGTCAAAAACGTCTTACTGCGGGTGATTACAGAAAAGTGACAGAAAGTATCTGCTATGAAAAGAGCTTTGATATGTGGTATTTCAGGGCAGGATGGTGCATATCTTTCCCAATTTCTGCTTAATAAAAGCTATGAAGTCTATGGGGGTTCCCGTGATGCCCAGATGACCAGTTTTGGTAATCTGAAATATTTGGGAATCGATAAAGAGATTTCGTTTTATTCCATAGCACTTAACGACTTTCGAAGCGTCTTGCAGGTGTTAACAAAGATTCAGCCGGATGAAATCTATAATCTGGCCGGACAGAGTTCTGTCGGACTATCTTTCGAACAGCCCGTTGAAACGCTGGAAAGTATAAGCGTCGGTACACTCAATTTGCTGGAAGTTATCCGTTTTTTGAATAAGCCTATTAAGCTATATAACGCTGGCTCCAGTGAAATCTTCGGCAATACTTATGGCCTGCATGCGGATGAATCCACTCCCTTTCGACCCCGCAGCCCTTACGCTGTGGCAAAGGCTACTGCTTTCTGGGAAGTGGCCAATTACCGGGAAGCATACAATTTATTCGCTTGCACTGGAATCCTCTTTAACCATGAGTCGCCTCTGAGACCTGAGCGTTTTGTCACCCAGAAGATTATTAAAGCTGCATGTCGGATTGCGTCTGGAAGTAGAGAAAAACTTCAACTTGGCAATGTCTCAATTGCCAGGGACTGGGGTTGGGCGCCAGAATACATTGAAGCCATGTGGTTGATGCTTCAGAAGGAAAAACCTGATGACTATGTCATCGCAACTGGTGAGACGAATACGCTGGAAAATTTTGTGTCTGAGGTTTTCAATATCCTCAATATAGATTGGCACGAGTACATCATTCATGACGATTCACTTCTAAGGCCTACGGATATTCTGGTAAGCAGTGGAAATCCAGAAAAGGCGATGAAGGTACTTGGTTGGCAGGCTATATATCGAATGCGTGATGTGGCACGAATGATGGTTGAAGCTATTCGCTGATGGGCAAATATCAATATCTAATTGTTTACTTTCAAGAGTTCTTTTGTAAAGGCGCATATTTTGCATAATTATTTGTCATAATTGATGTCACAACAAACACAGATTCATCAAAAAACAAAAGGAATATTTATGCATCGCCAGAACAAACAACGAAAAGGCTTCAAAGGACAACCAACTCGAATCAGATCTCTGGAAATAAGCAAAGTTCTTTTTCAGAAAGCTTTAACGTGTTTTAATTCCGGTCAATTTAGGGAGGCTGAAGACCTGCTTGAATCCCACCTTCAACGATATCCTAAAGATGATGCCTCCTTGAACCTATCAGCTTTAATTGACTATGAATACAGAAATTTCAATTCGGCCATCGAGAAACTTCGTTCCGCCATCCAGTTCAATGACCACGAACACCGTTATTACAACAATCTTGGGGCAGCCATGAAAGAAAGTGGTGATATCAAAGGATCTATCGCCATTTTTCAAAAGGCGGTCGATTTGTATCCGGACTACTGCGATGCAGCTTACAATTTGGGCACTTCATACCAGGCACTGGGAGACCTCTCTTTGGCATTGAAGTGGTATGATTATACACTGGAGCGCAACCCGGATTATCATTTGGCATGGAACAACAAAGCCTGTACTTACAAAGATCAGGGTAAAGTCAAAGAAGCAATTGAAATTTTTCAGGAAGCTGTTCGGCGAAAACTGAACACGGATCGGTACGATTCAAATTTTCTGTTTTGCTTGAATTATCTGGAAGATATCGAACCGGAAACAGTGTTTCAGCATCATCTGGAGTGGTCGGCCCGTCATGTTCCGGAAGTTGACCATATCCAACGCAATTATTCCAACGATGCTGTTCCAAACCGCCGGCTTCGAGTGGGATATGTATCTGCGGATTTTCGTTCTCATTCGGTGGCATTTTTCATGAATCCGATTCTAATTGCTCATGACCGGGAAAAGCATGACATTTACTGTTATGCAGACGTTGCTTTGCCGGATGAAATTACCAAAACGATAATGACGAATGTGGAACACTGGAATAATATTCATGGAATGTCCGATGACTTGGTATTTCAATGTATTCAGAAAGATTCCATAGATATTCTTGTGGATATTGCCGGGCATAGCGGTAATAACCGAATGAGTCTGTTTGCCCGAAAACCGGCGCCCATTCAAGTCTCTTATCTGGGATACCCCAATACAACAGGGCTGAAAGCGATAGATTATCGCATTACTGATGCCATTGCAGATCCGCCGGGGATGCTGGATCGTTTTTATACGGAAAAGCTGATTCGTCTTCCAGACGGTTTTCTCTGTTATCAATCTTCCGTTGGTTGTCCGGATGTCACCCCCCCCCCTTGCCTTGAAAATGGTTTCATTACATTCGGTTCTTTCAATAACCGACCGAAAATCAATGCAACTGTGATTGCAGTGTGGTCCGATATATTGTTGCGGGTTCCGCATTCGAAATTGATTCTTAAATCGAGTTTGGCCCTGGATATGGATGCAAGACAGGAATTATGTTCACTGTTCGTAGAAAATGGTATCGATGCATCACGGATTCAAATCCTGCCCTACCTTCTTTTCACTGAACATCTGGCACAGTATCAGCAGGTTGACATTGCGCTGGACACGTTTCCCTACAATGGAACGACCACGACCTGTGAGGCATTGTGGATGGGGGTTCCGGTACTGACGCTGGTCGGGAATGTTCATGCTGCGAGAGTCGGCGCCAGTATTCTCGGTCGTCTGGGACTGAGTGAATGGATTGCTTCGTCGATTGACGATTACGTAGCTGCCTCGGTAAGATTATCCTCAGACATCGGCAATCTGAAACACTTACGGTGGTCTTTGCGAGAGAGATTCAAGAATTCGCCGCTGATGGACAAGAAAAGATTTGCTGTGAAGCTGGAAGCGGCTTATCGTCTGATGTGGTTTGATCGCTGTGCAAAGCTGGTCGATGAAAACGGTGATCGCAGTGATGTCAAAGAAGTTCGAATGCCTGGAGAGATAACGGTATGTGTTCCCAATGATGCCACTTGTCCAGTTTCATACATTCTGATGGAACAACAGGACTGGTTTGAACGGGAAATCACTTTTTTCCGTACTTTTCTGCAGCCCGGCATGAACGGAATGGATATCGGGGCAAATTGCGGAATGTATGCGCTGACAGCCGCAAAGCATGTCGGACCGGTCGGGCAGGTCTGGGCGTTTGAGCCGTCCCGTTTGACGGCAGCGTATCTCGCACGAAGCGCGCGTATCGATGAACTGAACAACATCACGGTTAATCAGGCCGGGGTTTCGGATAGCGAAAGATCGGCTTTTCTATCTGCAAACACCCTTTCAGGGCTCAATTCTGTAATTGAATTCGAAGGTTCGGATATCAAGGAATCCACCTCTCTGGTGAGTCTGGATGGATGGATGCAGTCCTGGAGTGCCGATATCCATTTTTTGACAATGAATGGGCTGGGTCAGGAAAATAATATCATCAACGGGGGAAAACGTTTTTTCGAAGCATTTTCTCCTTTGATTCTCTATAAAATCAAACTTGGAGACAGGTTCCATCTGGATAGGGTTCAAGCTTTCAGCCGCATCGGCTATCAGAGTTACCGGCTGATACCGGGGCTGAACATGTTGGTACCGTTTACCATCGGTGAAAAAGTGGATATCTTTCAATTAAACCTTTTTTGCTTCAAAGCTGATTGTGCGGAAAAACTTCGAAAACGGGGACTTCTGATCAGTACCATAGAAAAAGCTCTGTCTTTGATCGATGCGCCTGCACATCTCTGGCTCGACTATTTTCAGAACTTTCCTTATGTATTGCAACTGCTTCGTATGTGGGAAACGTTTTGCGTCACGCATACCGACGATCCGAACTGGCAGAAACATCAACAGGCGCTCAGCGCATATGCCATATCGAAACTGCCGGGCTACAGTGGCGCCGATCGGTACAAGGCATTGGCCAAAGCACATGAACTGATGTCGGATATTGTAACAGCTCAGCCAACTGTTTCACGGGTGATGACGTCAATCCGAATCGCGCATGATCTGGGCTGTCAGGAAGATGCCGCAAATATGCTGTATCGCTTATACGAATATTTTGAATCCGGGAAGAACATTTCCTTGGATGAACCCTTTCTTGCCGTTTCCGGACGGATCGCGGCACTTGATCCTGGAAATGATATTGGTCAGTGGTTGATATATGGGGTGCTGGAGTCTCGAGAACTTTATCGGACGTTTTCCTCGTATTTTGTCGGTAAGAGTTCTCTGCCGGACCTGGAACTGATGCGCTCATCACCGTTCTACAGCGATGAAATGGAAAGAAGGCGGCAGTTGATTCTTGATAGATTCGGTATAAAAGGAGAGGGGGGTAATGGAAATCGGTCTTAGAATGTATTCATGTTTCCGTCATTCCCTTGAAGACTGATTTAAGAACGATTTGCAGTTCGGGCAGAATGCCAACCGTTATGACATCGGTTTCAGATCGTGGATTGACGTGAAAGACGGGTTCGATCATCGTTTCGGTCGATTCGCTGAATGATTTCATTTGCCGCTGGTTCCCAAGCTCCAGCTTGGGAACCAGCGGACTTGTGTTGTTGTCACGCTAATCCACGATGAACCAAAAATAATTAAAGTATCTATACGCGAAGGCGATACCTTTATCAAGATCGTAAATAAAACAGAGCAATATGAAAAAATTAAGATTTCCTTACAGAATGCCGATAACAGTTTCAGCATGGGTCATTAATAAAGATGCAAGGCGAAAACGTTACCTTTGAGGGAGAGGCTATCACGGTATTATGGTTGAAGTGAAAAACGCATTAAAAAATATTCAAGCTTTTCGGCCGAATGCCGATAAAGTGATTGACAGAAGAAAATCACCCAATTCATGCTTCAGGCATTGATGCCCGAGGTCAACAAATTATTCAAGGAGGAATACTACTATGGCTATGACGATCAATACCAACATCGCGTCGTTGAACGCTCAGCGAAACCTGAACAAAACACAGGGAGTGCTGAACCGGTCTCTGGAAAGACTTTCTTCGGGACTTCGCATCAACAGCGCCAAGGATGACGCCGCCGGGCTGGCAATTTCAACTCGATTTTCCGCCCAGATATCCGGTCTGAATCAGTCGGTCAGAAATGCCAACGACGGCATTTCAATGCTGCAGACTTCTGAAGGCGCCATGCAGGAAGTCACGACGATTCTGCAGCGTATGAGAGAGATCGGGGTGCAGGCCGCTAACAATACTTATTCGGCATCGGACCGTGCATCTCTGCAGGGAGAAATGGACCAGTTGTATTACGAGATCGACCGCATATCGGAATCTACCCAGTTCAATGGGATCAGCCTGCTGGATGGAACGGGGGGAACTCGCGATTTTCAGATCGGCGCAAATTCTGGACAAAGTATTTCTGTCACACTGCAAAGTGTTGCCGGTAAAGATCTTGATCTTACCATGAAGCCGACCGGGGAAGTGACGGGTAGTACCAGGGCGGCTGGTACTTATACAAATTCCTCTGTGACAATCAATGGAACTAATGTCGATTTGTCGAGTGCAGATGATGCCAAGGAAATTGCCGAGCTGATCAATGCGAAGAGCAGCACGACCGATGTTGGGGCGAATGCTTTTAACACGGTCAATGCGACAAGCACTGGAACCGGAACCGGTGGCGCTACAGGGCTGTCCATTAATAGTGTCAGTATTAGCAGAGCTGGGACGAATGCAGATCTAGTGGTCAACATCAATAAGAAGAAGACTGAAACGGGTGTAACGGCAACGTTAAATACTGATAAGACAATCACCCTGAGCAATTACAATGGTGAAGACATTGTACTATCAGGAGATGCTACAGCTGCTGGGTTCGCCGCATCAGGCACCTTTGCTGGATTTGTAGCCATGAACGATTCCGCCGGCAACACGATTAGCTTTACCGATAATGCTAATTTGGGTCTTTCTTCTGGAACCTTCACCGGCGCTACGACAGTGGGTCAGGGATTGAGCGTCAGAACAGTAGCTAAAGCCAATGATGTACTCGATATCGTCGATGCCGCCTTGAACAAGGTTTCGGCCAACCGTGCCGAGATGGGGGCGGTACAGAACCGGCTGGATTCAACGATATCCAATTTAATGAATGTAGGGGAGAATCTCTCTGCCGCAAATGGTCGAATTATGGATGCGGATTTCGCTGCGGAAACATCCAACATGACCAAGCAGCAGATTCTGGTACAGGCAGGTGTCGCCATGCTTGCCCAGGCCAAGCAACTCCCGCAGCAGGTACTGCAACTGTTGCAATAGATTAAAATCTTTACTCTGGAAAATCCCCCCGGTTTTATCGGGGGGGTTGTATTCGGGTAGTATGTGGTTCATTATAAATTGTTGCGGTTTTCTCGGGTGCTGCTATAGAAGGGGGAACGTATTATGGGAATAACAGTCGGCGGTCTGATTTCAGGGATGGATACCGATAGCGTCATCAGCCAACTGGTGCAACTGCAGAAAAGACCCATTACGCAGCTTCAGCAGAAACAGACTGCCTATCAGGTTAAGATATCCGCTTACGCCACCCTTCAGGGAAGCCTGAAAACCTTGAGAACTGCTGCGAAAAATCTGGATGGCTTATCGGATATTACAAACTTTTCCGCATCCTCCAGTAACACCAGTCTGTTGACGATTGATGCAGCAAGTACGGCTGCGGCGGGCAATCACACCATAACCGTAAACAGTCTGGCATCAGCGCATCAATTGACCAGTAAAGCTGGATTTTCAGGGGCTGTCGGCAAAGGCGCCATCCATTTATCGATAGGCAGTACCACGGCGGATATCGATGTAAGCGATACCAGCACGATTTCCGATATCGCAGATGCCATTAACGCGGAAGATATGGGGATTTATGCTGCCACGATCTATGATGGCAACAAGAGTTATTTAACCCTGACCGGAAAAGAGACCGGGGCGGACAATGTCATTAAATTGACGGTGACAGAAGACGGCACCAGTGATCCGAAACTTGCTTCAAATCTGGATTCCACCGGTCTTTCCAGTCTGGTTTACACAGACACTGCTACCTCTTACCAGGGTGAAACCGGAGGCAGTGGCGTTACAAGTGGCCTGACTATCAATGGGGTGACGGTGTCCGATTCTGCAGACATGGCGACGTTGATTGACAATATCAACCAGGATGTGTCTGGTGTTACAGCCACATTGCAAACAGACGGCTCTCTTTTGTTGAGCAATTCTACGGGTGATGATTTAATCATAGGTGGAACGACAACGAATACAGGGTTAACGGTCGGCACCTACTCAGGCACAGGCAGTTCAAAATTTACGTCTGTTGATGCTGCAGACGCAGATATCAGCGTAGATGGCGTAACCAATATCCTTCGTTCCACCAATACCATCGACGATGTCATCAAGGGGATAACACTCAACCTGAAATCTGCCGATATGGCAAAGCCTGTAACTGCCTCGGTTGCGCGCAGTGACGATCTTTTTACCACACGGATAAACGCTTTTCTGGATGCATATAATGGGTTGATGGATTCCTTGAATAATTTGCAGAGTTATGACTCGAAAACCAAAGTAACCGGCATGCTGTTTGGCGATTCGACGACCCGGCGGATGCAAAGCGATGTGCGAAGCCTTTTTTCTAATTCCGTTTCCGGACTTTCGTCAGGGTTGAACCGTCTGGTGGACTTTGGCGTTTCCACCGATGAAGACGGTAAAGCTGTGCTGGATTCAACGGTATTCAAAGCCAAACTTAAAGACAATTTCGAGGATGTGGCCAATTTTTTTACACAAACCAGTACGGGTTTTGCTACCCGGATGGTCAGTTCGGTTGATAAAATGCTGGATACCAGTACTGGTATGCTGGCGGTGCGAACAAAGGGGCTTGAAGGAAGCATCGATGGTATGGATGATCAGATCGCTAGGCTCAATACCCGCCTGACCCGATCCGAAACCCGCTTGCGTACCCAGTTTACCGCCTTGGAAACGATATTGGGGAAGTATCAGACCTTATCCGATTCAGTAACCGCAGGTCTTGAACAGATTCAAAACAGTTGGGGTACAGGGAAATAAAAGGATATTGAGGGGACTTTATGACATATACAGGGTACAGTGCTTACAACCGAGTGGCCACGGCAATCGACAGCAAGGAAGTGATTCTGGTTAAACTTCTGGACGGAACCGTGCGGTTTGTTCAGGTTGCACGGGCCGCGATCGAAGCTGGCAACTTGAGGATCAAGGGAGAGAACATCTCCAAGGTGGTAGCCATCATTACCGAGTTGGACAGTGCGTTAGACCGGGAAATAGGTGGCAATCTGGCAGAGAACCTTTCGCTCCTCTACCAATATATCCTGGGCCGCCTGACAAAGGCCAACCTGAAAAACGACAGCCAGATACTGGTCGAAGTGGAAAATCTGCTTTTACCGATCAAGGAAGGCTTTACCGAGGCATTGAAGCAGTTGACATCGGAAGTATCCTCTGATCACGTACAGCAGCAGTCCGATTCACCTGCTGATCAGAAGGGACTCTGCATTGCAGCCTGATCCTCATGAAATGATTTATCAGAGGCTGGCTGTATTTACGGACCGGGTCTGTCTAGCGTTGAAGGATGGCGATCCCGATCCCGATGTCCTGTGCCTTCTATCTGAAGAGCAGGACGCGCTGATAGAAGATTTCCAAAAAGCCGGTATTCCTTCAGATGGTCATCTTGCCGAACAGCTTCAGGCGCTTGACCGCCGGGTATCGGATGTGATATCGGAAGTTCAGCATTGTCAGCAGGAAATATCTGTCCGCATGAAAGAGGTTGTGGACGGCAGAAAGTTGGCGCGTGCTTACAGCACATAACGGAGGCAGTATGGAAGCAACCCAATCGCTTAAAGTTCAACGGTTTCAAACCGGTTATGTAGATATAACCTCCATGGG
The DNA here is from genome assembly GCA_903953895.1 of uncultured Desulfobacteraceae bacterium. Classification (GTDB taxonomy): domain Bacteria; phylum Desulfobacterota; class Desulfobacteria; order Desulfobacterales; family Desulfatirhabdiaceae; genus RAAP-1. The sequence goes on along the minus strand of CAJBLH010000179.1, from coordinate 14,139 downwards.
AAATCCGACGTCGTCTGCTTCGGATAAATCCGGTGTCAATCCGGTTCAATCCTCCGACCAGGTTGATTTGAAAACTCGTGATCAAATTGGTTCAAAAAACCAGGAACGTCTCGATGAAAAGATCAAGGATCAGATCGACGAAAAGATCAGGGATCAGCAGAAACCGTCTGAAAGTAATAAAGATGCCATGCCGGATCTGCTGAAGGCTCTGGAAAACAAAGTCAATCTGATGCAGGAAGTCGGATTGCAGTTTTCCCAGTACAAGGATTCCGGGAAAATAATCATAAAGGTGGTTGAAAAAGGTACCGATAAAGTTATCCGGGAAATCCCCAGCGAAGAGTTTCTGGATTTTGTCGAAAAAATGGATCAGATGATCGGGATTCTGTTCGATAAAAAAGTGTAACTTACGGCACCACGCTGCAGCGTGGTGCAGCCGATCGCGTCTGCCATTTTATTTGTGTTCGGTTTCATTCTTCCTGCCTGTTTTTGTCTTGATAATGGATTGTCATCCATGATAATCCGTTCCTATCCAAGTTGTTTCTTTTTTCATTCATAACATTGCTACTGCCTCCGAGTGTTCTGTGTTCCGTGGTTAAACCCAAGGTATTGTCGCAATGTCGTCCCCATGAATAAAAATTCACGTCTCACGGTAAAGACCCTTATTGTTTCTTTCGTGTATTTCGTGTATCTCGTGGTTATATATTTCAGGGTGATAAATAACCTGCTGTTCATATGTTTCTGATACGGGTAAGGAAATTTTGGTAAATGGAACAAATCAGGGTGCTGGTTGTCGATGATGAGCTGTTTGTCGGGGAATTGTTGAAGGAATATCTGTCCATCATCGGGTACGAGGTGGCGGCTGTTTCAAACGGCGAAGATGCGATTTCTGCGATTCAGCAAACTCCGCCCCACATCGTCATTCTGGATATCCGGATGCCGGGGATGGGCGGCATGGAGGTGCTGAAATCCATCAAAGAGAAAAATAAAGCCATTGGGGTAATCATGCTGTCCGCTTATGGAGATCCGGAAACCGTGAACGAGGCGCTTCGGTTGGGGGCCGACCATTATCTGCAAAAGCCCATGAATCTGAAACATCTGGTGGAAACCCTGAAATCGCTGCAGCCTCCCGAGAAAAGATAGAAGAGAGGATGGGCATGCACCTGATTGATCTCGACCAAGCAAAGCCGGGAATGATGCTGGCAAAATCGGTTTCCACTCTGCAGGACCGGTTGCTGCTGAAATCGGATGTCCGGCTGACCGAAAAAAATATCCATATCTTGAAATCATGGGGCATTCATGAAATCTGGATCGATGAGGCGGTCGGCGAAAATCCCGCCGCATTCATGAATCCTGAAAACGAGCTGCGAGCATCTATTGATGACGCCCTGCGGACCAAGTTTTCCGAAACGATTGCCGATCCGTTGATGGAAGAGATTCTGCGGATTGCCGGAAATCTTCTGGAAAAACGAGTGCAGAAAAAAGAAAAGCAACATGGTGCCCAATAAGCTTAAACGCATCATCAACCAGATCGACGATTTGCCGACACTTCCTCGGACGGTGTTGAAAATTACGGAGCTGGTCAATAATCCCAAATCCTCGGCCAGAGATCTGTCCAGTGTCATCACCGACGATCAGGTGCTGACCGCCCGCCTGTTGAAACTCGTGAATTCTTCCTTTTATGGTTTTCCCCAGAAAATATCCACCATTACCGGCGCCATCGTATTGCTGGGGTTCGATGCCATCCGAAATCTCCTCTTGACCACATCGGTATTTGACATGTTTTCGAGCCGGTATCGGGAAAACCGGATCATCCAGGAAAGTTTCTGGGACCATTCCCTGGGCTGCGCCATCGGGGCCAAGGTAATCGGCACCTATCTGCGCTATGAAAAAGTGGAAGAGCTCTTTGTCTCCGGCCTGCTTCATGATATCGGAAAAATCGTTGAAATGCTGTTTCTGCCCGATGACTTTACAGCGATTCGCGACGTGGTGAAAACCCGCGATATCCTGATGATTGTCGCCGAGGAAGAGGTGATGGGCTTTACCCATCCGGCGGTGGGCAAACTCCTGGCGGAAAAGTGGAACCTGCCCCTGAAACTGGTGAATATTCTGGAACACCACCACCATCCGGAACAGTCCGGACGGTTTATTCAGGAAACATCGATCATTCATGTGGCGGATATTCTGTGCCGGTCCATCGACCTGGGGTCCGGGGGAGACAATAAAATGCCGGTGCTGAATGCCGAAGCCTGGGCATCCCTGAAGCTGAAACCCAATGTGCTGGAGCCGATTTTACAGGAAATGGAAAGGGAGTTTCAAGACATCAACTGGGTAGTGACCGGGTAACGGTGATGGCCGACAGCGATCCGAACATCGAGAATACCGAAAAGAAAATCGCTCTGATGGAAAAGGGATACCAGGCCATCCTGGAATTTATCGATCAGATCGAGGAAATATCTCAACTGCAGGATAAAATCGAGATAACGGCCAACATCAACCAGATATGGCATGTCTTTTTTCACGAAATTCAGAACTCGATCAATATGGAAGGCTGCGCCTTGTTCATGGTGGATGACCAGAGCCTTGAATTCGTGCTGAAAATCGCTTCACCCCTGTCGATGGAAGGCATTTTCCGCAGTGAAATCGAACACCAGATCGAGTGCGGCATGTTTTCCTGGATTATCAATCGCCGCAAACCCGCCCTGCTGCCTGCCCTGGTGCTTAAAAACAACAAAACAGTCATCATGCTGCCGCTGGTTACGGCCAAACAGACATTGGGCGTGGCGCTGATCGTTACGGGGATCGAAGAAAGTGCGATTACCCAGGAGAATATGAAGCTTCTGGCCATGCTTGCCAAGCAATGCTCGCTGGTTATGGAAAACTCCTTGTTGTACGACCGGCTTAGAAGAGAACATGAATCGCTTCGAAAAGCGCAGAACCAGATTCTTCAGGCGGAAAAACTGGCATCCATCGGACGGCTGACCGCCGGCGCCTCGCATGAAATTTTAAACCCTCTCAACATTCTTTCCGGATACGTACAAATGCTGAATCTGAACGGGAATGCAGACGAGCGAACCGCACGGTATCTAACCGTCATGAGTGAGCAGATCGATCGCATCTCCCGGATTGTCAACGGATTGTACCAGTTTTCTCAGGCAGCCGGATCCACCAAGGATAATGTTCAGATCAATGAACTGGTCCGCCGGGCGTTTGGGCTCTTCGAACACGAAAACCGATACGATCACATTCAGAATGTGATGGATCTGCAAGAAGATCTGCCGATGATTCAGGGAAATGCCGATACCTTGTCTCAGGTGATGTTTATGATGCTCTCCAATGCCAGGGACGCTATGCCGAGTGGGGGGCGGTTGCGTGTCTCCACCCGGGGAATTCTATCCGAAAATACGGACGTTGATGCCGCAGGCTGGATTGAAATTCAATTCTGCGATACCGGACACGGCATACCGCAAGCAGACATCGACAGAATTTTCGACCCGTTTTTCACCACCAAGGTATCCAAGAACGGAACCGGCCTGGGATTGTCTCTCTGTTACGGTATTATTCAGAATCATGGCGGAACCATCCGGGTTGAAAGTCAGGCGAATCAGGGAACAACTTTTACGGTTCGACTGCCGTGTTCTTGACGCAATGGATTGCCATCTCATCGATATGTTGATTTTTATCAGGCAATCATCAATGATTGGAGATATTTTATGACGGATATTAGCAAATTGGACTTGAAGGGATTTTGTACCACTGCAACCCGGAGCGTATTTCATACCATGCTCTCGATGGAGGTGAACATCGGTAACGCCGAACCGGGAATGGAATTATCCGGCAGCAAGATTGTCGGTTGTGTCAGTTTTACCGGAGATGTGATCGGAAGTATCTGTATCCATGTTTCCCGGCAATTCGCCAAAATCATGACTGCCGCCATGCTGGGAATGGAACCCGATGAAGTTGAAGATGATGAAGAAATAAATGATGTTATTGGAGAGGTCAGCAACATGATCGGCGGAGACTTGAAATCCAAATTGTGCGATGCCGGTTTCCCTTGCGTGCTGTCGATTCCCAGTGTTACGACCGGAAGCGATTTTCAAATCGAATCCAAGGGATGGATGCGGCATGAAAAAATTACTTTCGGTCAGCAGGAGCAGTTATCCTTGGTCGAGGTATTTGTCAAGGTTATCGCCTGATGGTGGCGTGAAATTCGCACTGTCTATATTTTTGATAATGGAGGAATTTTTATGACACTGAAAGTTTTGGCTGTCGATGACAGCAAAACCATTCGAAAAATTGTAAGCAAAGCTTTTTCCGCTTATGACTGTGAAGTCATGGAGGCGGAAAACGGGATCGAAGGACTGTCCATCGCCAGCCGCGACAAGCCGGATCTGATCGTTCTGGATATTACCATGCCGGTGATGAATGGGGTGGAGATGCTAGGCAAACTCAAAGGTCAGCCGGATTTGAAAGATATCCCGGTCATCATGCTGACCGCTGAATCCGGCAAGGAAAATGTCATGCAGATTGTCAAGATGGGCGTCCGGGATTATATGGTCAAGCCGTTCAAGGGAGAGCAGCTTATCGAACGGGTGATGAAAATATTCACGCTGAAGCCCAAGATTGTGGCGGATACGCCCGCGGCCAGCCAGTATTTTTCAACTGATGGCGACATCGAGATCATAGCCCTGCCCGACAAATCCGATCGGGTCGTTTTTGCAGAGATTGAAGGCGATTTCGTCCAGTCTTTAAAATCTATGACCACCGCCGGCCGCAACAAGCTGATTCTGGATACCAGAAAAATTAAGGAGATCAACATGTTGATGATCAAATTTGTACTTGCGCTGGTACAGAACTGTGTGAAATCCAAAATTCACTTAAGAATCGTTGGATCGCCGGCTCTCGGTAATGAACTCAAGGGGTTTCAGGAAACCAGCGGGTTTACCGTCAACGCCACGGTCGAAGAAGCCAAGGCCGCTTTTTGATAATGATAATGCCTTTATCCCCCCCCCTTTCCCCAAGGGGGGGAAATCCTGTTCTCCGAGTTTCCCCGCAGGTTTCCGCAAAGTGTAAATCGCAAAGTGCAAATCGCATCAATGCTCCTGTCTAATGATATGGTAAAAGGATTGTCGCCGAAAAAATATCTTTTTCTTTATAAATTTATTGCAAATTGCAATTAAAATCACCAGATAATGAAATGCCTCTTTTTGAGTTTAAAATATATCTATCCGGATATATTTAATATAAAATCAGTCAAAGGAGTTTGATTGCAGTTGGCACTTTCCTTGCTCACCAAGCTGGTAACAGAATAGTCGATAAAAAAAGCAATGTCTTTATTATGAGGAGGCAGACTGTGACAAACCTCGCAATCGATTTCAGCAAGTGGCAGGAAACAGATCCCCGGATCGAGAAAATACCGTTTGCTTTCAATACCGCTCAGCCTGATTCTTTTATGAACATCGTCGGCCAAAGCGAACGGATGCAAAGAATATTCCGTATGGTCGAAAAAGTGGCGGACAGTGACAGCACCATTATTATTCAAGGTGAAACCGGAACGGGAAAAGGGCTTGTCGCCAAGGCCATTCACGAGCATTCCTACCGAAAAGACAAACCGTTCGTCCAGATCAATTGCGGTGCGATTCCGGAGAATCTACTGGAAAGCGAACTTTTCGGACATGTCAAAGGTGCGTTTACCGGAGCGATCACAGCCAAGCCCGGAAAATTCGAGATTGCCAACGGCGGTACCATTTTCCTGGATGAGATCGGAGATATGAGCCACGATCTTCAGGTCAAACTGCTGAAGGTCCTCGAGGAAAGTGAATTTGAACGTGTCGGCGGATGCCAGACCATCAAAACGGATATTCGGATCATTGCAGCGACACATCGAGATCTGGAATCGGCGGTCGAGAACGGTACATTTCGAGAGGATCTGTATTATCGTCTGTTTGTCATTCCATTGACCCTGCCGTCGCTCAGAGATCGAAAATCAGATATTCCGCTGCTCATCGCCCATTTTTTGGATCAGTTGAATCAGAAAAAACGAACTCAGGTTACCGGAATTTCTGAAAAAGCCATGGAGTTGCTGGTTGCGCATACATGGCCCGGTAATGTGCGAGAACTCAGGAACATGATAGAACGGCTGGTGGTGCTGACTCAGGAAGGGGAAATCTATCCCAGAGATCTGCCGCAGAAACTAAGAATGGCTTCCGATACAGAATCATCAGCTATTCCGGAAATGGAAGTATCCGGCGATGGCATTTGTCTGAGTACGGCTGTCAGCGATTTTGAAAAAGCCCTGATTTCCCAATCCATGAAAAAAGCCAACGGTGTCAAGAAAAATGCCGCCAAGCTGTTGAATATCAAACGCACCACCCTGATTGAAAAAATAAAGCGCCACAATCTTGAAGAAAGCGCTGCATAATTTTCGTTTTCCGGCCCTGCCAAAATTTTCCTCCAATCCCCCTGAAAATGGGGGATTTTTATTTTCAGAATAATTGGTTCTGAAATCCCTCTATAAGATCAAAATATTCAATTGACCTCCTGTCAACGATATGACACAGCATTTGATCAAGTGCGTCTGTTCGGTCCCCGGAACACATCACTATCTTACATAACTATCTGTTTTAATACATGTATCTTAGTTTATTATATTCTGGTACGAATATTGCATTAATTCATGGTAAAATTGATATTGAAAGGAACTTGCATATGGAATCACTGGGGTTATTCAATCAGACTTTTTCGGTTCTGGAAAAGAGCATGAATCTGCGATCCCAGAAACATAATCTGATGGTTTCCAATATCGCTAATATGGATACGCCCAATTTCAAGGCATTTGATATTTTTGTGGATGAGGAAATGCAGAAAACGTCGAGTGACACAAACCGAATGCCTTTAACCCGAACCCAGTCGGCACATATCCCCCTGACCGGAATGGGCGATTTGAACGCTCCGGAAATTCGGCCGGTTGAAAAGCCTCTTTATGATTTTCATTCAGACGGAAATACCGTCGATATTGATAAAACCATGTCCATGCTGTCGGAAAACGGGTTAATGTATAATGCTTCGGCGCAGATAATTTCCAAGAAGTTTCAATCATTGTCGACTGTCATCAATGGCGTTGCGAGGTAAATATGAATTTTTTTGATTCTATGCAGACCAGCGCATCGGGTTTGACGGCTCAGCGGCTGAGAATGAATCTGGTTTCCAGCAACCTGGCCAATACGAATACGACTCGAACCGAACAGGGGGGCCCGTATCAACGCAGAGAGCCGATATTTGCCGCCATACCCGTTCAAAGTGCTTTTGGAGAGATATTGAATTCAGAGCTTGGCGGCGGTCCGGCCGAAGTGAATGTGGTGGATGTCATCAACGATTCGCGAAAACCTATTCAAAAATTTGACCCCCAGCATCCGGATGCCGACTCACTGGGTTTTGTTTCCATGCCGAACATCAATGTTATGGAAGAGATGGTCAATATGATGACAGCGTCCCGGAGTTATGAGGCCAATGTTTCCGCAATCTCCACCTCAAAAAACATGGTGCAGAAAGCACTGGAAATAGGACGGTAATATGGATCCAATCCGATTTTATACGACACAGCCCATTCCGATGCAGCCTGCAGGCGGTAGTCCGCTCAACAACAAGATTCAGGACACATCGTTTGGGCAGATATTGAAGAGCACGCTGAGTGAAGTCAATCATCTGCAACATAATGCCGATGATGCAGTTCAGAAACTGGCGACCGGTCAAAACAAAGATATTCATAACACCATGATTGCCATGGAAAAAGCAGGTGTGGCATTTCAACTGACCATGCAGGTTCGAAACAAAATGCTTGAGGCTTATCAGGAAGTCATGCGGATGCAGGTTTAAAATTTAAAAGGAAGTGTATCCATGCAGCTACAAGAGTCATTAGGGCAGATTAAGGCAATTTATGCCGGTTTGAGTCCGATCAAGAAAATTACGTTGTTTTCAGTGATCGCTGGGGTGATTGCCGGACTATCCGCCATTATCATCCTGAGCGGCAGGCCGGACTACCAGATTTTGTTTTCCGGACTTTCCGCAGAGGATTCCGGTGCCATGATCGCTCAACTGAAAGCCAAAAAAATACCCTATCGGATATCATCCAATGGCGGTGCAATTCTGGTTCCGAAAGAAATCGTTTATGAAACCCGCATGGAGCTGGCTTCCCAGGGCCTTCCCCAGGGAGGCGGCATAGGGTTTGAAATTTTTGACAATTCAAAACTCGGCATGACTGAATTTGTTCAAAACGTCAATTACCAGCGGGCCATTCAGGGAGAGCTTTCCCGAACCATCAACAGGTTTGAAGAAATCGAAAGCTCGCGGGTGCATCTTGTCATGCCCCCCAAATCTCTGTTCGTCGAAAACGAGGAGCCTGCCAGGGCATCGGTCGTTATCAAGCTTCGCTCCAGAAAAACGCTGAACCCGGAGCAGATTCAGGGAATCGTTCATCTGATATCATCCAGTGTCGCCGGATTGAAACCGGAAAATGTCACCATCGTGGATAGTATGGGAAATCAGATCGGTTCCAAGAAATCGAAGAATGATTTAGAAAGTATTCGAACCGACCAATTGGCCTATCAGGAAAAAGTGGAACAGACTCTGGAAACCCGGGTAAAAACCATGCTCGAGAATGCACTGGGCCCGAACAAGGCCATTGTCAGGCTTTCAAGCAATATGGACTTCAAGAAACAGGAAAGAACAGAGGAAAGATATTATCCGGAAAACAAGGTGGTGCGAAGTGAACAGATATCGAATGAATCTTCCCTAAAGCCGGATAAAACAGCGATGGGGGTTCCAGGATCGACTGCCGCCACGGCCGATAAAACTCAGCAGGGAGCCGCCGATGCATCACCTGGCAATGCCGGATTTCAGAAGCAACATCAGACCACCAATTATGAAATTGGAAAAACGACAAGTCACACTGTTGAACCCATCGGTCAGATCACCAACATTTCAGTGGCGGTTCTGGTAGATGGCGCCTATAAAACCGTGGTCGGTGATGATGGTGCATCAAAACTCGAATATGTGCCCCGTACGCCCGAAGAAATCGCCAAAATCAAAAGCATTGTGATGCGAGCGGTCAACTACACGGCTTCAAGAGGGGATGAGGTCGAAGTCGTCAACATTCCATTCGAGAATTCAGAGTTGGCCGAAGTCCAAGCGGGTGCCAGTGGCTGGGTTTCCCGGTTGATGCAGTATTCTGATTATATCAAATATGTTTTTTCAGCGGTTTTTATGGTATTGACTTTTATTTTTGTCATCCGGCCGATCATTCAGTGGTTGACCAGCGAGTCGAGCAAGGAAGCTGAACTGATCGGACAACTTCCCAGAACGATCAATGAAATCGAAGGTGAATACGGCGTCTCACCAAAAACGCTGCCCATCAGCCATCAGCTTTCACAACTGGCTATCGCAGACAATCAGGCTTTTGTCGAAGTGCTGCGGGAATGGATGAAACAAAACTGAAACATCCGTCAGTTGAACACGAAATTTCAATTCAAAAAAGGTGATGCAGACAGTCTATGGATACGAATCAATTACCAGGTGCATTAAAAGTTGCGGTTCTCATTCATTCGATGGGGGAAAAAGTCTCCAAAGATATCATGGACCGAATGGGACCTTCTGAAAGAGAACTCGTAAAGCAGCATTTATCTCAGATTGGTTCAATTTCTCCCGAAGTCGTGGAAAAAATCTCTAAAGAATTTGCAATGCTTGCAGAAAAAATAAAGCATCGCAAATCTAAGGAGATTCCATTGCCATATCCGGATAAGAAGGCTTCGCAGAGTGACCCCGATGAGACTGCAGCGGATTCCCAGGAACATATCCCGGATGATTCAGACCCGGATTCCCAGGATGAAGCCATGAACGAGGCCTCCGGTTTACTCGCACTTCAATCCATTGAGCCGGATCAGCTTGTCGAAATGATCAAAGATGAACACCCACAGACCATTGCGGTCATTATCGTTCATCTCAAGCCGGAGTCTGGAATCGTCGTTCTGTCCAGGCTGCCGGATGATGTCAAGGTTGAAGTCGCCATGCGAATCGCCAAGCTGGATAAAGTATTGTCCGGAATGGTCATTGAGATCGGTCATGTATTTGAAGAGCTCATGAAAAAGAAGAAAACGTCGGCTACGCATAAAACTGGAGGTGTCAGTCACCTTGCCGAGTTGCTGAACATGGCGGACGGATCAATCGGAGAGCAGTTGTTGACCGAAATTGAAGAAATCAATCCGGACCTTGCCGCCCAGATCAAACTGATGATGTTCGTGTTTGAAGATCTGGTTCTGGTGGATGATAAGGGAATGCAGAAAGTGCTTCGCCGGGTTGAGACTGCAAAACTGTCTCTGGCTCTGAAAGGCGCTTCTGAAGAAGTCAAGCGAAAAATATTCAAAAACATGTCGGAACGGGCCGGTGAGATGTTGAGAGAAGAAATCGAGTCGATCGGTGCTGTCCGAATGAGAGATGTCGAGGAAGCCCAGCAAACCATCACCCGAATCATTCAGGAGCTGGAAGTCAAAGGTGAAATCATCATAAGCGGCAGGAAAGGAGGCGATTATATTGCATAAAATCATAAAATCCCGAAGCCTTTTTTCTGTTGATGCCACCAGCACGTATAGTTTCCCCGATATTTTCAAAGAAACGGGAATGAGCGATCCTATCGATTCGAAAGCAAGTGGTTCATCCTTTCAGCGCATTTATGTAGACGTGAATTCCGGCCAGGCCGGAGAGTCGCCAGGCGGAAACTTCATAAAGTCTGCGGTATTCTATAATGCGGATGAAGAACAGATCGATTACCAGAAAATCATGGACGACATGATATCGGAATCGCGGCAAAAAGAAGCCGAAGTCTACCAGAAGGGAATTCAAGACGGTCATAAGGATGGCTTTCAACAAGGCCACAAGGCCGGGCTTGCTGAAGGATTGAAAGAAATTGAGACCATGCTCCATTCACTTCAGCAGGCGATGAAGGATATCAAACAATTCCGAAAGGAGCTTTCCCTGAAAGCCGAGAGAGAGACGGTCAGTTTGTCTCTTGCCATCGCCGGAAAAATTCTGCATCAGGAACCGGAAGTAAATCCAAGGATCATCGCCAATATCGTGAAAAAGACATTTGAAACCATTGCGATCAATGCGCCTGTTCGCATTCGCATCAATCCTGCCGAACTATCCTATATGCAGGAGCGCAGGCATTTGGTTCCCATTGAAGGGGAAGTCATTTTTATTGAGGATGCATCCATTTCCTGCGGCGGGTGTGTGGTGGAGAGCCTTTCCGGAGATATCGATGCACGGATCGAATCGCAGTTGAAAATGGTCGAGGAAGCATTTTTGCCCGGGCTGGAGAAGAACGCCGAGGATTTGGAAGGAATCTCCTGATGGAATCCTTTAATCTGGATTTATATCACCAGTTACTGGATCGGGCAGACCTGATCAAAGCCACTGGAAAAGTAACCAAGGTGGTCGGGCTGGTCACCGAATCCTTGGGACCTTCTGCGCATCTGGGGAGTGTATGTGATATTTATCCCCAGGGTTCAGGCCGAAGCGTCAAGGCGGAAGTGTTGGGTTTTAGAGATAATAAAGTCCTTTTGATGCCGCTTGGGGATATTCGGGGAATCAGCCCGGGCAGCCGGGTGGTGGCCGGAAAGCAAAAAGCCTATATTTCGGTGGGAGACAGTCTTCTGGGAAGGATCGTCGATGGACTCGGAATGCCTATTGATGGGAAAGGTCCTGTTTCCCATGACTGTGACTATCCCCTGTATGCCGAGCCGATGAATCCGCTTTCTCGAGATCGGATTCATCAGCCCCTGGATATCGGCATTCGGGCTATCAATGGCTTGCTGACAGTCGGGTGTGGGCAGCGGGTGGGCATTTTCGCCGGCTCCGGTGTTGGAAAAAGCATGCTGCTGGGAATGATTGCACGCAGAACATCGGCTGATGTCAACGTGATTGCATTGATCGGGGAGCGGGGCAGAGAAGTTAATGAATTTATTCAGAAAGAACTTGGAGATGAGGGGTTGAAACGGTCTGTCCTCGTTGTGGCGACCTCAGATCACCTGCCTCTGATCCGCTTAAGGGCTGCTTTTGTTGCCACCACCATCGCCGAGTATTTTCGAGATAAAGGGCTTCATGTGAATCTGATGATGGATTCCGTTACCCGGTTTGCCATGGCGCAAAGAGAGATCGGTCTTGCCTTGGGGGAGCCGCCGACATCAAAAGGATATACCCCTTCCGTGTTTACCCTGCTGCCCAAACTTCTGGAACGGGCGGGCACTTCTTCAAACAGCGGCACTATTACCGGCCTGTATACGGTTCTGGTAGAAGGGGATGACATGAACGAGCCGGTGGCGGATGCCGTCCGATCCATTCTTGATGGGCATATTGTTCTGACCCGTGATCTGGCTATGCAGAACCATTATCCGGCGATTGATATTTTAAGAAGCATCAGCCGGGTCATGAGTGATATCATTTTGCCGCGCCACAAGGAATGCGCCGGCTTTTTCAAGTCATTGCTGGCAACATACCGTAAAGCTGAGGATTTAATCAACATCGGCGCTTATGTGCCTGGCAGCAATCCAAAGATCGATCAGGCCATCAGTATGATAGACGATATCACCCGTTACCTTCAGCAGGGAATCGATGACAGGACCAGTTTTGAAGAAAGTGTTCAGCAACTGGAGTACCTGTTTCAATCCAAATGATGGGGGCTGACACTGAAAAAGAGGTCCTGTAGACATTTTTTCTGACTTGCAGTCCATTCTGATGAAAGGGTTACCATGGCAAAATTCAAATTTTCACTTGAAGCACTCCTGAATCACCGCCTCCATCACGAGGAGGTCGTTCAAAAAGAACTGGCTGTTTACGGGTGCAGGGTCAGGGATGAAAAGGCAACTCTAATGCGGATTCAACAGGATAAAGACAAAGCGTACGCGGAGATTCACCAAAAACAATTGCGCGGAATTGCCATTTCTGAGCATATCGTTTACGCCAATTTTCTGGAAGGACTTGCCCGGAACATGGTGACTCAGGAAGAAAAGATTATTGATGCCGAAAAACAATTTGCACAAAAACGGGAAGAACTGATTGAAGCGGTCAAGAAACGAAAAACCATTGAAAATCTCAAAGAAAAAGGTCTGGCTGCCTACTCCAAAAATCTGCTGAAACTGGATCAGGATTTTCTGGATGAAGTTGCGATATGCCGTTTTCATAATGAAACTCTTTAATCAGGAAATTTGCCATGATGCTAAATGATATGATGACCATCACCAATTCCGGGGACATGCTTTCCGGAACCGGTAGATCACAGGCGATGAAAGACGGAAGTTTTATCGGACAGAGTTCATTAACGGATGATCCGGAGTGTCAGCAGAAAAATTTCTTGTCGATAATGTCCCAGTTCAGCATGGGAATGGTTCAGACGACACCCGAAGAAGTCAAAACTCCCGAACTGAAACTTGCCGAAGGACAATTGCCGGATGAGGTGAAAGCCGACAATGTCTCACCTGAAAAAACAAAAGAAAAGCAGGGGAAGGATAGCGGCATTGTCAAACGGGGAACGGCCGTGCTTCCGGAAACACTGGGTTTTATCATGGGGCTGTTAACCTTACCGGACCCACTCCAGCCGGAGCTGTCAATGGAACCTGCTTTTCGTGCTTCAGGCTCAGAAAATCAGGAGACAATTGATTCTGATTCGATTGTCGGCGAACTGTTACCGGAAACGAATGCACAATCAGGATTGCCGGATAACCGCAATTCCCAGGCAGGCAAAGTTTCGATGATGCCTGTTCAATCAGATTCTGACCAGAATTCATCTGCTCAGGTCGAGACGATGCCGAAAATCCAAGTTAAGGACAGCCCTGATGTTGGGTTGCTGCTTACCGGGTGGCGTCAGCCGGTTGTGGGAACAGTTCCGGAAGCGCCAGGGGTTTCAAAAGCAGAAGTTTCCAGTACGGCTCCTCGGGTACAGGGAGTACCGGTGGAAGGATTGGCGGAGAACCTTGGAGAACCGGTTCAACCGACACTGGTTTCAGCGCCGGTTTCCGATGAGCCCGTGCAGTCTCATGGGGTCGATGTGAAGGTTCCGCCGGTATTTACCGGGTGGCGTCAGAATGTTTCGAGAAC
>CAJBLH010000178.1 GCA_903953895.1 uncultured Desulfobacteraceae bacterium | reverse complement strand
GACAATTGTACCTGTCGTGGAAGCGATTGCAACTTTGCATCTGGATATGAAAACCTAAAGGGGGACATAAGGACATATATAAGACAAGACATAAAGGGGACAGATTTATTTATCCGATTTTCTTGGCCTTCCCTGTCCTCTGAACTCCACGCGCCTTTCGATTTTTTGCGCAATCTCTTCCACGAATTGGGCGCTACCGGTTAACTGACCGCGCTGGAGTGACTGCCGGATCAATTCCCATTCTCCTTCAGGAATTATACCTTTTACCCATTCCATGTATCTCTTCGCACGCTCTTTCCGGTTGTCGGCAAGTCGCATATAACACGGATCATAATCCAGCCACGCTTCATTTTTGTCGCCGGTTTTGCTGCCATAACTCGACCAGCGATAATCCCTGGGATCGGCTACAATCCCGGCACGAACGGGATTTAATTCCACATATCGACTACAGACCAAAAGATATGCATCTGTACTGATCGTACTTGACTTGAACCGTCCTTCCCATAAGCTTCCGGTTCTTTTCTCAAGCTTGTTCAGATATCTTGTCTGCCGGCCTGCTACCCGTTTCATCAACCGTGCAAGGTTTCCGCCATCTTCTCCAGGATCAACGATCAGGTGGACGTGATTGGTCATCAGGCAATATGCGTAAATCTTGCAGCCCAGCTTTTCTTTCCATTCGCTCAGATTGTCGAGGTAATACCGATAATCCTCATCCGATGCAAATACGACCTGCCTGTTGTGGCCACGCTGGATGATATGGTGCGGATAACCCGTTACAACTATTCGCGCTGTTCTTGGCATGCACAACCCTTAACAGAACAATATCCATTTGGGAAAATAAATAATAAATCCGTCCCCTTTTTCAAAACGGGATCCCGCGCTGAATCAGGTCGATAATCTCCTTTTCCGCTTCTCGCAGCATCCGGTTGCGGACAGTATGATCTGCAAAAGAGGTTTTAAATCCATTGTGAACAATTTTTAACATGTTCCAGATACTTAGTCCGACAGGTGTCATGCGGGCAGCCCGGTGAAGTTCCCGAGTAAAGTCGGTACGGGATATGCCGGGATGATCCGGATTGACTGATACCTTCAGGCCCATATCCAGATAATCTTTCAGCGGATACACCGGTTTGGCATCGGTTCCGGGAATATAGTTATCTCTGAAGCCCAGAATCTGAAAATTACTGGAAGGGCACATCTCAACGGCAATTTTTCTGTCCAGAAATTCTTCTATCAGCACGGTATTATTCTTTAAGGTCAGACCATGACTGATTCGCTCGGCATTCAAATGGTAAACCGCTTCCCATAAACCGGCAACATCTACATTTCCGAAAGTATTCACCGTGATATGCTGACATTTTTCCATAAATGGAAAAAAATACTTCCGCAAATCCCTGGCCGAACTGGTTATTTCATTTTCAGCCAGATCAAATCCCCGCAGCCGGCTCCGGCTGTCTTGATTTGGATTTTCCATGATGCGTTTGGCCAAGTTGACGAGCTGCATGATATCTGATTTCAGCCGGTGGCGACTGACCGTAAAAACAATCGAAAAGTCCTGGAACGATTTGCCGATTTCTTCCTCGATCATGTGGACGATCCGAATCGGATTCAGCCCTCCGGCGACATAACGGATCGGTGAGCATCGCACTTCAAGATATCGGACGTTATGTAAAACCGCTTTTTCCACCAGTATTCTACAGGTTTCACGGATACTGGCCTCACTTTGCAACAGCCTGATCCCCTGAAGATCCCCCAGTGCCTCATACGCGTGAAGCCCAATTGAAACAAAGGCGGCTTCGACTCGGTTGCGTCCATAAATCAGTTCATCCAGAAACTCAGGTTCATTGTTAAAGAGTTGAATAAACGCACAGAGACTGACCGGCTCGGGAATATCCCGAACAGCATCCGCAACGGTTTTCAAGGGACTCTGCTCGCGAAAATCTTCGATGCTCAATCGATCCAGCAATCGGCGCCACTCCCGAACATGAAACGCCGTGCGCATTTTATACCGATCCGTCAGCAGATAGTTGGCATTGGCGACCCGAATCAATTCCAGTGCATCCAGAACGCCCTCCAATTGGCAGTGTAATGCCGCTTTCGGAAGCTTGTTCAGCCATTCCAGTTCATGTTTTTCTTTGTCCGGATGGATTCCCAGGATGGTATGTTTCAGTTTGTACACCACCCAGGAAGGCAGACTGTAAAGCGATGGAAAACTGGGATCCTGCTCCGCCGTCATCAGGGCATTTGTAAAACATCCCGCAAGATAGCCCGATTTTTCCAGCCGGTCTGCAACAGCTTTCGACAGAGTCAAACCAGCCAGATCTATTTCAAGCAGCGCCACTTTTCCATTCTCTGAACCGACGATTGGATAATCGGAAGACTGAATCGGCGCCATATCAGCCAGTGATATCCCCAGCAGCATATTTCTGGAGAACGTCCCCGTTACCAAAATCGTCATCACATCTTTATAATCAGCCGGCAAGGCGCCCGTGAACTGTTCGGGACCGAAATCAGATGCCGGGTCCATGTTCGCAGAGGGATCGCCGGCATCAACCACATGAATCAAGGCATGACACCCAAACATGGTTGCAGCCAATTGCATATCGGCGCTCATGGTATTGGATCCGCCGGCAAATGTCAGCAGCAACTGCCCTCCAGAGGCATATTCGGCGGCATGCATCACAATTCGCAAAATAGCCTCCTTCATGATACGGCATTCATTTTCAGATATCATATCATCTGTTCCCGCTACCTGAAAAATTTTCAATACCGGCCAGAAAGATGTATCGATCAGGCTGGGCCACTCCTTGATTTTAGCAAGCAGTGTATGGGACGGTTCCAACAGAGCATGCCATTGATGAAGCGCATCAAGCTGCGGATACACCTTGCCCTCGGTGGTCATGATCCATATCTCATCCACCGGCTGTAAGTCGAATTCATTCCTGATTCCTTTCATCTTATCATTCGACGGGTGAAATCGATACAGATCCACGACATTCGGGTTGGTCAACCCCAGAATCTTCGGCAGGTTCTGCCAGGACAGCCCCATTGTCGTTACCAGAATGTTAGACATATACCCATCTCTCCAATCAATGGAATGAATTCGACCCGAATAGGCTTTTCCGAGATCTTATTTAAAATAGAAAATGTTCAATATATCAAGACAATTTTTGCAATAGGCGAAAAAAACGGCAAAAGCGACATTTTTCTGATGATAAAGAATAAAGCGAAAAAGCGCGGATATGCTGCTCATCACCACTCCTCATCCCAGCGGGGGGAAGCTGGGAGAGAGAGGCGATACTGCCAAGCAAATCAGCAGATTCCCGTTGCTGCAAGAAATCCGGCATGTACAGCGTCGTTTATTTTTCCTGGCTTGATACAATCGCCGATAGCCGTAAATGGGATATTCAGCGATGCGATGTCATGGGAAAGACGCTGAACCGAACGAGAACCCGAAGCCAAAATCACCGAATCAAATGATTCCTGAAAAGAGTCTCCTTCTTTTTCGTAAGAGAGGGTTCCGTTGTGGATGGAAGTCACTGTGGCGCCGGTGTTTACTTTTACGCCGTATCGCTTGAGATTATCATTCAGAATCCATTTGGTGGATTTGCCGACATCCTTTCCGGCCTTGGGCAGCATTTCAAAGACCGTCACGCGGGATGAGCCATGAAACATCAGCTCCCTGAGCCGGTCAACACTTTCCGCCTCGTAAGTAAAAAGAAAATGCAGAATTTCCGGCGTGATGGTTCCCTTGGCCGCTACAAAAAGCGCGGTCTCGAGCCCGACAGCGCCGCCGCCGATGATTGCCACCCGTTGCCCCAGAAAGGGATTATCGCGAAGCACTTCCCATGCGTTGAATACGCCCGGATCGGTGGCGCCCGGAATTGGCGGAATCAGAGCTTCGGCACCTTCGGCAATCAGGATGAAATCCGGTTTCTTGCTTTGAATCAATGCGATATCCACGGTTGTGTTCAGGTACAGCGGAATCTGAAGCCTGCGGACCATGGCCCAATAATAGCGTATATACTCCAGAATCTCCCGCTTATGCGGGGGAGCCCCGGCCATCCAGAGCTGGCCGCCGATATCGTTGCTCTTTTCATACAATTCGACGCAATGACCGGCCTGAGTGGCGGTTATGGCCGCTTCCAGACCGCCCGGTCCAGCACCCACAATCATGACTTGTTTGGGTACGCTGGTCTTGAGGATGTTTCGCTCGGTTTCAAAACCAGCCCGTGGATTGCCGATACAAAAAACCGGCTTTCCGCTGAATACCTGATCCGTGCATCCCTGAGAGCAGGCGACACAGGGACGAATTTCATCGGCCCGACCTTCAAGGGCTTTCAACGGCCACTCGGGATCGGCGATCAGCACCCGACCCAGATTGACCATATCGGCATAACCGTCGGTCAGTATATTTTCCGCAGTGGCCGGGTCTGTAATCCGGTTCGAGGCCATAACGGGTAGGGATACGGCCCGTTTGATGTTCAACGCCAGATACGCATACGCCGAGCGGGGGAGCTCCATAGGAAGCTGCGGCACCCGGGATTCATGCCACCCGCCGGTGATGTTGATGGCATCCACCCCTGCCCTTTCATAAACTCTGGCGATTTCCGGGGTTTCCGTATCGCTGTTGCTGCCGGGAACAAAATCATTTCCTGCCATGCGGATGGTAATGGGATAATCCGGCCCCAGGGCCGTACGCATCTTTTCAATCAGCTCCCGGGGAAATCGGGTACGGTTGGCAAAACTGCCGCCATATGCATCGGTCCGCAGATTCCTGAGAGGAGACAAAAACTGTGACACGAGATAGCCGGCGGATGCAATGATTTCGACCCCATCGAATCCAGCGGTTTTAGCACGAAGACCAGCCTCGACAAACCGGTTTTGAACCTCTTGAATGTCCTCCAGAGTCATTTCCCGTGGCGTTACCCGGGTATAGCCTGAAAAAACCGCAGATGGCGCCATAGGCTGCTTGCCGTCAATCAGAATGGGATGGGAATAAGCTCCGGCATGAAAGAGCTGTACCCATGCTTTGGCCCCTCCGTCATGAATGATGCCGGACAATTTTTGAAAAGACGGCAGGGCCTCATCACTTGCCAGGGACAGAGCCAGAAGCCCGGAGCCCAGAAAATCCACCCCGACCGGTCCCACGGTCACCAGTCCGGCCCCGCCTTGGGCACGCTCCGCAAAATAGGCGTAGTAGCGGTCATTTAGTTTGCTGTCGTAAGAATAAAGCAGTCCCAGGGCCGGATAGGCGATCCGGTTCTTGATTTCTACGCTATTGATGCAAATCGGGCTAAACAGTGTTCTATACATTTAAAATCCTCGCTTGTTCATAGTCCCATGATTCACTTCGGTGGCCATTTTCACCAGGCTAAAACCGATATTAGCAGCACACAATTAATTTGGGTCACGGCTGTACCAATGTCACACCCGCCCCAACTGATGATAATTTTTTCGTGTGATTCGTGTATTTCGTGGTTTAATTTTTTTCCAAGCCTCCCTGCCGTCTTGCCAGAATGGCTTTGGCGGGTATCAACCCCGTAGCGCTGGCCGATACGATGTTGCCGGCCACCCCCGGACCATCGCCGGCAACAAACAGTCCTTTAATCGCGGTTTCCAGATGGGCATCGGTATGCACCTGGGTGGCGAAAAACTTGATTTCCGGCGCATAGAGAAGCGTCTCATCGTTGGACACACCGGTCACCACCCGGTTGAGTTTTTCCAGTCCTTCGGTCAGATTGGTTAAAATCCGCTCGGGCAGGGCCATGGCGATATCGCCGCAAACCACGTTCGTAAGGGTCGGCGTGATATATCCTTTGTGAATCCGGTGCCAGGTGCTGCGGCGTCCCCGCTTCAGATCTCCGAATCGCTGCAGGATCGGTTTGCCGCCGCCGATCAGTGTGGCCAGTTGGCCGATGGATTCGCCATAAGCCTGGTTGTCGGTAACGGGTTCGGTAAGTACCACCTTGGAAAGAAATGCGAAATTGGTATTTTCCGATTTCCGGTCCTGATAGGCATGCCCGTTGACGCATACAAACCGGCTGTAATTCTCCATGGCCACATACCCGCCCCGGTTGGTGCAGAAAGTGCGCGTCTGGTCGTCGTATTTATCGGTTTGAATAAAAAACGTGGGATCATAGATGATGCGGCACAAATCCTGCAGAATATCGCTATGCACCTCCACCCGGACCCCCACCTCGATCCCGCGCTGAGACAGCCCCAATTTATACTTTACAGCCAACTGCCCCATCCAGTTGGCGCCTGCCCGGCCAGGCGCCAGAATCACATGGGACGCAGCATAGCTTTTACGGTTGGTTATCACACCGGTCACCTGGCCATTGGCTGTCGTGATGTCGCGCACATCTTCGGACGTATGCATCACCACCCCATTGGAACGAATAGTTTCAGCCATATCGCTGATATAGGCCGGCAGACGATCACTGCCCAGATGCTTTTGCTTGATGATGAGAAGATCGATTCCGCTGCGTTTGGCCGTCTGTCGAATTGACTGGGCTGCGGCCATGTCTGTGGGATAGACGGGTCCATCCATGCCGAAACGGTTGAAAATCGTCTCGGTTTCATCGATCAATTCCTGGGCATCGTCCTTGGTCATGAACTGAGACAGATCGGTTTTCCCCAGTTTATAGATGTAGTTGAGCTTGCCATCCGAAAAAAGACCCGCACCGCCGATGCCGCAGAGAATATTGCAGGGCTTGCAGTGCTGACAGGCATCCTTGGCCTTCATGGAACACTTCCGGCGCATGGGCGTCTTGCCTTTTTCGATCAGCAGTACCTTCAGGTCCGAATGTTCGCTCAAATAATATGCGGCAAACAGACCTGCCGGCCCGCCCCCCACAACAATCACGTCATATGCGTCTGTTAAAGGCTTTATCCTGGAAGTTGTCAATCTGAACCTCGATCGTTTAATTGTTTTTGCTGCAACACCTGACCTCCCCCCGCTTTACGCCCCAGCCCAAAACTTCTGCATCAGCCCACGATTCTATTTTCGGTAGGCTTCAGGCCAGGCTATTACTTTTTAAATCGATTGCGTGTTGCAGCATCGTGCCGTGTGTTGCAAACTTAAACAACACAGCGGAATTTCCGAAGAAAATCCACCGGGTGATAAGAAAGTTTCGCCTTCCGGAGTCCCTCATCATCCAGGTCCTGTTCGCGGTTGATCCAGATATCCGGTTTGCCGAAATGCTCTAAAAACATCTGGTTGATAGCCTGATACACGCCCTTGAAATCCGGGTTGCCTTTTTCAAAATGAATGACCAGGGTATCGTGGCCGAGCATTTCGGCCACGGTATAGGCAACAATAGCGTCATCGACCAGCAGCGCGCCACCTGTTATACCTTTCAATCGGCTCCAGTTTTTCAGCACTTTTTCGATCACCCGGTTTTCTGCAGACAGCATGTCACTGGCTTCACAGTCCCGCCAGGTACACCAGTCGGTCTGTAGGGCCAGGGCTTTTTCAGTCATGTCAGGGCCCAGCGGCGCATATCGATAGGGATAACCGGTCTGAAACTGTTTGAGCAGGTTTTTTTTCTTGTGATAGCGGTTGCCCTTCAAGGTGATCAGATCCGACCCGGCATACAGATAATCCCAGTGGCCGCGAAGCGGTTCCGAACCGATCCGCCCTGCCCTTTCCTTCCACAACTCTGCCAATTTCTCCGGAACACGCGTAAACACGGCGCCTCCCGAGAAGTGGACAGAGAACATCTCCGGCCAGCCAACCCCGTACCAGTCACCCACCGGCGCCCAGTACACGGGTTCCGGAAATGTCTGCTGAATCCAGACCAGACCGTTTTCCCATGCCCACATCAGGCCGTATTCATCGGCCCAGGCCCACAGGTTGATAAAGCTGTAATCGGAAGGGAGCTGAGGACTGCGGGCCAGTACTTCGGCATAGGCTTCCTGCTGGTGGACACGGATGGGTTCAAATGTTAGGGGCATGGGGATTCTCCTGTTTCAGACGGTTTTCACCGAATCGCATGGAAATGACAACGGCAGCAACACAAAGGGCGATGCCGCCGACAAAGGCTGCGGCAGACCAACACCACAGCCAGAAAGAAATGGGTTTTCCCCGGAAGCCCGCCATGAACAGGCGATAGACGGGGCCGGCCTCGAGAAGGATCACTGCCCCGATCAGGGCCGATGAACACATCATGAACAGCATGCCGCCAAAGCTGGTGACGGTCTGAGCCGGATTCTCGGATGCAAAATCCGGAAATGCCGCACCCATACCGATTCCCATGGCGATGACCGCCGGCGTCAGGCAGAAAATGGTTACCACCGAAATCCCCATCATGAACGGGGAAACACGAAGCAGCATATTGGTGGCGATGATGAGCGTTTCAGAGAGGATCAGCAGCGGCAGCAGGTAAATCCAGAATTTGATCCAGAGAAACGAGCGCAGGGTAATGGGCGAGGAGCGAACGATCCAGAAGCTGCCACCCTCCATGCTGACCGCCGGAAACGCAAAGCGGGCGACGATGGCAACCAGCACGAACCCGGCCAGCGCCATATTCAGAAACGAGAGAACGTTTTGCAGATAAATGGTCTGAATGGGGGATTTTTCCAGCGGCAGCACCGAATAATTGTAGAGATAAATGACGATCAAAGCACCCACCAGAAATATCTGAGACCACTGGGCCTGATCCCGCAAAAATGTCTTGATCTCTTTGACCGTAAAAGACCGAACCGGACCGGGCAGAAACGAAAAAATCCGATCCAGAAATGTTCCCTGACCGCCAAACAGCCGGATCGACGCTTCCTGTGTTTTGGAATATCCCTTGAAATACGCCGCTTTGGCTGCCCACAGGTTCAGAAACAACACAAATAAAGCACTGCTCCAGGCAAGGGATGCATGAAACAGCGATTTTGCCCACTGGTTCTGCAGAGCTGCCTTCAGGCTGTCAAATGCCCAGGTGCTGGGAAGATACGGGGGCGAAGGGGTTCTCAACTGCTCCATATACCCCATGACGGTTGAAAATGTTTCCGGGTCCACCAATCGCTCGGGCCTGGCCAGGCGAAACGCCAGATACAGCACAATGAAGACCGAAAGCCCCAGAAACACCACGACACTCTGAATCCGGGAGGCCGGCAGCACCAGAACGACCCCCAGAACGATCAGCGCGCTGATGCCGGATGCCGTCAGACATAGCGGCACCAGGACGAACGGAATGTCTGCATAGAAAAACAGCCCGGGCCGATATACGGTGCCATATGCCGCCAGTACCGGCAGGGTAAAGACCACCACCATCCAGGCACTGTCCACCGTGCTTTCGATCCAGCGGGCCAGAAACAGCGTTTCGATTGGCACCGGCAGGGCATGAACCAGGTTCAGATCCTTGCTGAGATAGAGTTTGGACAAGGCCGTCAAAATAGCGCTGAAAACCAGCAGCGAAAAGCATGTGACCAGCACGATCGAAAGGAGCTTGTAAGCCAGAATGTCGCCAATTTCTTCGGATTTTTGAAAATAAACCAGAAGCTTTCGGGAAAGCAGATAGATTCCGGTCCAGAATCCCAGCCCCATCAATGCAAAGACGCTGCTGCGAATGAAGTGCCGGGAATCGCCGTGCCCATGGGTCAATGACCACCATCGGGGCTTCAGTAGATGCAAGGTCTGTTGAATCATGTCACTCCTGCGTGATTTCAAAAAATACCTGCTCCAGGTCCGCATCGCCGTCTTGAATGTGCTGCTGGAAATCCTGAAGCGTTCCGATCACCATCAGTCGGCCTCGATGTATGATGGCGATCCGGTCGCAGACTTCCTCCGCCAGTCGGAGGGTGTGCGTGGACATGAAAACCGTGGTGCCATTCTCGGCAAGGGTCCGGAACATCTCTCTGACCATCTTGATCCCCCGGGGGTCGAGGCCGACCATGGGTTCATCCACGATGATCAGCCGCGGCTCGTGCAGCAGCGCCGCACACATGATCAGACGCTGCTTCATGCCGTGCGAGTAGGCCTCGATCAGTTCATCGGCCCGGTCGGCCAGAGAAAATCGACCCAGCAGCTCCTGAGATTTTTCAGCAAAAGTCTGCTTGCCGACGTTGTAGAGACCGGCGGTAAACTGCAAAAATTCCATGGCCGTCAGTTTTTCGTATAAAAACGGCCGATCCGGAATCAGGCCGATTTTCAGCTTGGCCTGGACCGGATCTGTCGCCATATCCACACCGTCGATCAGAACCGAACCTTTTGTGGGGGACAAGAGCCCCGCCATCATCTTGATGGTGGTGGTCTTTCCGGCGCCATTGGGGCCGATAAACCCGAACACTTCTCCGGGTTGCACATGAAGGTGTACATCGCTGACCGCCGACATGTTACCGAATGTTTTATAAAGATGAACAAGCCGGATCATTGCTGCTCCAGAATGGAAATACCGATGTTTCCAATGGCCCCCAGGATTTCCATCTGCGTCTCCGGATTGCCACGGCTGAGGGTGATATGCGTGACATCCGCCGGAACCTGATTCATCAGCGCATCCACCGTAATCCACTTTCCAAGAAAAACCGAATTCCAGGCGTGATAATAAAACCGGCCCCGAAGGTACACCAGCCCGGTGTCGATTCGGGCCGGAATCCCCGCAGCCCTGGCAAAGGCCGCAAACAGAACCGCATGTTCATTGCAGTCTCCCATGCGATTCTGCAGCGTCTCCAGGGCATTGGACATCGACAGCACCGGGCGTTTTTCGATATTCTGAAAAATCCATCCGCAGATCCGTTGCACCCGCACCCGAGGAGAATCCGTTTCGGAGATGATTTCCCATAACTGGTTTGAAATCTCGGGATGATCGGACTGAATGAGCGCCGTCGGCTGCAAAAATACGGCAGGCTCCAAGACATAATTTTCCGAAAGCCCCGACATCTCTTCCCTGGAGATTGTCAGAATGCCCCCGGCGTTATGCTGCCTTTCCGTATCGATAATGTTAAATCCGGTAATCCGAAGAACCAGACGGTTCAGTTTATCGGCATTTGCGATGGCCTGGTCTGCCGGAATGGAAACCAGACGGGTGATATCCTCTCCGGAAGTCAGCCCCGAATCCCCGGCTTCTTCAGCCGGTATTTTTCGAAGGGTGATTCCCATGACCCCTTCTTCCTGAAGGACACTGCCATCCATATCGATCCAGGCCGTCTGACGGCTGCCCATGGCCTCGACCGACACTTTGCGGGCCGTGCGCCATGCTCCCATGATGTCGATGCGGTCCATACCGAGTGCCGTGATTGTGACCGGCTGCGGAGACATTGTCAAAGGATCGAACATGGCAAGTGTCAGAGACTGGTTTTCGGACAAACCGGCTTTGTCTGCGGCATCCCACAGCACGGCGGACAGATAGACCGGAGACTTCAGCGAAAAGGTAAGTGAGCGCCCGTTGGCATCGAGGACAAGGGATGCGCCCCGGACCTGCCCGGCAACGACGAACTGGAAAACTCCGGATTTTATCTGCGCCCGAAACGCAGACAGGGATAAATCCGGGTTCAGCTCTCCTTGCGTCTGCAGGTGAATGTCCTGAACCGTCCCCATGGTATTCAGCCGCATCACCGTTGTTTCAGAGAAAACCGCCCCGGTTGCGGTGGGTGACATTTTTCGGTGAGACACCCCGATTTTCGAAGTTTTCTGGTAAATTCCCATCCAGGTTTCGGATTCCGAAATCGCGGCTTTCGGCGCATTGTCCGGCAGTTGGGGCGATTGAAACCAGTCCATGCGGACAGCCAGAAGCAACATGAAGATTGCACCGGTTACAAGCGTACAAATTGCCGGTAAAGATACTCTCTTGAATACGGATTTCATGCGGCTCGCTCTTGAAGGTATAAGTTGAACCGTCCCTGTCGGTCGGCTCTGACAGCCCTGATGATGACCGGGATCAATGCGTTTTGGGCTGGGCCAGAGACTTTACGCCCATTGTGTTGATCAGTTGATTGATATCCGTTGTTTTTAAATTCATGCCGCCTTCGGAAACCGGCAAGAGCAGAATCCGCTTTCCCTGAAGGGATTCGGCGATTCGCAGCTTGACAAGTGCCGGGCCTCCTGCGCCGGCCATGGCGCGGTTCATTTCCTGAATGCCTTTGGCTTCAGCAATACCTTCGGTTCGGATGGCTTCGGCCAGAAGCCCCTGTTTTTCAAAATGGGCATCGGCTTCGATCTTGGCTTTCAGGTATTCGCCATCGGCATCGGCAACCAACTTATTGACCTCTCCCCTGGCATCTTCGAGTTTTCGTTTGTATTCTTCAGCCGTGGCCCGCTGGGCGGATTTATGCCTTTCAACACGCTGATCGGCAATTTTCTTGTCTTCGATGGCTTTCTGATATTCCGGATTGAAACGGTAGTCCTTGGTCAGAACTTTTTCCACAACGATACCCATGGGGCCCAGCATGGCCTGAAGAACATCTTTGGCTTTCTGGGCCTGATGCTCTCTGCGTTCCGCTATATAAAATTCCTCGGTTTTAAGCTCTCCGAAAATATCCCGGGGCTTGCTTCTGGCAACGGTTCGAACAACTTTATTTCGCAGCGTGGCGTTGTCGGGTGCCACAAACTGAAGAATATAGGCTGCTTTTTCCGGATCGATCCGGAAAGCCACAATCACATCCAGGCTGATGTCATTGCCGTCGATGGTTTTAAACAGCAGGTCATCCCGGGTCTTGCGGTCGCCGGAGGTTTTGTCGAATGTCATTTCCAGATTCTGGAGTTTGATGTCGAAGGTATCCCAATCATTGACAAAAGGAAGGAAAAAATAAGTCGATCCCGGGGCGTAAACCTTGTTCTCAACGCCTTTCGGCTGCCAGACACCCAATTTGATGGTTCGAACACCGACTTCGGTTTCTCCTGTCGTATGCGGCATGCATCCGGCAACACCCAACAGACAAAGACTCAGCGATATGACCCAACGCGTGATTTTCATTCAGAACCTCCTTTGGGAATATCAAACAACTGCAATGTCTTGTTCAGATTCAGCGGATTGACGCCGGATGCGCCGTCGCTGGGCAGAACGATCATTTCCAGGCCGCCCAGCACATCGGCCATTTTCAACCCCACCATGCGCTCTGCCCCCACGCCCTTCATGGCGTCATTCTTCAGACGGATTTTTTCCGCTTCGGCCATTTTCACCAGAAGATCGGCTTCGGCATTTTTTTTCCGTGCATACAGATCCCTTTCCGCCAGCTTCGTCGTTACATAGGCCTTGCCTTTTTCCATTTCGACATCAACCATCACCCGGCCTTCCTGCTCGACTTTTTTAAGGCCGGCCTCCTCGGTCGCTGCCCGGGCTTCCGCCTGATTTTTAAAGACAAGCTGGTCTTTGAGTTTTTTTTCTTCGATGTTTTTCTGAATTTCCGGACTGTAATTGAAGTACCGCACCAGAATATGCTCGATCTGCATGCCTTTCTGATTGATTTCGTGATTCAGCATATCTCTGGCGGCATCGGCTTTTCTGGACCGAAGCGGGCTGTTGTAAAATTCCTCGGTAGTCAGCTCACCCAGCGAGGCTTTCAAAATAGGCTCGGCTTTGGGGATGATCCCGTTGTCTTCGAACAGGGTTCCGGGACCGATCTGGGTAAAGACCAGGTACGGATCGATGATCCGGTATAAAATGGACACATCCACATCCACAAAAAAACCATCCGATGTTTGAATGTGAACGGCCTTCAACTGCCGGGATGATCCGGCGGCGGACTGGGGAAAGTTGGTCATCTCCAGAACCTGGATATCTTTGGGCAGAACATACATCTGCTGAAAACCGAACGGAATGATAAAATTCAGCCCCGATGGGTAGATGTCCTTATGCACGCCGCGGTCCATGCCGATCCGGACCACCTTGATGCCGAACTGGCTGGGTTTGATGTAAACAAAAAACAATTGAAAAGCGATATAGAGTCCGATCAGCAGTCCGATGGCATATTTGACTTTTTTCAGACCAGACAGGCCGGACTGCGGCCATGTGCTTTTCAGGCGGGTGACAAGGGCCAGCATATTGGCGGACGGAGATGCTTCCATAAATATAACCTCCTTGGGTTACAACCGGTCTTGAGTGATGAAACAAGGAATGTTATATAGACTTTCAGAAAATTCATTTCGCAAGGCAGCAGGGATGGAACATGCCTTTTTCGGCCATTCCCGACCGATAACGCAGCGAAATTATTTTTCTGAATGTCTATAGATAACAACACATGCTGAAGGCTTTGTGATATATGAATAATCCGTATGACCGGCATGAGTCAACAGGATTTTCAACTGACGAGGTAGTGATATGATAGGCATTCTCGGTACAGGAACAGACAGCATGATTCTAGCGCGATCGGTTCAAGAGAAAATCCCCGCTGTGGATGTATTGTGTTTCAGCAACAATCTGTGCATCTTTCCGGCGGATGCCTCGAATCCGGACCGAATCACGGAAAATGCCGTTCAAAGCATCGCACGCCTGGTCGGGCTCGGGGCCGGACTGATCCTGGTTGCCTCGCATACAATTTCCTGCATCGCCGGCGCCGCCATGGCCGAAAGCACCGGCGTGCCGGTTCTGGATATCATCACATCAACGGTCGAGCGGGCACACCTTCTGTCCCGCCACCATCGCATCGGCATTATGGGAAGCCGTGCGGTAATCGAAAGCGGGCGCTATCCGGAGAAAATCCGGGAACAATGCCCGGAAGCCGGCATCCATTCCGCACCCTGTCCGCTGCTGATGCCCCTGATCGCAGAAGGATGGATAAAAAAACCGGTAACCGCAATGATCATAAAAAAATACCTGATCCCTCTGAAGACGCGTCAGATAGATACACTCATTCTGGCCAGCACCCCCTATGCATTCCTTGCCCCCACCATCCAGCGTAAAATCGGCAGACGGGTTCAGATAATCGACGGAGCCGACACTCTGTCTGAAACTACGGTATCATATTTATCCGCACATCCGGATGTTGCAGCACAACTGCAACATACCGGCAGGCTGCAGGTAATACTGGCATGGCCTTCCGTCATGCTTGAAAAACAGGCCAAGGACATCTTGAACACCCGGCATGTTGAAATCTCCGGGTCTTGATCATCGGCTTTCGCTGGCCTTGCTGAATTTATCCAGTTGTTTTTCAAAATACCCCCGATCTCCGGTTGCCGACGTCAGCGCTTTTTCACCGATATACACGGCCTCGTCAAACTGGCCGTTGCGATACAGGGATTCTGCAAACGTATCCAGAATCTGGGATGTGGGCTTCAATTCGGAAGCCCTGGCAGCCAGAACCACGGCGCGCCGGGGATTGCGGAAAGCCTCATCCTCGCTGGTGGCCAGAATCCAGGCCAGGTTGTTCAACGCCGAAACATTGTCGGGCTGTAGTGAAATCGACTTTTCATAAGCTTGCTGCGCCATTTCAAAATTTTTGCGCAGCACATAGGTATCCCCCAGCAGCATATAGGCAAGCGGATGATCCGGTTTTTTTTCAATTTCCCGCTGCAGGACTTGTTCAAATAGATGCGCATTCAGCTTTTTACCGGTATCGCCCCAGTTCAGGGAATATCCCAGCACACCGATCGATAGAATTCCCGCCAGATAAACGGCCATGCTCCTTTTGATTTTCCGATCGTGCCGGGTGATCCGGGAACGGTCTGCTTCGCAGTTGCGCAGGAAATCGATTCTTTCTGAAATGCTGTAATGGTGCCAGTTCGGCTTGTTCGGCGGCTGGCCGCTGGTCATTGCAATTTTCTCCAGTGTCGTGACCAGCGGCAACGAGCTGTTGAAAAGGGTAAATACAAAGGCATCTGCCTGACGCTCGAAGTTTCGCATGAAATAGCCGAAAATATAGCGAAAATAAATCAAAAATGAAAGAATCGCCCCGATACTCAATACAGCCGACATGACGGATGACTGCCTGCCATGAAATGATTCCATCAGCGGGTATAGTTGCGGCACATAGAGTACGGCGATCAGAATGACATCAAACAGGGTATAGGAAATAAGCATGTATCCGGTAAAAAAAAGCAAATAAAACTGAAGATGCTTCTTGCGGACATGGCCGATTTCATGCGCCACAACGGCATCCACCTCATCGGGACTAAGATACGCCAGCAGCGCTTCGGTGATCAGCAGATACCGGAACGGCCGGATCAGCCCCATAACGCCTGCGGTAATCATTCGGCCGCCCAGCACCGGCCAGTACACGATATTGGCGAAACTGAACCCGGCGCGCCGGCTCAGGTTTTCGATTCGCAATCGGACCGGCCCAGGCTCCAGGGGCCTGCAACGCCAGAATTTCTGGATCACGGCCGGCCCCGTAAACGCCACTGCCACCAGAAAAAAGAGAAAAAACAGAATCTGGCCCGTGGAGGTCGCCAGCAGTTTCCTGGGCAGGTCGAACGGCAGGGCCTGCAGGATGTCGGATGTACCGGAAATCACCAGCCATGGCAGCACCACGGGAATGCAGAAGGAAATTTGCGATGTCACATAAACACGAAGGGAAATCCGGTTTTGATAGAGTTTTTCATAAGGAAACCAAGCGCATACCCAGACGATGACCATGTACAGCAGAAACAGACAGAGGCAGAGCAGGGCTTCAATCGTTGGAAAGTGCGATACCAGCGGAAGCCGGGAGGTTAATGTTGTCAGGTTCAAACCATAGATGCTGCAGGTGAAAAAACCGAGCGCCAGAATCGCGTGCCGGGTCAGGGCTGAACTGAACCGGTCATCCATCTGGATGAAACTCTCGCGCCCAATCCGCTTTTCAATGCCGCGAAACTGGCTCCGGGTAAAGGCGGCAAAGACGACCACCAGAAACAATGCCAGAAATGCCGCATCGATCCCCTGAAAATTGGGCTGATCCGGTGGATAATATGTGGTATAGATCAACAGGGCGATGATCAGATAAATGAAGTTTGCAAACACGCTCAGCCTTTATGACGGTCAGGGGAAGAAAAATATCGCTCTTTTTCGCTGTAGATGCATCCGCAATACTGCTGCCGATACAATCCCAGACGTTTGGAAGTTTCGATACCGTACTTCCAGCCGCTTCGAAAATCCTGATAATAGAAAGGGAGGCCTGCGGATTTTCCAACAGATTCGCCGATAGACCGGATCATGTCATGATTCTGAAATTTACTGTACAGCAGAGAGGATGAAAACGAATCAAAGTTTCCTTTTTTGGCCACATGCGCCGTGGCCTTCAGCCGGTCATGATAACATATCTCGCACCGGTTGGATTCCCGAAACACCGCCCGCTGCAGAAAGCCTTCCAGATCGTAGCCCTGCTGAATGATGACCTTGAAATCGATCGATTCGGCATAGGCGATCACGGTTTCCTGTCGCCTGAGACATTCGGTATAGGGGTGGATGTTGTGGCGATAGAAAAAACCCATCACATCCACCCCCACTTGTCTCAGCGTCTCGATGGGATAAATGGCGCAGGGCGCACAGCAGGTATGAAGCAGCAGCTTCATTGTCTTTCTCCGAAAATCGCCGTACCAATCCGAACCAGGGTGGCCCCTTCTTCGATGGCCGCCTCGAAGTCTCCGGTCATCCCCATCGAAAGTTCAACGAGACGGTCGGCCATCATACCCGATTTGTTCAATGAATCCCGAAGCTCCCGAAGCCCCCTGAAAAACGGGCGAACCCGCTCGGGCGCATCAAAAAACGGCGGAATCGTCATCAGCCCCTGAATCGACAAGTTGGAAAAAGGGCTGATATCGCACATCAGTGATTCCGCCGATTCGGCATCGATCCCGGATTTGGAGGCTTCTTTGCCGATATTGACCTGAATCAGGATATTCTGCACCTTCCCGATTTTCCGGGCTTCCCGATCCAGTTCCGTTGCCAGACGCAGGGAATCGACCGTATGGATGAGATCGAAGAGTTTGACCGCATATTTGGCCTTGTTGGTCTGAAGGTGTCCGATAAAATGCCAGGAAACCGGGTACTCGGCCAGTATCCGGCATTTATCCCGCGCTTCCTGAATGTAGTTTTCCCCAAAAAGACCTGCCCCCGCCTGAATGGCATGTCGAACAGCATCGGCACGCATGGTTTTGGTAACACAAACCAGACGAACCGCACCCGGATCTCTGCCGCAACGAATGCAAACATCCACAATCCGCTGTCCAACCCCCTTCAGATTCCCGGCAATTTCATCCTTCATCCTTCATCCTTCATCCTTCATCCTTCATATAAAGCCTTTCCACCCCCTGCCCCCCCGGCCTGAATTCCACAATCCCCTCCCGAACCAGGCAGTCCACGACCTCGCAAACCGGCAGCCCCACCACATTGCTGTATGATCCATAAATATGCTTGATCATAAAAGCGCCCAGCCCCTGGGCGGCGTAGGCGCCGGCCTTGTCGTACGGCTCGCTGGTGTGAACGTACCACTCGATTTCTTCCGGCTTCAGGTTCTTGAAGCGGACGTCGGTCGATACCACTTGCACATAGTCATCGTTTTTTGCCATACAGCAGAGGGAAAAGCCAGTCAGTACCCGGTGTACCCGTCCGCTTAACGTTGTCAGCATGCTACGGGCTTCGGCTTTGGAAACCGGCTTGCCGAGGATGGTATCATCAACCACCACGATGGTATCTGCTCCCATCACCCAGCTTTGCGGGTACTGCTCGGATACGACCCTGGCCTTGGCCTGCGCCAGAACACGGACAAAATTTTCCGGATTTGCATCCGAAATAGTGGATTCGTCAAAACTGCTGGGAATGACGGTAAATTCGACACCGGCCTGTTTCAGCAGATAGCGGCGACGGGGTGATTTGGATGCCAGTATGAGAAATGGGGGTTTTGTTGTGGTCATGAAATATTCAAGTTGTCTTTCATTATGAATCCAGTTTTTTTCTGAGATTGATAAAATTACTTCTATCGAATCCCAATGTTTTAAAAAAAGACAGCAAATCGAAAGAATCCCAGCGCACGGTCGTATAGATATCGTTGATGCCCAGAAACTTGCAATACTTGAAGCCTTCTTCCGCCAGTTTTTCCCCGATTCGCTGCCCCATGAACCGGGGTTGGACGCCTAAATGGGATATCCATGCGCTGCGGTTGATACCGAAGAAACCCGAAAGAATGGAGATAATCAAATATCCCACCACCTGGCCTTGCCGTTCCGCCACAAAACTGGCGTCTTCGGTCCGCCCGGTTTGATCCGCAATCAATCGCTTGAAATCAAATTCCGTCGGAATATTGGTAATGGCTGCACTGATCCGGTCGATATCGTCGGCATCTTCCGGCCTTAATCGTCTGATGATACAATTTTCCACTGAACTTCTCCTGATTAAAAAGGAATTGTCAATCAATTCGAACGATTTTTACATGGTGACCGACCCAGTCAGGCGGCAGATAAACCCTTCCGCTGTTACCGCTGGATTTGACTTCTTTTTCGAGCATTTCTTCGCCGAAAATTTCAAACTTCACCTTGCTTCTGGAGGAATCAGAAGCGGTTTCTTCATTGTGTAAGCTGGTATCATCGGGCATTGTCAAAACCCTTAATTTTATGTATTCAGGTGGTTATACGTTTACTTTGTCATTGTAAATGAGGGGGTATGGACTCGCCCATTATCTGCTCAATACTGTATGGACACGATTCGGGAAATGTATTGAGAGGCAGCCCCGTTTCTGTCGATGCCTGCTTTGCAGCCGCACGATAGGCTCTTAACATGATATTTTGTATTTCATGCGTCAAGCTCGGATTGTCATACAATAAAAATTCAATCTCGGTTCTCTGTGTTGCAATGGTTTTAAGCCAGCTCTTACCCCGACGTGTAGATTGATGATCCCATTTCAACATGTGCATCAGCAAAACGGTCAACCTGCTTATCAGCTCTTTCTTCTGGCTTTTCCCCATCGATTCGATTTCCTCTATCAGATTTTCAACATCAATCCGGGATAGAGCGCCTGCCTTCAATAACGCCGCCTGTTCCTGTGTCCATTGGTAAAAATCCCGTTCGTATAGGCTCATACTTTCCCCCAACGATGATCTCGGTCTGAAGCAAACTCGCCAATACTCATTGTGTTGATGGTGAATATCCCCTCCGGATGACCTCTTTATTGAGAAACTGAAACACCTCGGCACCCACCAGAGAGGGTTTTTCAGCGCCATTCAATATCTCCAGATAATTTTCCAGCCGGATGCGATCGAAACTGCCGATGACGGACGTCATGCCAAAAAGCCGGTTATGCATCAGGTTGTAACAGACCATCGGACCAAAAACCGTTTCGCCGGTTTCCTTCTGGGAGACAGCACCGATGATCCGGTAATGATCGGCCCTGAATGCTTTGGGTGCAGGCTGATACCCCAGAAGCTCGGCAAACAAATCCATGCATTCCTGCACGCCGTCGGCATACCCATTTGCCAGGGATGCAGCGCCATCGACGGCAATCGCTTCAATCTCTTCAGCCGAAAATGACAGATTCAGCCGGGAAATACATTCTTTGTAAACCGATTTGACCGAATCCGCCTTTTTGCTGACCACCACATCGCTGTCGTTCAGGATTTTGATGGCGTTTCGAATATTGACCATTTCTTTGACCGTGGGGCTTTTTCGCATGGCAATATCAGCAATCGTGGTCTTGTAAAATGGCAGATCGTTATCCAGAACCAGAATATGGGTGTTTCCGGAATCTTCCGCAGGCAGATAAATATCCAGGTCCCGTTCTTTCTGGTGTCGGTATCCGGCGGTTTCCAGAAGCACACGAAAAAAACCCTTATCCACTTTTTGATCACTGCCGGAAGGCCCGATCGTGGCAAGAATTTTTTCGGTCATCCGGTCAATCTGAATCTTTTTAAGAAGTTCCTGTTTGAACCCCATCGGCCGAGATCCCCTTTCGTACCCTGGTGTGAGCCCACGTTGCTTTGGGGGCGGGGTTCAGACCCGCCCCTGCGGATGTTCAAGCCTTTTGATAGCCTATCCCTCGTAAATGACTGCCAGAATGGTGGCTTTTCCGACCTTGGCGGCGATCAGATGCGGCGTGGTCGATAGATAATAAACGCTGTCTCCTGCTTCCAGTTCAAAGACATCGCTTCCAATCTTTAAAGACACCACGCCGTCCAGCACATAAATGAACTCTTCCCCGTCGTGAATGGACATATCCGCATCCGGATTTTCTTCCAGTTGAACGATGAGGGATTCCATGTGCCGGCCCTGAACTTCCGGCGCCAGGCTTTTGTATATATAAACGGGCTTCTGGCCGCGATAAGATGTGGAACGGGAGACGGTTTTGCGTTCGTTTTTCCGCGTTACCGAATACAGCTTGCTGCCGACTCCGGAAACGATTCTACCGAAAGCGCTGTCCAATGCCTTGGACAATCTGATGATGGCGCCAAGCTGCGGCTGAAACTGATTGGCTTCGATATCGGAAAGCACTTCCACCTCGAAACCGGTCAACTTGGACAGTTCTTCCAGCGAAATGCCTTTTTCTTCCCGGATGGTTTTGATTCTGACACCGATCTCTTCAACGCTGAGCGATGCCGGCGCAGAGATGTCGCCGGTCAAGTCTGCAAAATAATCCACATTGATGTGTGGTTTCTGTACTGCACGATCCATGCTGTTCTCCTTACGATAAAGTGTTCGTGAAATAATATTTTTTATTATTTACATTCCGGATTCGAAAAAAGTCAATACTATTCATGCCGAATGGATTGCCGGCAGCGGGTTTGTATTGACTCAAAAAGGCATGCGTGATAGCAGTCAAACGAAAATTACAATGAAAATCACACGCAAAAAGCGGATGTTTTTTCTGCGAATATCCCGCCTTTTTTTATTTTCCTGAATGGGAGGTCATCCATGAAATACCCGGATATCGAATTAAATTCCTTTTTTTCCTGGGCCAACCGCCCCCGCATCATGTTTGGCCCCGGTATTCGATCTGAACTGGGTTTTGAAATGAATCAACTGGGCGGCGCCCGGACCGTGATCATTACCGACACCGGGGTGGTGCATGCCGGGGTGGCGCAACAGGTGGCGGATGCCATAAAAAAATCCGGACTGGAGCTGGTCGGCATTTTCGATCATATCGTTCAGGATGCCCGCATCGATCTGATCAACGAAGGTGCTGCATTTTATCGGGATAAAGGCGCAGACTGCATGGTCGTGGTCGGCGGCGGGAGTGTCATGGATTCCGCCAAGGCCATCAACATCCTGATCGGAGACGGGGCTGATGATTTCATGCCGCTGGCGCAGCAGGCCGCCCTGTGGGATGGCGCCAAACCACTTCCTCCCCACATCGTGTTTCCGACAACGGCCGGTACCGCCAGCGAGATCACCACGGCCATCATCGTTCTGGATGTGGATGCCAGGGTCAAACTGCAGGTAACACATCCCTACAACGCCGATATCGCCATGCTGGATCCGGAGCTGACCATAAAACTGCCGCCCAAAATCACCGCCTTTACCGGCATGGATGCCCTGACCCATGCGGTGGAAGGCATTACATCCTCCGGTGCGGAACCCATTGCCGATGCCTGTGGTCTGCATGCCATCCGGCTCATTTTCAAATATCTCCCTCTGGCTGTCCATGAACCCGACAACATCACCGCCCGCGGGAATATGCTGATCGCCAGCACCCTGGCCGGGCTCTGTTTCGGAAATGTCATGACCGGTGCGGTTCACGCCACGTCCCATGCCCTGGGCGCCCACTACGGCATTCCGCACGGGCTGGCCAACGCCATCATGCTTCCGGTGGTAATGGCGTCCAATGTGGAAGCAGCTCCGGAACGTTATGCCATGATTGCCGACGCCATGGGAATCCCGGTTCATGGCATGTCTAATATCGAAGCCGCCGTGGCCGCCGTAACAGCCGTACGGAATTTGAAACAACACATCGGCCTGAGCGAAACCCTGCGGGATTTTAACGTTCCCAACGATACGGATAAGCTTCAGCAAACCGTCGAACTGGCGGCTTCAGATTCCCAGATCAGTTACAACCCTCGATACCTCGAAGATGCGGATATTCTGGAACTGCTGATCAAAGCTTACTGATACATACTTTCAGGAAACTCATTTCGCAAGGCAGTCAGGACTCACTTCACGATACAGGAGATGGAACATGGAATACTGGAAAAACGAAAACGAACCCATTCAGGCATTTGTCAAACTCTTTGAAGCGGCCATGATCGATGATGAACTGACATCCGGATTGAAAAAGGTCAACCAGCTCATCCTCTTTGACTATACGGAAGATGGCCCGAATTGCTGCTTCTGGATGGACTGCCGCGGGGGCAACCTGAGCGTCGGCCCCGGCAAGCCTTCCGAAGAACCGGACATGACCATGAGTCTTTCGGCGGATGACGCCCACCGGTCGTGGTCCAACAAACTGAATCCGGTCATGGCCATTACCCGCAAGAAAATCCGGGTGAAAGGCTCGGCTGTCGGCCTCCTGAAACTTGCCCCAAAACTGAAAAAAGTCGCTGAAATATATGCCGTGATCCTTAAAGACCTTGGCTGGGAAGACAAGATTCTGAAATAAATGATCCTGTTCAGGCGGCTTGCGCCGTGAATCAAAGCAGCATGACACAACGCCATTTTCTTTTAAATCAGGGGAAACGCCATGTACGGAAATACCGGAAAAATCATCGTCGTGGATTTGACAACCGGCAAAATCGAAATTGCATCGCTGCCGGAAACCGATTACCTGTCCTATATCGGCGGCAGCGGTCTGGCTGCCCGGTATTTCTGGGAACGGGGAAATTTTCAGGCCGATCCCTTGTCTGCTGAAGCCATGCTCATTTTCATGAACGGCCCCTTCGCAGGCTTGAAACTTTCCGGCGCCAGCCGCAGCAGTGTGGCCGGCAGATCACCGCTGACCGGCAACTGGGGAGACTCCTCCTGCGGTGGCTACTTTGCTCCGGAACTTCGCTATGCCGGTTTCGACGGCATCGTATTAACCGGAAAAGCCGAAAAACCGTCTCTACTCGTAATCGAAGACAACGCCGTCTGCATCGAAAGCGCTGAAGACTACTGGGGAAAAGGCATCGAGTCGGTCAACCGCAGCCTGAAAGATAAATTTGGAAAAACCTGGCGAAATCTCATCATCGGCCCGGCCGGAGAAAACCAGGTGAAGTACGCCCTGATTCTAAACGAGGCGCATCATGCCTTCGGCAGGGCCGGATTCGGGGCGGTAATGGGGTCCAAGAACCTGAAGGCCATCGTCGTCAAAGCATCGACCAAAACCATGACACTGGCTGATCCCGAAGCGTTCGAAACCCTTCGAAAGGAACTCAATCCCCGGATCAAGGAAGCCCTGGCCTCCGATGTAATGCGCGTCAACGGAACCGCTGCCAATCTTGAGGGCGGGGTGTACAGCGGCGATGTGCCCATCCGGAACTTTACCTCCAATTTCTGGCAGGAAATGGCCGAATCCCTGACCGGCAGCACCCTGAGCGAAAAATACCTGACCCATGGCGGCGCCTGCGCCTACTGCACGATCGCCTGCAAGCGCAACGTCCGGATCACGGAAGGCATTTTTGCCATCCCCGACGGCCCTGGCCCGGAATATGAAACCATTGTTTCGCTAGGTTCCCTGATCGGTTCCATGGATCTGGCGGCTGTCTGCAAAGCCGGCCGAATCTGCAACGACTTGGGATTGGACACCATCACCACCGGCGCCACCATCGCCTGGGCCATGGAGGCTTTCGAAAAAGGCGACATCACCGCCGCAGACACCGACGGGATTTCCCTGATATGGGGAGACATGGAAACGGTAATCGATGTACTGATTCCGGCCATTGCCGCCAGAACCGGCAAACTGGGACGTCTTCTGGCTGATGGCAGTGCTGCGGCCGCCCGTCGGATCGGCAAGGGTTCCAGCGACTACACCGCCCACGCCAAAGGACTGGAAGTTCCAGCCCACGACCCCCGCGGCGGCGGACACGGCCTGGCCCTCACCTATGCCATCAGCCCGCGCGGCGCCTGCCACGTGGCTTTTCCCATGCTTTTTATGGAAATGGGCGCCTGTTATTATCCGGAAATCGGCTTTGAATACGAACTGGAGCCCAAAACGGATGAAAACAAGGCAGAGGCCGCCGTCATCGCCGTCGCCCTGGGATCTATCGAAAACAGCGCCTGTTTCTGCCAGTTCGCCGACCGGGAAATCACCATCCCGGAATGGGTCGCGCTCTTCAACACGGTTGCCGGCTACGGCTGGGATATCGATGCCATGATGCTGGCCGGAAAACGCGTTTTCTACCTCAAACGCCTGATCAATTACCGCTTCGGACGCACCGCCGCCGACGACACCCTGACCCCCCGCATGCTGGAACCGGCCCGAGACGGCGAACCCGAAGGCATTGCTATCAATCTCGACGCCATGAAAGCAGCTTTTTACCGGCTTATGGAAATGGACCCCATCCAGGGCATCCCCACCCAATCCGCCCTGATCGCCTGCGGCATGGCCGAAGAATTCGAACACATCTGAAAAAACCGATAACCGACACCTGACCACTGATGACTTTAATACAAATTCACTTAAAACCCACCGGAATCATTCGCAGATATGTCGCGGAAAAAGACATGAAAATCACCGTGGGGCTGACAATCCGCGGACTGATCACCCAACTATCCATTCCCCCCGAACTGAAATTGATGGTATTTATCGACGGACAACGAAAAAACGCGGATGATATTCTTGAAAATGGGAATGAAGTCCGCCTGATTACACTGCTTTCCGGCGGATGATCCGTTTGGTTTGTCAACATTTGTGATGCCAGTGACGATCGCCCCCTGAAAGGAACAACTATGAATCGTTTCTGAAGCCGGGTTCGACCGATGATGTTCCGGTAACGGTCAAAGACGAGCGGGATGTGGCCACCATCAACTACACCAGCGGTACGACGGGACTTCTCCAAAGGTGTCATGATTGCACAATGGGTGGTGTTTTCCCTGGGCCGTAGCGGCCGTGGGCGCAATCCATGTCTGTTTGCGCAAAGTGGATCCGGCAGAGATCATCAAATTATTTAAAAAAGAAAATATCTCACACATGTCATCTGTAAACAGGAAAGCATTTGTTATCTCAAACACCCGCTGCTGCAACTCCATCGCCGCCCGATACACCCTCAACTCCCGAAAACTCTCAATCCGCTCCCCCACCCCCTCCGTTATACACCCTCCGCCCTCTGTCCTCTGTCCTCCGTTTATAAATGATTCAGCAAAACCATTCACAGCAAATGCGCCCGCATCATCAACTCCTTCAAATCCGGGGTTTTTTCGGCAAATTTTCTCAGCACGTCAACAAGTTGATGTAGTGTCACCATGTTTTCCCGAATATCCAGTGCGACGCCTTCCACCTCTTCCCTGGCCGCCTTTCTGGCACTCATCAGCACCGTGCGTCGATCCCACCATGCAAATCCGAATACCGCTGC
This sequence comes from uncultured Desulfobacteraceae bacterium, assembly GCA_903953895.1. GTDB lineage: Bacteria > Desulfobacterota > Desulfobacteria > Desulfobacterales > Desulfatirhabdiaceae > RAAP-1. The sequence goes on along the minus strand of CAJBLH010000178.1, from coordinate 2,126 downwards.
GAACAGGGATGTAAATACAGCAGATATCGTGTAAAACATATTGGTCATTTGCTCAAAGCGTGAATTCATATCGGAACGCAGTTCCTCAAAGCGTGAATTCATATCGGAACGCTGTTCCTCAAAGCGTTTGTCCACCTGCTGAAACCGTGAATTCATATCGGAACGCTGTTCCTCAAAGCGTTTGTCAACCTGCTGCATAAAGACCGTCTGGCTGGCCTCCATGCGCACCAGTCGTTCGCGATCAGCCTGTGTAAAATTGTCTTCGGCACAGACAGACGATACGGCGCCGGTAATCAGAAGAAAGCCTAACGCTGCGCATATAGTCGTTATGACACGATTCATCATCCACCTCATGAGTTTCAACATGTATTGCACGGTATTTTTATCGAAATATCAGCAAAAAATGCATTCGATCGTCTGAAGCCCGATCGATAATTCACTGCACATGAATCCGCTGTCAGTATACAGTTTAATCCAATACCAGGGGTTGTCAATCTAATTCCATCCCATAGTGAACCGGCATAATCGTTCGCATCCCCCAATGATATCCCGGCGAAAGACCTTGAAACAGGTTTCCATGTCGGCGAGATTGAGATTGCAGAAACCTTTCACCCCGTGCAGAGTTCTCTACATCTTCCGGCCGCTGTTCTCCGGCAATTCCGTCTGCCCTGTTTTCCACAACTCCAGTCGGATCCGCTCCTCGTCGCCCAACATCATGCGGGCATTGGCATTATGATTCAGGCAAAACCATTCACAACAAATGCGCCCGCGTCATCAACTCCTTCAAATCCGGGGTTTTTTCCGCAAATTTTCTCAGCACTTCAACCAGTCGATGCAGTGTTACCATGTTTTCCCGAATATCCTCCGCAACGCCTTCCGCTTCTTCCCGGGCCGCCCTCTTGGCGCTGGTCAGCACCGTGCGGCGATCCCACCACGCAAACCCGAATACCGCCACAAACAGCGAAGTAAATATAGCTGATAGCGCGTAAAACATATTGGTCATTTGCTCGAAGCGTTTATCCACCTGCTCGAAGCGTTTATCCACCTGCTCGAAGCGGGAATTCATATCGGAGCGCAGTTCCTCAAATCGTTTATCCACCTGCTGCATAAAAACCGTCTGGGTGGCCTCCATGCGCACCAGTCGTTCGCGGTCGGCCTGTGTGAAATTATCTTCGGCACAGACGGACGATACGGCGCCGGTAATCAAAAGAAAGCCTAACGTTGCGCATATAGTCGTTATGACACGTTTCATCATCCACCTCCTGCGTTTCAGCATGGTTTGTACGGCACTTTTATCGAAATATCAGCAGAAAATGCATTTGATCGTCTGAAGCCCGATCGATAATTCACTGCACATGAATCCGCTTCCAGTATGCAGTTTAGCCCATTAGCAATGTTTGTCAATCTAATTTCATCCAGTAGTGAATCGGCATAATCGTTCGCATCCCCCAATGATATCCCGGCGAAAGACCATGAAATCCGCCGGTCGTTGCATCTGCTCGACCACCATCGCCAACCTGTGTTGAAATCGACATCCAGGCCCCCTCGATACTGGCCTTCAGGCGTTCCAGTGCAGCCAGCAGGTTTTCTTTGTCCGCCTCCGGGCAGGTTGCGGCATCGAATTCAATCAGCCGGCCCTTTCAGCTTTTCCAGCATATCGAAGATGACCAGTGAAGCTTGCTGGCCGGTTGTCTTCCGTCGCTTGCGGCCGACTTTTCCCTTGTCCAGTTTCGTCTTCAACGTATTGTAGGCCGTCGTTTATACGTCCTGCCTTTCTTGGCAATTTCCGCCGACTGCAGCGAGGCAAAGCTCTGGAGTCAATGGTCTTCATGGACGGGTACTATCTTTTAGCCCTGGATGGAACTGGATTTTTTTCTTCTGAGTGTCAGCGGCGGCGCGAAAATGTACCAAATCGGGCGGTTTGAATTTTCCCGGTTTCCCCGTGAATGCGCACATTGGATATGGTATCCAGCCAGCGGATAGCAGAAGGGTTGACGATACCAAAGTCGGGTATCTCAAAGCCGGCCAGAAAGTTTTTTTTAACATAACCGACACCATTTTCAACCCGTCCCTTTTCATTGCCTTTTCGGACAGCACAAGGGGCTATGCGAAATCCGTAGTGATTG
>CAJBLH010000177.1 GCA_903953895.1 uncultured Desulfobacteraceae bacterium | reverse complement strand
CCCGCTGCTGCGCACGATGTCGGCATAGTGTCGCTGCTCGTGGTCCAGGTTGGTATCCAGAAGCAGCCCGGTCATACCGATGATGCCGTTCATGGGCGTTCGGATTTCATGACTCATGTTGGCCAGAAAATCGCTCTTGGCGCGGTTGGCGGCATCTGCCTGTGCATTGGCTATCAGAAGATTCTCCTCCGCCAGCCTGCTGTCGGTGATGTCGCGGCTGATGCCGACCATCCGCAACGGGATACCATTTGAATCCGGTTCGACGAGAGCTGAGACAACAAGGTGGCGCAGGGTACCGTCCGGCAGTAGAATACGGTACTCGACGTTCAGGGGAGTGGCGGTGTCGAGAACTTCGGTCATGACGGTTTCAACTCGCACGATGTCATCCGGATGCACACGGGAGCGCCAGAAGTCATAGGATATCCCTGTTGTACGAACAGTTTCAGGTACGTCAAAACAGTTACAGATACGATTATCCCATTCCAGTCCGCCGTCAATGAAGTTCAGGCTCCAGATGCCGATATCGCCGGCATCGGTTGCCAGCTTTAAACGAGTCAAGGTATCCCAGAGTTTTTGTGTGGTCTGTTTGCGCTCGGTAATATTTTCATGGGTGATCACGACCAGGGCCGGACCACTCCCGACAAAACGGGTAACCCGGGCATGGAACCAACATTGTTCGGTCGGGGAGTGACATGGGTACTCCTGCTCATAGCTGATACGCTCGCCGGAAAGGACCGCCCTAATCCCCTCGGTAAAGAGACGGGCATCTTCGCAGTTGTCATCAATGGCAGCGGTGCAGACCGCCAGATAGTTTGCGCCGACACTATAGTTCTCCGGCGCAGGAGGGTTGGCGTCGGCGAATTCACGCCATTTCCGGTTGACCATTACAATCGTTCCGGTGATGTCAAGCACGCATATATTTTCCGGCAGGGTATCCAGCGTGGTTTTGACAAATTCTTCAGACCGACGCAATTCTTCTTCAGTCTGTTTGCGGTCGGTGATATCTCGGCTGACGCCAAGTATTCCGATCAGTGTTCCATCCTGTTGCAGATAAGGTGTTTTAACGGTGTCCACCAGTGTTTTTCGGCCATCGGGATAGGTGATCCATTCCTCGTTGTGCCGCGTCTGGCCCGACTCCAGCATGCGTTTATCGTGATCCCTGAAAAAGTCCGCGATTTGTTTTTCAAAAAGATCGTAGTCGGTCTGTCCGACAATTTCATCTCTTGATTTTCCGACAAATTTGGCGAAGAGGGGGTTGCAACCCAGATAAACGCCATTGACATCTTTGAAGAAGATGATATCGGGTATTGAATCAAACAATGCATTAATCAAACTGGACTGCCGTTTGATCTCCACCTCCCTCTGCTTTTGAACGCTGATATCGTGTGTGACTCCAATGAGTTCCAGAAAATCGCCATTGCTGTCATACATAGCATTTACGGTAATGTCTGTCCAAATCGTTGAGCCGTCTTTGTGTCGATGTTCAAGTTCCATGTTGAATGTTGCAACGGAACGTCCGGCCTTGATGTCAGCAATAATTCTGGATAGATGTTCTGCTGCGATTAAACGAGAATCCGGGCAAAGTATAACATCAAATGATTGCTGTATGGCCTCGGCCTGGGCATAGCCCAATAGTCTCGTCAAAGATGGACTAACATAGGTAAACCTGCCGTCAATATCCACGGTCCAGATAACATCGGCGGCGTTTTCAGCAAGCAGGCGGTACCTTTCCTCGCTGACCCGCTGCTTTTCTTCCATTTGCACACGCTCGGTAAGATCAATGTTGACGCCGATCATTCGCAGAGGGGTTCCATTGGGGTCATTATCGATAATGGACACCGCAAAAATATGACGAACGGTGCCGTCTGGTAGGATCATACGGTACTTGTGGTTAAAGCCATTTTTGCTACGTCGGGCTTCCAGCAGGGTCGCCTTGGTCTGCTTATAATCGTCCGGATGAACACAGGAGCGCCAGAATTGATATTCGTTTCCGGTGTTTCGTATATTTTCGGGCATTTGATAACATTCGCTCAAACGATCATCCCACTCAATCTTGTCGTTGGAAAATTCCCAGTTCCATATACCGATATTCGCGGCATCGGTGACCAGTTTGAGGCGATGATTTATCTCCAGTATCTGCGCTTCTGCCAGCTTGCGCTTGGTGATGTCGTGTATAATTGAGTGCAGAATGGTGCGCCCGCCAAACTGAATCTTGCTTGCAGACACTTCCACATCGCGCAGCGAACCATCCGATAAACGGTGTTGGAACTCGAACCGCTTGCCATCTATCGGCAATATTGAGGCCATGGCCTGCCCGACTTCGGAAGCAGACAGGGTGTTGATGTCGCTGATACGCATGGCCAGCAACTGCTCCCGCGTATAGCCGTAGAAACTCAAAGCGGCTGCATTGGCATCAATAATCGCTCCATCTTTGGGATCAATCAGCAGCATCGCCGCTGAATTTCCGGCGAACTGGTTACGGTATGACTGCTCGCTTTCTATATGTTCAGCAATCAGATTTTGGACAAACCGGAAAAAAGTAAAGTACGATAGAATCACAATAAAAAGAAAAAGGCAGAGAGTATAAGCAGTGACACCAGCAAGTGCATTTTTGCTTGCAGAAAAAAATATCTCCCGGTTTGCTTTGCCTACCAGTACAAAAGGTTTTTCCGCCAGAGCTACAATGCTGGTCAGCTCGTCTGTGATGTCTTTGGATGACAGGCCATCCTCAATTTCGAAACTTTTAACTTCATGCGAAACACCATTCAGAATTGCCTTAGCATCAAATACACAGGCGTCGTAACCTAAATATTTTTTGCCATCCACAATCTGCGATATGACCAGAAAAGCAAACGAATTAGCTTCCTGAATACGGTAAAGTCCCGGTCGCTCTTGCAGGTGGCTCGACAAAAGGCGATTATCCCCCCAGGCCGCAATCAGGGAACCATTGGGCAGATAACGGCTTGCGCCTCGTAAATAGCTGATCGCTGCTGCACCATCGGCATATTTGGGAGCAGTAAAGTCGCATAATTCAGGGAAAGCGATTGCCCCGCTGTGATACTCAATAAGCTTTTGGCGAATAGCACTCCGGCTGCCAAGCGACTT
>CAJBLH010000176.1 GCA_903953895.1 uncultured Desulfobacteraceae bacterium | reverse complement strand
CTGCAAGAAAATCATGGAAGAGTTATCGCAAAGACGATGGTCTGAAGGCCATGAAACAGCCTTGGCGGAAGTACACCGCCTGGTTCAACGATACCGCCTTGCGGAAGCACTAACCCTCATCAATAAAGAATTTAAAGATGTCATGGAAAAAAGGGAGAAAAGAGATGATGACTGAGCCAAGACCGACCCTGCTGGTGGTGGATGATGCGGTGACCAATATCGACATGCTTCTTGAGACCTTGGGCAAAGACTACGCAATAAGCATCGCCACCAACGATAGGATCAATTTTTCACTAAAATATATGGCAATTTCCATCACCAACCCCACCCCCCGACCCCCTCCCGCAAGGGGAGGGGGAGTAAATGTCCAAACTCTCGACCCCTTGCGGAAAGGGATTAAGGAAGTGAAAGTCCCCCCTCCCCTTGCGGGAGGGGGTTAGGGGGTGGGGGTTCAAAAGTTAAAATTATGCCCGTTTGCAGTATATCAATATCTTATGCGGCATCGTGATTACCCCTTGTTGCTTGTGTTAACGGGATAGAAAAGCCGAAGCGGCTTCCAGCACCGAAAAGACTCTCTACCCAAACCTTGCCGCCGTGAAGTTCCACAAGTTGTTTGTTCAGTGCCAGTCCGAGACCGGCCCCGTCACATGATTTGGTATAAACCGATTCCAGTTGTGTGAACGGCTTGAAAAGTTTGGGGATATCTTCCTCCCTGATTCCCACGCCGGTGTCCACTACAGTTATGTTTATAAAATCCCCTTCTCGCTCTACGAGCACGGTAACAGCTCCGCCCATCGTGGTGAACTTGACGGCATTTGAAATCAGGTTAAACAGGATCTGCTTCAGTTTCCTCCGATCTGCTTTAATCTGTACATCAGCCTGAGGTGTCAGATCCATGTTGATACTAATCCCAGCTTTTTGAGCCCCATCCATGAGCATCAATAGCGAGGCATCCACTATTTCCCGGACAGAAAAAGTGCTTAACTCAAGCTTCATCTTTCCTGACTCCACTTTGGAGAGATCAAGAATGTCGTTAATAAGGGAGAGCAGGTGTTTACCGCTGGTAAGAATGTTACCAACATAATCGGACTGTTTTTTGTTTATTGCGCCAAAGTACTGATCTTGCAATACTTCGGAAAAGCCGATTATGGAGTTGAGCGGAGTGCGTAATTCGTGACTCATGTTGGCCAGGAACTCGCTCTTGGCACGGTTGGCGAATTCGGCGGATTCCCAGGCATGATTGAGGTTTTGCTCATGCAGCTTGATTTCTGTGATGTTGGTATGAGAAATGACAGCAAACAGCGAGACATCGACAAAAAACGAGTTAACCACACAGATAAACCAGCGTTCCTTATCAGGGCTATTGCAGGGGTATTCCTTTGTGAATTCTGGAATGGTCCCTTTTAATACCTGTTTAATGCCAGTTACAAAGTCATTGGCAGGATCGCCATTCTGTCCATCAATTGGCTGACATACAGAAAAATAGTTAGTACCAACACCACACTGAGCATAAATACCGTCATTTTCATTGGCAAAATTGTTCCATGCACGGTTGGTAGTTACAATGGTTCCCTGTGCATCAATAACGCAAATATTTGCTGGCAGACCGTCGAGAATTGCCGCGCTGTGCAATAACGCTTTCTCAATCTTAGTAAAATCTGTGATGTCAGCGAACATCACCATCAGATTGTCGGAGTCTATTTTGTGAACACTTATCTTCAGTACCAAGGCAGTGCGACCCACGGTATTTGCAGCAATTGTCACGTTAAGATTGTCGCAAACGACTCCGCAGGCGCCTGCATATTCGTCGCTTAACCTCCTGATTTGTGGCGCTACAGGGTCAAGGACGGTAAAGAGATTGCTGAAAAAACCTTTGCCTGAAAGAGGGGTGAGCAATGCCGTCGCACGCGGCGAAAGCATTTTGATGTCGCCGTTAGTTGAAATCTGAGCCACAGCAACGGGCATCCGGTAAAGAAAAGCCATGGTTTCATTATTGTCTAAACTAGGTGCTGTAATGCACATCCGTTACCTTTGAACCAGTATGTAACGGGTCGAATACCCAGGTGAGTAGAGCAACCGTAGTTGTACTTTGGTAGGGCGCATACGCCAGCTAAGTATGAAGTCGATAGTTGTGTCTAATGATACTCCTTCAGTAATGGCATCTTCGAAGCGCACTGCAACCAAGAAGTTGTTCATACACTGTGCAAGTTCGGTGAACACATTTTTTCCAAGAGCATCAACTGGTCTGAGCCCTGACAGTTTCGCTTCACTGGTGTTGTACCTGCACACTATAATGTCGCCAGTAAAACCAATCACACCAAAATCAAGAGTATCGAGTTCATTATCGTCCAATGCTTCTAAACTCGCCAAAATATCAGTCTGCTCAAACGAGATAGCCATATAAGTCTCCTGTGTTTTTATTTTTTTGATAAGAAATGAAAAGAATGTACCATCAATAAAGCAAGCATTTAGGGTTGGAAGGCCAACGGCCTGATCCATGATAGCCCAGGGCATCGCCCTGGGTACGCGGTATTATTTTTTAATTTTCAGCCCTGAAGGGGCGGCCTAAATCTCACTCATACCGTTTGTTGTATCTGTTCCAGTGGCCCAGTTAGGTCGCCCCTTCAGGGCTCAATGTATGTATTATGCCAACCCAGGGCGGTGCCCTGGGCTGACATAATACGCCCCGTTGGGGCTAAACTAGCCAAATATATCTGGATATTCTTTGTTGGAAATCACCTTACATCTCTGCGCTTTGACCGTCAGGGTTAATAACCTTTACAACAGCAACTCCTGACATGCCAGGATCATAAATCACGGTGAATCCTGAAGTTGCTCCCATTTACCGTCCCCACAGTGTCGAAATTGGAGCTGCCCATAAGCGATCACCCAGGGGCATGGTTTCAGCGCCATCATACAGAATAACACCCAGAGTGAATTGATTACCGGCCAGACTGGCCAAGCGCTTGAGCCCACGCAAATCAGTAGCCTTCACTGTGGCAGAAGCCTTGACTTCCACGCCAAGCAATCGACCACTGGCATCCTCTACAACCACATCAACCTCATATTGGTCGTGATCACGGTAGAACAGCAAATCGTAGTCTCTATCTGAGGCGGTTCCGAGCTTGAGCAATTCTCCATAAACGAACGACTCCAACACGTTACCAAACCGGCCACGATCCGTAGTAGTTCCTATGGCGGACAAATCAGCGAGGGTGCCGAGCAAGCCTGAATCGATGAATTGAAGTTTTGGTGTCTTGACCATTCGGTTCAGCCGATTTTTGGCCCAAACCTCAACCCGCTTGAGCAGATACATTTGTTCAAATACTCCCATGTAGCGGACAACCGTCTTGTGGTCCAGGCCGACTTGTCCGCCCAACTGCGTGTAATTGCACAACTGGCCAGAGACCTGAGCCAGCGCACGCAAAAAACGCGGCAGATGGCTCAGCTTTTCCAGACCGGCTACATCGCGCACATCTCGTTGGATCAGGGCATCGATGTACTGCCGGGTCCAAGCTGTTCTTCGCCTGGTGGTTATCCTGGATACAGCCTCGGGATAGCCACCGCGCAGAACAGCCTCAAATAGGGCATCCCCGATTAGTGGCATGGACATTTCGGGAATATGCCCGGCAAAGACACTGTCCAGCCAATTGACGGCAGGGCCGTGTATTTCACTCTGCGACAGAGGCAATAGGGTCAAGGTTTCCATCCGTCCAGCCAGCGAATCAGCAACAGTGGGCAGCGCCATCAAGTTGGCCGAGCCAGTCAGCAAAAAGCGACCAGGACGCCGGTCCTCGTCAACGCTTTTCTTGATAGCCAGCAACAACCGTGGAGCACGCTGGATTTCATCAATGACAGTACGATCAAGACTGCGGATCATCCCGACCGGATCCTCCTTGGCCGCCAGCAGGGTCAACTCATCATCAAGCGTTAGGTAATGCATCCCTTGTTTACCGGCAAAACTGCGCGCCAATGTGGTTTTTCCAGCTTGACGGGGGCCGGCGATCAGCACAACAGGCGTGTCTGCCAAGGCTTCTGCAACACGTGATTCTATCAATCTGGGATAGAGTTTTAATGGCGTTTCCATGGTAACAATACTATCGTGCGTTGGGGAATATGTCAACGTGCAATTACACGGTGATTTTGTTCTAAGACATAACTATCTGAAACGAACATATTCAATAAATTGAATATGTTCGTTTTTGTTAAGTATTCCAGTATGTTATGAGTATTTTTGACCAGATTTTATGGTTAACTATCTGTTATTAAAGCCAATATTGTATAGAATAAAATCACCGTGGTGCAATTATGTGGCGAATTGATAATTTTCACAAAAGCTGGTACCAGATCATCAGCGCACAAAAAGATTCCGTCTTTTTTCAATGCCATCAAGAAGGGCGGACTAAGCGGGTTGATCTTCGAGATCACGACCGAGATAAGCCCGACCGACGCGCCGGCGGAGTTGTTTGACGCGGTACCGATTTCACCAGTCGGTTGCTCTTGCAGGAACTGTGCAAATGTTGCTTTTAAAGTTAATCCGTGCAATATTGAACCTGCAATCAGCAGCAATGTCATGCCTAATATGACCATGCGACAATGTATCATTGCCAGAGAATCGCTTGACAGACAGCGTATTGGCCAATGAGTCCGTAACAAACGGATGCCGTCGGCGGAGCAACTAAAGGATCAAGATGATGGCTGAAAAAGAGATATTTTTATACAACCTCTTTTCCCGGAAAATTGTAACTATGTAGTGGTTGAACGGAAATCGTTAACAGGCTGTCTTTAAATGATATAATTTCAGTTAATAAAAAAAAGGCATTTACTCATTGCTTACTCTTTCGTCTAAATATTAATTTAGAATAGGTAAAAACAAAATATAACCAATAAGCATTTTTTACTCATTAAAAAATATCCATACCATTTGTATCCAATTTAATGTTTAATAATAGGTACTTATGTATTTCCTCTCATACACTATGTAACGCACATTTTCTTATCATGATGGAGTGTAATTTTGCCATGGCTGAAGCCCCTTTCATAGTTATAAATGGCATTTTATAACTATGTTTTCTTCCAGAATACAAGCCCTATTTAAATAAAAATGCTTTTATTACAGTTTATTACGTTATGGCATAGTTACAAACATCCGGGAAAAGAGGATACAACTCGACTTTGTACATTTTCATGGCATGGTGGCCCGCCTACCACTTAATTTGTTCCATGCTCTTTGATAAATTT
>CAJBLH010000175.1 GCA_903953895.1 uncultured Desulfobacteraceae bacterium | reverse complement strand
TTTCCCGAAAATACCTGAGCCATTTTTATACCTATGTCATTTTTGTCAATTAGCAATGTAAGGTATCACTCTTCTTTGGTCTTACGCATTGTTTATCTTCAAAAAATTCATTATTTCATTTTTTATCGGTAATGCGCCTTGCTCCTGCATGTGAAGAAGATGACCAACCCCAGGAATATCCACACATGTTATATTTTTGAAATTACCTCTAAGCCAGTTGATTTCATCATCAGTCATTATTGCCCCTAACTTGGTTTCGCCACGAATGAACATGATAGGGCATTTAATTTGATTCAATATTTCTTTATAATCATATCCCCTTGTAAAGTCTTCAAAATGATAAAGCAACTGATTGAAAAAAGTTGGATCAAGCTGCAATAAACATTCTGCAAAAAACATGAGCCACTGACTTGTCACACCCGGATAATTTCCAAATTCTTTGGCTAATGCCAACGATAATTCATCTCTTGATTGAACAGATTTCTTCAGCTTTAGCCAAATGTCAAACATTTCACGTGATAATTCAACGACTTCATTATAGTGATCTATGGTTAACGGAATATCCTCGATTATGATCGATTTCACTTTACTGGGACATCTGGCTGCAACCATAAGAGCAATAACTCCTCCAATGGAATGCCCTATCAGCACTGCCGGAATTCTAAATTGATTGATAAAGGCAATACCGTCATCAGTAAAATTTTCAAGCTTGTATTGATCACTGACCCAACCTGATTTTCCGTTGCCTCTCAAGTCAAGAGCATAAATATGATGCGTTTCTGAAAGGCCGGGAATCAGAGAAATGTATTCCTGCCAGCACCAAGCCCCACCATGTAACATGACAATTGGGGTACCAGACAACTGACCGGTTTCTAAATAGTTAATTTTGACCTTGCCTGTATCAAAGATTTTTTCAACCGCCATATCTGCCTCCATCAATTGTTTTTGTTTTTTTTATGAAAAATATTTATCGTTTCGTTGGTCAGGCCAGAGCATCCATTGAAGTTTACTGCAAACCCAGCAAAAGCGGCAAAAGCCATTCCAGTCTCTGTCAGAAATTTCCTTCTTCATAATAAGTCGATAGTTCGTCATTATTTTAAACCATCTCCCGAATCATGCCATCGCCTCTCCAAATATATCCGCTTGAAAAATTACCAAATTATCAGATATTGTCATCAGCAATAAATTCCAATCATCAGAGGCTGTCTTTTCAATTTAGCGATGTGGATATAGTTATGAGTCATGCGACCCATCCTTTGCATGCGGAACACAGACAATGAACTCTACACCTTCTTCTATATTCCGAGCAGTGATGCTTCCATTCATGTTGCGCTCGATGATCATTTTTGACATATAAAGACCGATACCGCTTCCCTTTCCTTTGGTGGAGAAATATGGATCGAATATCCTGCTCAGAATCTCTTCATGAATACCACCGCCGTTATCGCACACAGAGACGCATCCATGGCCGTCCCGCTCTGCAAGGGCAATATCAACCCGACCAGCATGCGGTTGACTGTGCGCCAGAATCGCCTCTTTTGCATTGGTAAGCAGATTGAGCAGTACCTGGGAATATTCATTGGGAAACCCCAGAAGCTTAAGGTCGAGAGGGGCATCGATAAGGATGGAAATATGGCTGTAATTAAAACTTGATTCCACAAGTGCTATTGCTTCTTTGACTTGTTCAAGTGCCGAAAAGATTTTGATTTCTTTATCTGGATGGAAGAAATTGGCAAAATCGCTGATGGTCGTGGACATTTTCTGAACTATTCGGCTGCCGTCCGCAACTGCCTGATCCAGATATGTAGCGTCGAGCGTATTGAAATGGTATTCATCCTTGATGTTGAAAAGAAGTATGCCAAGGGAATTCAACGGTTGACGCCACTGGTGAGCGATGTTGCCGATCATTTCTCCCATAGCCGCCATCCGGCTCTGCTGGATTAACAGATGCTCGTGTCTGAGGTTTTTCTCCACCTCTTCTGCTACTCTCAGCTCCAGAGTTTCATTGAGATGATGGAGTTCTTCCTCAATCCTTTTGCGCTCTGTTATGTCCTCTTTTACTGCCACAAAGCTAATGATGGTCCCCTGAGCATCCCTGATTGGCGAGATGGATGCATGTTCCCAGAAGAGTTCGCCATTTTTCTTCTTGTTGTGAAACTCTCCCCGCCATATTTCACCAGCAAGAATAGTGTTCCAAAGCTCTTTGTATGCTTCAGGACGGAGCTCTCCCGACTTGAGAATGCGTGGATTCTGACCGATCGCTTCGGAAAATGTGTAACCGGTTGTTTCAGTAAACTTCGGGTTGACATATTCAATTGCACCCGTAGTGTCGGTAATGACTATAGTAACAGGGCTTTGTTCTACAGCGGCAGAAATCTTACGTATTGTTTCCTCTGCACGTTTGCGATCGGTTATATCAATAAATGAAGCTACTATTTTACGATTGCTTAACATGGTGACAGACATGAGAGCATGCTTTATTTCACCATTTTTATGATAGAACGCAAATTCATATTTGTCAGGGGCATCCTCTGGGGCTATCAGTCTCATGCTGGTAAATTCTTTTAATCGTTCAAGGTCTTTGGGTAATATTTGTTGTGTCCAACTCATTCCGAGAACTTCTTGTTTTGTGTAACCACCCACCTTACAGTATTCTTCATTTACCATCGATATCGTTGAATCTGGTTCAAATATGGCCATTGCTACTGAGTTATTTTCAAATATTGAACGAAAATTTTCATCGCTCGCCCGAAGTTTCTCCTCGGCCAACTTCCGTTCGGTGATGTCCAAAAAATTTACTATGATTTTTTCAAGTTTAGCATCTGCAAAAACTAAAGGCATTGCATTAACATTTACCCAAGTGACATATAATCTGTCAGAGCGGATTATCCCAAGCACATAATTTTTTAATGGTTTCTTAGTAGAGATTACTTTACTAACTGGGTAATCATCTACTTTCATTGGAGACAAATCTTCATTGACGAACATCCATGCAGGATCGATTACTTCTTTACCCGACAATTGCTCGGCTGTTAAACCAAGGATATTTGATGCTTCTTGGTTACTATTCAAAATCCGGGTGTCAGCATCATGCACAACCACGCCAACAAGAAGGCCATCAACTGTTGACCGGTATTCTCTTTCACTTTTTCGCAACGTTTTCTCGGCATTCTTGCGTTCAGTAATGTCATGGTAATTCATTAATACGCCACGGATAAGTGGATCATTCGTTAGATTGACAGCGGTAAGTTCAATCAACTTATATTTCCCATCTTTACATATATACCTGTATTCCACCGTTGATACCAAATTGTCTTTATCAAGAAGACTAATGAATTCTTTCTGTGTGCGTTCTAAATCTTCAGGATGAACGGTTTTCAATCCATCGGTTCCGACAATGTCTTCCGGTTGCCAGCCAAACCATTTCTCGATATTGGGACTCAGATATAATATAGTTCTATCCCTACTCATTATCGAAATAACGTCTGAAATGTTGGAGATCATTCCCATGTGTTTTTCTTCACTCTCCCGCAGTTTTTCGTCCCGTTGTTTCAATGTCTCCAAGAGGAGATTGAAGCCACCGATCAGTTCGCCGATTTCGTCATGACTGGTGATGGGCAAGGCATGCGGGGGCTGGTCAGTATTCGACTGGAGGGCCAGCATTGCCACCGCAGCAAGCATCGGTGAGAGCAGGATTCTTAAAGTCCACCAAGTTAGAGCACACACAACCAGGGACATGCATATTGCAATAAGCAGCATCCGCCGCTGCATGGCGTGTATTGGGGAAAAGGCTTCTTCGGTGGGCACCCTTGCAACGAGAAACCAACCTGCGACGGATATTCGTTTCGCTGATGACAACACTTCTAAACCAAGTGAATCAACGACAGTACCCGATCCCTCAAAGCCTTGCATGTATCGGTCCAGCATCGGGTTAATACCTGGAGCGGGTAGTGGAGTCATGATGCGGGTTTTATCTGTGGCGGTGATAATGATCTTGCTCTGCGGTTCAATAAGAACATAACCACCAGCCTTGCCATAACGTCCTTCCGTAATGCTATCCAGAAAATTAGGTTTACCCAGGTCGGTCACTCCCGCCAGGACACTGATCACTTTGGTGCGTGTATCGAGAATGGGCACCGCAATGGCGAAGACAGGAGAATGCAGTGCCCTTCCCATGACAGGTCGGCTGATTATCGATTTACCCTCATTGAACACGGCGGCAATGTAATCTCTGTCCATGTAATTACGGCCTATCCGTTCTGCAGAGAAAGGGATAGAGGCAGTTGCAGTACCGTCAATCCCGGTGATGAAGGCACCGCCATTAAAAAGACTCTGAAGAAGAATGCGTTGCTCCAGGAATGTCTGCAATTCCATATCATTATCTATAATGGCAGGGCTAATTCCTCGAGCAATTCTTTCCAGCGCTCTCAACCGATCATCCAACTCTTGATTGATCTTTGTAGCCAAAATAGAAACAGTCGAGAACTGCTGGTCACTCAGCATGTGTTGCATATCCTCGCGCAGCATGTGCTGGGTATAGAACGCCAACGACCAGATGCCAATCAGGAAAATTGCCAGCGTGAACAGGGTCATCCTAGTCTTGAGTGACAGCATGCCAAGGAATTTAAAGTTCATCAGGGTTTATTCCTTAAATAACGGTACCTTTCAGCCCATAAGCCGCTGTTCCGGCATTTAATCGAAATTCACCCTATGACAGTACATGCCATTCCTGTCAAACGAAATAAATACATTTTGAACCCGTAAGATACTTGATTATCATAGCATTAAAATCAGCTCCGCCACCGCATCTAAAAATAAAATATTCTTCTGGCACTGGATTTTCTCCAGCGCCAGGTTAAATGGTTTGCAAAAGCTTTTATTCCCTTACTCGAGCCTCACCTACGGCCTCCCCCTAACAACTCCCGATATTTCTGAATATCCAGATCAGTCAATGTCCGCCTCAGTTCAATCGGTCTCTGCCAATTCTTAGCCTCTGGTGGATTGATTTCCTCAACAGTTATTCCATACGGAAGATTTTCCATAACTTCAAGATATACTTTCTGAAAATTGAAATTGT
>CAJBLH010000174.1 GCA_903953895.1 uncultured Desulfobacteraceae bacterium | reverse complement strand
CTCAAACAGAGGCCCATTTAATCCGATAATTCATTCCCGCTTGTCAACCTATTTTGGAAATTTTCTGCTGTTCCTTACTCTAATAAACTGGGAGCCCACAACGATAAAGTCTTCTTGAACATCGAGACAAAATCCTATCCATATGCTGTTAACCCAATCAATCCTGATCCAGCCGTTTTTGTTAAGAAATTTTATGACCTGGTAAAAAAACATAATATGCAAGAAAGGGTGTTCCTGCAATCCTTTGACTGGCGCACCCTGGTCGAGATGAAGAAGCTTGACCCGAGAATTCCGACAGTTGCTTTGACCGGCAACCAGCCATCATGGAACAGCGAAGGAGATGAAGGTGATTATCAATGGCTGAACCGAAAAGAGCCCTCACCTTGGATGGCGGGTCTTAACATTAAGGACTTCGGTGGTGACATTGTGAAAGCAGCGCACGCCATTAATGCAGATGTGCTATCACCATATCATATCGAATTAACAAAAGAAATTATAGAAGAAGCACATTCTTTTGGAATGCATGTTATTCCATATACAGTCAATGATCCCTCAAGAATGAGAGAACTCATCAAAATGGGCGTGGATGGCATTATTACAGATAGACCGGCAACCCTACGAGTGATTTGTCAAGAACTGGAAATAAAGCTGGCAGTTCCTGATCCGAATCCTGCGGGCAAACCTTACTATACTGGCGTAGATGGACTATGATAATTGACGATCAATGGTGACGATATTTACAAAGCTGTAATCAATATTCTGAACACGTCAGAGCTTCATCAACCAGTAAGCCGCTTACCGCAGAATGAAGAATCCCTGCAATGGGAACAGCAGCGATCAGTGGCATATCTTTTCTGAAGGATACTTTCTATTCACTGTTTTTCATTATCCTGTCCATCCATGTGAATATATTTTAATGAATCATGGCAGATTAAACAAACGCCTCGAGCAATGTGTGGTCGGCGTGGGGTCTGCAATAAGAGCGAGCATGGCGTAACGCTGTCCGCAGAAGGCATATCGATTACGATTCCCATCCCCCGCCCAGGGCCTTATACAGTCCGATCAGATTGACCATCACCTGTGCTTCGTTCATGGCAAGGCTGTTTTCCACCTCCAGAAGCTGCCTTTCCGAGTCGAGAACACTGAATAAATCCTTGATTCCTGTAGCATAACGATCGATTGCCAAACGCATGGCCCGAGACCGCGACGCCGTGGACTGGGCCAGCCGCTCTCTCTCGATCCGACTCTGTGCATAATCCACCAGTGAAGTTTCAACATCCTGAACAGCTTTCAGCACTGCCTGGCGATACCGTGCCAACGCTTCATCCCGCCTGGCTTCGGTAGCAGCAATGTTAGATGTGATCCGGCCGCCCTGAAAAATTGGCCAGGAAATGCTTGGCCCCAGGTACCAGGAAAAACTGTTGGCGCTGAAGAGATCCGTGAATCTGGCGCTCTGGGGATTTGCCAAGCCGGTCAGGTAAAATCGCGGAAAAAGATCCGCCTCTGCCACGGCAATGTCCGCAGTAGCGGCGCGAAACTCATTTTCCGCACGCCTGATATCGGGCCTTCGTTGCAGGAGATCCGAAGGCAGCCCCACCGGAACGACATCGGGAGGATTGGGGAGGGGAGCGGTCGAAAGAAGTTCTGCAAGAAGTGCTGCAGGCGGCTGACCGATAAGAACCGCCAGACGGTAAGCGCTTCCGTGGATCAAAGCATTTAGAGGCGGGAGGGTAGCGCGCGTTCGTTCGCACTGCGCCTGCGCCTGCGCCAAATCCAGTTCCGAACCGATATCTGCATCCAGCCGGACTTGGACCAAAGAGAGCGTTTTTTCCAGGATGTCGCAGTTTTTCTGTGCAATCGTCAGGCGACGCTGGGCGCCCCGCAGTTCGACATAATTGCGGGCAATTTCTGCAATCACAGATATCATGACATCACGGTAGTTCTCGATGGTCGCCTGTTCGCGTGCTGTGGCGGCCTGCACCTGCCGCTGTCTGCCCCCGAAGATGTCGATCTCCCAACCGGCATCGAAACCCACTTGAAAAAGATCCTGGTCTAGATTGATGAAACCGGGCGGCAGTTGGCCGATGAGACCGGCGGTACCGCTCATTCGCGAATGGTTGTAACCGGCGCCGGCATCCGCATGGGGCATGAGGCCGGCGGCTGCAACCCCCCGCAGGGCTCTGGCCTCGCGGACTCGGGCCTCGGCTGCCTTCAGGTTCTGATTTTCGCGTATCCCCTCCTCGATGTACGTTACGAGCTGGGGGTCGTTGAGACTCCGCCACCAGCGAACCTCTTCCGGCTGGAGGGGTACCGCGCCTTCGGTTGTTTGAAAAGCGTCCGGCTGAGGCGCCTCCGGTCGAATGTAATCCGGACCGACCGAGCAGCCGGCGGCCAGAAGCATGCCGATCAGCAACCACACAACCCCGGCAACCGTCGGAACTCCGCGGTCGTTCATCCCTTGTCTCCTTGCTGAATATCGCGGGCCAGGGCACTGAGCCCGGCGAGGGTAACCTGCCGGATGTGCCGCGCCATCGCATCGATGCCATTGCCTCTTAGATCGAGATCAGGATAGATCAGCTCGATGGTTTGTCTGTTTTGAAAAATGAATATCAGTTGCCCGAACACACTCAAGGCGCCGCGCACAACAGCCAGGTGATCGATCGGCAGATCCATCACCTGCCCGACAAGGGTGCGGAACAGTTGTGCGGTCGGGCGGATCTGAAGTTCCACCAGCTCCTTGACAGCGGTGGTGGGTGCGGCCATCTCACGGAGAAAAACCTTGGTGGGCCATCCCTCGGGGGACAGATCAAGCATCGTATGCAGCAGCCTGGCAAGAACGCTTTCCAGCCTGTCTTCCACAGGCCCGGTGTCTTGCGCTGCCGCCGCGATCGCCTTGATGTCGATCAGGCGGCGGTGGGCTTCGCGCAATACCTCGACATAGAGCTGTGCTTTGCCGCCAAAGTGGTAATTGACCGCGGCGTAATTGACACGGGCCAGATCGCAGATTTGCCGCCCGGTTGCCCGGTCGAAACCCATTTCGGAAAATATCACACCTGCAGCCTCGATCAGGCGGCTGCGGGTTCCCGGAACCGACCCGAAGAGTTCCGTATTTTTTTGATCTGAATCATTCCCCTTCATGTCGGCGGAGAGTAGCATCGGTCAAAAGATGTGTCAAATACAAATTTGAATTTCAAATTTGTATTTGACACAATCGCGTGATCCCGTTATATAGCCTGACGGAGGGAATGACCCACATGAAAAAAATGATCGTATTCATACTCCTTATCTGCCTGATATCGGTTGCAGCCATCTATTGGCGGATCAACCATTCTGTAAAAGTTTCACAGAGCGAACTCATTTTTTACGGGAATGTAGACCTGCGTCAGGTCAACCTGGCGTTCAACGGCAACGAGAGAATCGCAACCATCCAGGTGCAGGAAGGAGACCGGGTAACAGAAGGTCAGGTAGTTGCAACCCTTGAAACCGAAAGGCTCAGCGCTTTGGTGGCGCAAGCCCAGGCCAGGTGTGAGGCGCAGCGTCATGCGGTCGAGCGCCTCGAAAACGGCACCCGGCCAGAGGAAATCGATCAGGCCCGCGCGAATGTCGCCGCAGCTCAGACCGATTTGACAAACGCCCGTCGCACCTATGAGCGATTGAAACAATCCGCCACGGCCGGCGCCACCAGCCAGCAAGACATGGACACGGCCCAGGCGGCTTTCGATGTGGCCGAAGCCAAGCTGCGCGTCAATCAGAAGTCGCTGGATCTGGCAGTCAAAGGGCCCAGAAAAGAAGTTATTGCCGAAGCGCGCGCGGCCTTCCGGGCAACAGAGGCGGAGCTTCGGGTGCTCAAGCAGAACCTGGCCTACGGAACCCTTGCCAGTCCAACAAACGGTGTGGTCCAAAGCCGGATACTCGAACCCGGAGAGATGGCTTCGCCGCAAAGAGCGGTTCTAAGCATCGCCATCACCAATCCCAAATGGGTCCGCGTTTATGCCGCAGAGCCTGATCTTGGAAAAATCCGCCTGGGAATGGCAGCCACTGCCACCACCGACAGTTTTCCGGGGAAAATTTATCAGGGATGGGTCGGGTTCATTTCTCCGGTGGCGTCATTTACGCCCAAGACGGTGGAAACCACGGATCTGCGCACATCTCTCGTTTATGAAGTCCGCATTTTCGTCGCGGACCCTTCCGATGAAATGCGGTTGGGAATGCCCGCCACGGTACGGGCGCCACTCACGCAGGAAACCGTGAACGAAACCGGCGGGCCGGCCCGACATCGAGACCGCTGATGCAAGCGCATGCGTCCGAACCCGAAGTGCTGAACTGCAAAGGGTTGACCATGGAATTCACAGATGAACGAAAACAAAGGTTCAAGGCCCTTGATGACGTATCGATTTCCATTGGCAGGGGTGCTGTCACCGGCCTGATCGGCCCTGATGGCGCCGGCAAAACGACTTTTATCCGCCTGGCAGCCGGTCTCTTCATGCCAAAATCCGGTACTATCCAGGTGCTGGGGTTCGATGTCGCCACCCACCCCCGTGCCGTTCAATCCAGAGTCGGCTACATGCCTCAGAAATTCGGACTGTATGAAGATTTGACTGTCCTCGAAAATCTCAACCTTTATGCCGACCTGCACGGCATTCAGCGCAAAACGCGGTCCGAGCGCTATCGCCAACTAATGCAGATGACCAATCTCGACCGATTTACCAATCGCCTTGCAGGGCGGCTCTCCGGAGGCATGAAGCAGAAACTCGGGCTGGCCTGCACCCTTGTCAGCACACCGGATCTGCTTCTCCTCGATGAACCCACGGTAGGAGTCGATCCCCTTTCCCGACGCGAATTGTGGGAAATTGTATATACCCTGGTAAGAGAACAAGGCATCACGGTCCTGCTCAGCACGTCCTACCTCGATGAGGCCGAGCGCTGTGATAAAACCGTCCTGCTTTTTCAGGGGAAGGTGCTGGCAACTGGCTCCCCCTCGCAAATCAGCGCAATCGCCAACGGAAAGTCGTTTCGAATCGATACCCCCGCTCCGTTAAAACCCCGACAGCTTCAAGCCCGCCTGGTCGGTGCCGATGGCATTGTCGATGCCGTGCTGGACGGCAGCCATGTCCGTATTGTCACATCCGGAAACAACCCCATTTCTGAAAACCCTGCGGTTGAAGGTTTAACCATGAGCTCGATCCTTCCCCGGTTTGAAGATGGTTTTATGATATTATTGCGGGGCATTGCCGGAAAGGGTGTAGAGTCCATCCGTCCACCGCTGCCATCTCACGCCGTGTCAGCAGCCGAGAACGCGGAAAACGTGGTTGTCGAAGTCCATGATCTGTTCAAACGTTTCGGAAATTTCACCGCTGTTGAAAATGTGTCGTTTAACGTCCGTAAAGGGGAAATATTCGGGTTGCTCGGGCCCAACGGCGCCGGGAAAAGCACCACTTTCCGCATGCTGTGCGGCCTGCTTCCGGCCAGCAGCGGAAAGTTACGTGTCGCCGGCGTGGATTTGCGGCAGGCCAGGGCATCGGCCAGACAGCGTATCGGATATGTGGCGCAGAAATTTTCTCTTTACGGACAGCTTACCGTGATGGAAAATCTTGAATTTTTCGCCAGCGCTTACGGACTGAGAAAGTCGCGCAAAAAAGAGCGGATCGACTGGGCGCTGACTCAGTTCGGACTGGAGACCAGAATCGGTTCGGCAGGCAGCGAACTGCCGGGGGGGTACAAACAGCGTCTGGCCATGGCCTGTGCGCTGATGCATGAACCCGATATCCTTTTTCTGGATGAACCCACTTCCGGGGTCGATCCGTTGGCCCGCCGCGAGTTCTGGAGCCGGATTAACACATTGGCCGATCAAGGGGTCACCATCATCGTGACCACACATTTTATGGAAGAAGCCGAATACTGCGACCGGTTGGTGATCATGGTGGACGGCCGGGTCCTTGCATCGGGAACCCCGATGTTCATTCGCGGCAAGGCATTGTCTCAGAAAGGCGGGGAGCCGACCATGGAGGAGGCATTCATCGGCATTGTCGAGGCGTTTCGGATGACAGCGGAGGATGTGAAGCATGACGCCCCAAATTGACGACAGATCTGCCAGGGATGATTCGGGAATGCGCCTGGGCCGTATCCGCT
Source organism: uncultured Desulfobacteraceae bacterium (assembly GCA_903953895.1). GTDB lineage: Bacteria > Desulfobacterota > Desulfobacteria > Desulfobacterales > Desulfatirhabdiaceae > RAAP-1. Next base: position 18,543 of record CAJBLH010000174.1, on the reverse strand, counting down.
CTCTTATCCGCAAGGAAAGCCTTCAGGTTATCCGTGATCCCAGCAGCATCGCCATCGCTCTGGTGTTACCCGTGTTTCTCATTCTGCTTTTCGGGTATGCCCTTTCGCTCGATGTCAAAGAAGTCCCCCTGGCGCTGGTTCTGGAGAACCCGACACCCACTGCGACAGCAGTTGCCGGTGCGTTCAAACTCTCCAACTATTTCAAAGTAACCATGGTGTCAACCATGCAGGAAGCGATTACACGCATGGATGACCGCAGCATCGACGGTATCGTTCGTCTGGCGTATGATTTCGATCGGGCGCTCTCTTCGGGCGGCGCCCCGATCCAGGTGATCGTCCGCGGCGTGGATGCCAACCGGGGTCGTTTCATCGAAGGCTATATCCAGGCTACACTTGGCGGATTCATGCTGCAACCGGCCGGGGGCCAGGCTGGGGCCGCGACGGGGACGGTGCGCATCCAAAGCCGCATGTGGTTCAACGAAGCTGTTGACAGCCATTACTTTCTGGTACCAGGACTGGTCGTACTCATCATGACGCTGACCGGCGGGCTGCTCACGGCACTGGTGATGGCCCGGGAATGGGAACTTGGAACGCTGGAAGCACTTTTTGTCACCCCGGTCCATGCTGGCGAGATTCTTATCGGAAAAACCGTTCCCTATTTTTTCCTGGGCTTGGTCGGGTTGATGCTGACAGCTTCTGCTGGAAAGTTTCTGTTTCATGTTCCGCTGAGGGGATCGGTTTTCATTCTCATCGCCGTCTCGGGGCTGTACCTCCTGGTGGCCCTTGGATTCGGCCTGTTCATATCCTCCACGACCCGAAACCAGTTTGTTGCCGGACAGATCGTTCTCATGGCCGCGTTTCTGCCGGCCTTGTTTCTTTCGGGATTCATTTTCGACCTTGCCAGCGCACCCAGGGCCATTCGCTTTGTCAGTTGCCTGTTTCCGGCCAGATACTTTGTCTCGGTGCTACAGACGATCTTTCTGGCAGGGGATGTATGGAGTGTTATCATCCCCAATTGCATCGCCCTGACAGCGATGTTTCTTGTCTTTTTTTCACTCACGTTGCTGAAAACGCGAAAGAGGCTCAAATAGGCCATGGAATCACTTCGCAGAATCCTGTCTTTGATCTGGAAAGAGCTGCTGGCCATACTGAAAGACCCCAAAAGCCGGTTGACGGTGATCATTCCGCCGCTGATGCAGACACTGGTCTTCGGTTATGCCGCCACATACGATCTGAACCAGGTACAGTACGCGGTGTATGACCAGGACCGCAGTGACGCCTCCCGGCGGTTTTTATCGACCCTGGACGGCTCGGGCACATTCAAATGCATTGCAGTCTTGTCGGATGAAAGCCGGATAAGCACACTTATCAACAGCAAAACTGCGCTCCTGGTGGTACGGATCGGTCCGGATTTCGAGCGACGCCTTCTTCTGGGACAGGCCGCCGATGTGCAGGTCATTGCCGACGGACGCAATTCGAACACCGCGGGAACTGCCCTCAACTATATCGGAACGATTGCAGCCGATTTCACCGCCACATGGCAGAAAGCCCATGGCAGAACGAATATGCCCGCACAGGTGGTTCCAAGAGCCTGGTTCAACCCCTCCCTGGAAACGCGCTGGTTTATGATTCCCGGATTAATCGGAATGTTGACCTTTGTTCAGATGATCGTCATTACCGCCATGTCTGTTGCGCGTGAACGAGAGCAGGGAACACTGGATCAGTTGCTTGTCACACCGTTTCGACCCATCGAGATCATGGCCGGCAAATCACTTCCCAGCATCCTGATCGGCCTGGTGCAAATGACAATGGTACTCTTTGTGGCGATTTTCTGGTTCAATATCCCTTTCCAGGGAACACTCTGGACCCTCTACCTCGGGATGCTCCTCTTTCTTGTTGCATCCGTAGGGATCGGGTTGATGGTCTCATCCGTGGCGCTTACCCTGCAGCAGGCGCTGTTGGGGAGTTTCTTGATCATCATGCCAAGCGCCCTGCTATCGGGCCTGAATACGCCCATCAGCAATATGCCGCACAGCATCCAGTACATAACGCTGATCAATCCGCTGCGTTACGCCATAACGATCGTCCATCGCGTATTTCTGGAAGGTGCTTCCTTCAGCCAGATATCTTCGGAGTTATGGCCCCTGGTGCTGATCGCTGCGTGTTCTCTTTGGTTTGCCTTATGGATGTTCAGCCGCCGTACGACGTGACAGTCGAGCAAATAGTACGAGGTGGGCCATGGTTTCGTCCCCGGATGTCATCTCAACCCAAAAACCATTGCCAGCCAAGAAAAATCCCCATGCCTGCCACAATCGTTGTCAGAAGGTTTTTTGTCCACCATCCGACAGCAAAGGCGCCGATGCCTCCAATAAGGTAAGGATTTTCAAAAGAGACCATCGGGGCTTGTCCTGAAGGAAAGATAATGGCCGGGATGATGATGGCAGTCAGGACTGCCGGTGGCACATAGGCAAGCATCCTTTCAAACAGTTTCGGGAACTCCATGCGTCCGGATGCCGGATGCATCGTATAGCGGATGAGAAAAGTAACGCCTGCCATTCCTGCTATCAGATAGACTTCATTCACTGGCTACATTTCCTTTCGTTCATAATTTCCCAGACAATGCCGGCGGCAACGCCAGCAAGAGCAGCGATTATCAGACCGAGTTTGTGCGGAAGGCTATGTGTCATCAGAGCAACGCTCCCTGCTGTGATGACCGATGCCCACATGGGACTTTTTGTCAGGTAGGGAATCACCATGCCAATAAATGTGGCTGGCATCGCAAAATCAAGCCCCATGGTTGCAATTCCCGGGAATGTTTTCCCCACGGTCAGCCCTAACAACGTACACAAATTCCAGTTGGTGTACATGAAGACCATGGAACCCAGATTATAAAAATGCTTGTGATCCGAATTGTCTTTTTTGCGGTATCTTCCGATGGCTACGGCAAAGGTTTCATCCGTAAGACCGAAACTCAACACAATTTTCCAGAAATGGGAGAGCTTTCTATAATAGGGAACCATTGAAGCGCCGTACAAGAGGTGCCTGAGATTGACAATAAAGGTTGTTATGACGATGATCTGCCATGAAGTTCCTGTAGCGACCAGTTCTGCACCGATAAACTGTGAGGCGCCGGCAAAAACAAATAGAGACATTCCCATGGCTGCCCAGAAGCTCAGTCCTTCAGTTCCTGCCAGTGCGCCGAAAATAATGCCAAAAGGAACGGCTCCAACCACCAGGGGGAAGGTGTCTCTGAAGCCGGCAATGAATTCTGCTGAAGGTGAACCATAAGCTTTAGTGGCAGTGGTTTGTAACTGTGTCGGTTGTGAAGTTTCCACGTAAAATCTCCTTTGATGGCACTGGTTCAGTTGCTTTGCAGGGCTTCCTCATTTTTCGCATAGGTGTTGTTCCTTCTGTGAAAAGCGGCATTCCGGCGGCGAAGAGAGCTGTTGAATGCTTAGCAAACAGGAGTACCTGTTTGATTGAGTTTGATAAATCATAAAATGGTATCTCATTCAACTGAACCAGTGTCATCCTCACCGAACAGATTTATCTTCACGGCAAACTGGCATCAGACGGAACCCGCCGGTTTTTCTCTTCACGTCAGTTGTCGGTTTGCCCCTCAAAGCATTTATCCGCCCCAACCGATTTCATGATCGACTGAGCATGCGCCATCAATTACCCGTAAAAACCGGTGAACGCTTTTCAAGAAAAGAGGTGATCCCTTCCTGATAATCGCGACTGTCGTAAACCCGTCGGCGCAGCCCCTGAATATGCTCGAACACTTCCGGAGAAAGCGGGCGGGAACCGGACAGAATCCGGAACTGTTCCTTGATGACTGCAACAGACAGCGCCGAGCGTGAGGCAATCGTCCTTGCCAGCCCCATGGTAAAAGGCAGAAGTTCATCGGCAGACACCCGGTGGTTCAGAATGCCGACCCGCTCGGCACGTTCCGCCGGGATGGGTTCTGCCGCGAAAAACATTTCCTTGGCGATGTTCAGCCCCACCCGGTTGATGAAATGAAGAATCCCGGAAACATTGTAAGGCAGCCCCAGTTTGGCGGGCGTAATCGCAAATGTCGCCGTCTCATCGCCGACCACCAGATCACAGCACATCACCAGATCGCAGGCGCCACCCCACACCCCGCCATGCACCATGGCAATCACCGGCCCCGGATATTCCTGAACTGCCCGAAGCGCTCTTTCCAGCGGATCGAAATAGTCGAGGGGATCCCGGAGCGAGCGCGGCAATTCCTTGACGTCATGGCCGGCGGACCAAACCTTGCAGTCTTCCGCAGCACGCAAAATCACCACCGGCACCTTGCTTTCCCGGAGTGCATCGAGGCTTTGGATCAAGCCATTCACCAGTGTTTCACTGAGGCTGTTTCGTTTTTGAGAATTGTTCAGCGTGATAATGCCGATTGCTTCTTTGATTTCCTGTTCGACCAGTGCCATATGTTTCTCCTTTGATTTATATTTTTAGATCAATGTCGCTTTTTTTGCTTCTTGAATCAATTGCTCCCGGAATTGGGGATGCGCGATGCCGATAAGTCCCAGCGCCCGTTCCCGGGTGGAAAGCCCCTTCAGATTGATCGTGCCGTATTCGGTCACCACAAATTCGGTGTCCATGCGCGGGTCTGTCACCAGACTGGTCAGCCGGGGCACGATCCGTGAAACCGTTCCTTTTTTGGCGGTGGAATAGAGCGCCAGAATGGATTTGCCGCCGGGTGAATCGAAGGCGCCCCGCATGAAATCAAGCGCCCCGCCGGTGCCGCTGAATTCATGCCAGTCGATGGACTCGGCGCTGACCTGGCCGTAAAGATCGATTTCAATGGCCGAGTTGACGGATATCATGTTGACATTCTGAGCGATCACCGATGGGTTATTGACGTGAGATGCGGGATAGCTTTCGATGGATGGATTGTCGTTCATGAGATCATACAGATAACGGTCGCCCATTGCCACCGTAAAGACATGCTTCCAGCGATGCAGGGTTTTCTTTCGGCCGTTGGCCACACCCGATTCGATCAGGGAAGCCATGCCCGGCGTCAGCAGCTCCGTATGGATGCCGATATCCTTATGCCCGGCCAGATACCGGCACACGGCATTGGGAATGCCGCCAATTCCCAGTTGAATGGTGGCCCCATCCGGAATCATCTCCGCAACAGTTTTGCCGATCGCGTCATCTTCGGGCTCAGGAGGTCTGGCGACACTTTCGAGCAACGGCACATGATTCTCGATGATTTTCGGCACTTCGGTGACATGTACCAGGGATTCGCCGAAAACCCGTGGCATGTTTTGGTTCACTTCGACAATCACATGCCGTGCTGTACGGATGGCAGTGGATGCATAGTCGTTGTTGGTTCCCAGACTGAAATAACCGGATTTGTCCATGGGGGATACGGTGATCACGAAGGTGTCGAGCCGAATGAACTCGGTGAACAGCCGCGGCATCTGGTAGAAATAGGCGGGCACGTAGCTGAGGATTTTGTTGCCGGTATCTTTTTGATGCTTGATAATCCGACGGTCCACTTCGGTCAGAAACAGGGGGCAAGGATGCACTGCATGCAGGACATCGTCGGCCAGAACTGTTTCCGCCGCATGCTTCATGGCCAGTTTGTAGTAAATGGTCAGATCGTTCAACACCCCCGACCGCAGGCGTCCGGCAATGGCGGCCAGCAATGCCGGCGGCTGTGCGATGCCGATGCCAAAGCCCAGTTTCGATCCGCTTAGAATGTCTTTGACCGCCTGTTCGGCGGTAGTCAGTCGTTTTTCGTATTCCTGCAATATTGTGCTCATGGGTGATTGTCTCCTGATTGATGTACTTCGAACGGTTAAAATTTGAATTTTTTAACCCCCCAGCCCTCCCCCGCTGGGGAAGGGAGATAATCGTCATCCGGTCATTATTTTTCCAGAACGTTCAATATCTGGTTGGCTGAATGAGCGGGCATCCTGATGCAAAAAAAAACCGGTAACGAAATTCTTTTTCCAAAAGAGATGGGAAGGATGACATAACGTGAAATATCGATCGAAAACGAATTCAACGCGCGTACAGGCGTTTGATCCTCAATTGGCGGAAGCCGTCCCCGATCCATCCGCACACTTGCTGATTTCACGCCGCGGATTCAGGTCGGTGTTTAAACCCATCAATTCGGATAGAATCGAAGCCAGATTCCGGCGGGCATCCAGAAAACGCCTGTCTTTGAATCCCGGCTGCCAGGTCAGGCTGGAAAGATCGTCGGACACGACCAAAATTGCAGCAATCGAAATCCCGAGAAATCCAGCCACCGTAAACAGGGCGGACAGCTCCATTTCAACGGCAACCGCACCTTTTTCCTGAAAATGATTCACTTTGTCGGGTGTTTCCCGATAGATGGCATCGGTTGTCCAGATAGCGCCTTCATGAAAGGGCAAGGCTTGCGATTGGAGTGCCGATCGAATGTTATCGGAGAGAGACGCCGACGGAACGGCAAAAGGCTTTTCAGCATATGACCGGGATGTGCCTTCATCGCTCCAGGCCAGGGTCGGAATAACAATATCGCCGATCGAAACGGCTGTGGAAATGGAACCGCACCAGCCCAGAAAAATGACCTGTTGGGCGCCCCATGCAACGAGGGTTTCCAGAATCATCACACTGTATGGGGCCCCCATGAACGGACCAGAAAGAAATACCCCGTCATCCCGGACAAAGAGCTGACTCATATACAGGGGCCGCGCATGCCGGTTTTCCAAGCGCAGTTCGGTCTTCAAAGCGGATAGATCGGTCCGGGTGGCAGACATAATCCCCAGCGGGCCCAGCCGGGGAGTGTTGGGTGTGACGATAGGCCGGACAATGCCGTCCATCATTCCGGACTGACTCGCGATGCCATGTCGTCCTTGATTTCATCGATCATTTCGTACAGCCACATCACGTCTTCTATGGTAAGCCGGCCAGCCTTGACCGGCGTGCGCTGCCCGCCTTCTTTCTTATTCAGTATGCGGGGGCCGATCTGAAGCTTGGGCTGGCCTTTGTCGTATTGATTGATTGAAATGATCAGGCCGGTTTCTTCGCATTTCCAGGCCTTCAGAACTTTGTCTTTATCGGGATCAAACGCCATCTAAACATCCTCCAGGGAAAGTAGTCAGTAGTCAGTAGTCAGTTTCAGGCGGAAATTTTGGTAAAATCCGCAATGTCATCAAACAGGGAGCCGATCTGCTTTAAAAGCGTCAGGCGATTTGTGCGAATGTTCGGTTCATCGGCCATAACCAGAACCGCTGTAAAAAATGCGTCCACCGGATCCCGGAGGGTGGCCATTTCCCGGAGGGCCTGCGAAAAATCCTGCTGGCTCAGGTGGTGGCTGACACGCTTGTGAACCATCTGGTAAGAATTGTAAAGGGCGGTCTCGGTCGGATCCTGAAACAAGGATGTGTCGATATCCGGCAAAAACGCAATGTCCGCTTTTTTGACGATGTTGGCCACCCGCTTAAAGGCAATGGCCAGCGGCTCGAAGTCCGGCGCCGATTTGAGCCCTTCGAGTGCGCGAACCCGATTCCAGACATTGGGGATGCGGTCGGATGAGGCGCTGAGGACAGCAGCGATGCTGTCTTTGGCAAAGCCCTGTTCGGCCAGTAAAAAAGACATGCGGTTCTGGAAAAAAGCATGGAGTGCATCTGTGGTATTCCGGATAAGATCGGCACTGAATTGACCGTAAATTTTCAGGCTGGTTTCAATGAGTTTGGCCAAAGAGAAGGAAAAATTCCGGTTCAACATGATCTGAATCACGCCGATGGCCTGTCTGCGAAGCGCATAGGGGTCGGATGCCCCGGTCGGAGAAAGGCCGACGCTGAAGCATCCGCTCAGACTGTCCACCTTGTCGGCGATGCTGACGATTGCTCCGATCAGTGTTTCCGGAAGCTGTCCTCCGGAAGCTGTCGGACGGTAATGCTCTTCGATGGCAATGGATACGGATTCGGCTTCTCCGGATTTTAATGCATATTCTTTTCCCATCGTTCCCTGAAGTTTGGGGAACTCGATGACCATCTGAGAGACCAGATCGGCCTTGGATAGCAGGGCCGCCCTGGATGCCATCTGAATGTCCACAGCGGACAGCCCGGCTTCAGAGCCGATGAATTCAGCCAGTTTTTGCACCCGAAGTGTTTTATTAAAAACCGTACCCAGTTTTGCCTGGAACAGAATCCCTTTCAGTCGCTCGACACTGGCTTCGAGAGGTGCTTGAAGATCGGCCCGATAAAAAAACTGGGCATCGCTCAGTCTGGCCCGCAGAACGCGTTCGTGACCTTTGGCCACGACATCCATATCCTTGGCCAGGGTATTGTTGACGGCGATGAAACAGGGCATGAGATTGTCTTTTTGATCAACGACCGCAAAATATTTTTGGTGTTCCCGCATGGAGGTGATCAGCACCTTGTCCGGAAGTTCTAGAAACACCGGATCGAATTTTCCTGCCACGGCAACCGGGTACTCCACGAGATTGGTGACCGTATCGACCAGTTCACTGTCTGGAAAAACCTTGCCGCCCAAGCGTTTGGCGATTTTGGATATTTCCTTGGTGACCATCTTTTTTCGTTCCGCCATATCCACCAGGACATGGGCATTTCGCATGGCATCGCAATAATCAGACGGATCGGCAAGACTGACTCTGCCGGGGTTCATGAACCGGTGGCCCAGTGCAAATCGGTTGCTGGAAATGTTTCCAAGTTTAAAAGGAATGATCTTGTTTCCGTATAGAGCAAGGATCGAGTGGAGCGGTCTGGTAAACTGAATCCGCAGATCACTCCACTTCATGATTTTAGGAAAGGGGGTTGCCAGTATGAGCTCCGGCAGCAGGGCTTTCAGGATGACGATGGTGGGTTGTCCCCGATCGGTGATCGAAGCACATAGATATTGGCCTTTGGGGGTATCCTTGACCGTCAGCCGATCGACCGACAGATGGACTTTTTCAGCGAATTTTTCAGCAGCCACGGTGGGCTTGCCGCTTTCCGTAAATCCAACTTTGACCGGAGGCCCCAGAATTTCCATCTCCAGTGAAGATTGTTTGGCTGCCACGGCCAGGATTTCAACGGCCAGCCGTTTGGGAGTTCCGTAAGCCGTGGCCTTACCGTGGTCGATGCGGACGTCACTAAGCTTTTGTGTCAGTGTGGAAGACAGAAAAGACAGTGCGGGTTCGATATAACTGGCTGGAATTTCTTCGCATCCGATTTCAAGTAAAATTGTTTCCATGGTGACCTCGTCGTTATTTTTTCAGAAGGGGAAAGTCCATCGCCTCCCGCTGTTTCAGATATGCTTCCGCACAGGTTCTGGCCAGATTCCGTATGCGTGTGATGTAGCCGGTCCGCTCGGTGACGCTGATAGCCCCCCTGGCATCCAGAAGATTGAACGTGTGAGAGCATTTAAGGCAATACTCATATGACGGAAGCACCAAGGACTGATCGATGATTCGTCTGGATTCAGTTTCATACTGATTGAAAAGGGAAAAAAGCATTTCCACATCCGCCGCTTCAAAATTATAGGTGGACTGTTCCACTTCCTGCTGATGATGCACCTGGCCATAGGATACAGTGTTATTCCATTTCAGGTCATACACGTTGTCAACGCCCTGAAGGTACATGGCCAGGCGCTCGAGTCCGTAAGTGAGCTCCACGGATATGGGGTGGAGCTCAATGCTTCCGGCTAGTTGAAAATATGTGAACTGCGTTACTTCCATGCCGTCCAGCCAGACTTCCCAGCCCAGTCCGGATGCGCCCAGGGTAGGGGATTCCCAATCATCTTCTACAAATCGGATATCGTGGGCCAGGGGGTCGATACCCAGCGCTTTCAGGCTTTGAATATATTGATCCTGAACATCGAGCGGGGAAGGTTTCAGCAGGACCTGAAACTGATAATAATGCTGAAGCCGGTTGGGATTGTCTCCATATCGACCATCCGTGGGCCTTCGGGAAGGCTGGACATAAGCCACATTCCAGGGTTCCGGCCCAAGGGCTTTTAACAGTGTAAAATGATGAAACGTTCCAGCCCCTACCTGCAGATCATAGGGCTGAACCAGAACGCACCCCTTGGCTCCCCAGAATTTCTGCAACGTCAGTATCACATCCTGAAAGTTCATTGCTATCCTCGTATTAGATCAAATAATTACGGAAAACTTAAAAACTTTTGTGATTCCAATTTAGAAAATACACGTACACTTACTTGAACAGCGTTACCACCCCGTCATCCAGATCATACTTGGCGGCTACGATCTTGATTTTTTTCTCTTCGGCCAGGTGTTTGAGGATTGAGGAACTCTGAATCAAGGCTTCAGCCGTTGTTTTGGCATTGGCATCGATCACGCATTCCACAAATTCGCTTTTATTTGATTCAGCGCACTTTTTCTGGTCTTTGCAGGCTTCGCAACCCTTGGCGGCCGATTTGACATTGGGTTTGATCGCTTTGACGATTGCATCGATATTGGAGCTGCCCGTGCTTTTGCCTTTTGAATCCACAGTGGCCGTGACCGCTCCGCACCGTTCATGGCCCAGCACCATGACCAGAGGAGAGCCCAGATGTTCGACGGCGTATTCGATACTGCCGATAACGACTGGATCAGGGATGTTTCCGGCGACACGCACGACAAAAAGTTCGCCTAAACCCTTATCAAAAATGATTTCCGGTGGAACGCGGGAGTCGGAACAGGTTAAGATGACGGCATAGGGTTTTTGAGACTTGGCGAGCGATGTCCGGGTGGCAGCGTCGCTCATGGCAGCACTCGTCATTTTATTTTCGACGTAATGCTTGTTGCCGTCCATCAGTTTTTGCAGAGCTTCGTCCGGTGACACGCCTGTTCCGCTGCCGGGGTTCGAGAAAGCAAATCCGGCGGCGAATGCCACCAATCCCAAGGTTACCGCAAAAATTTTCATCGTGTTGACTCTTGCCATGCAATCTACCTCCGTGTAATGAAAAGTTATGTTACAATCAAACCCACCGGATCGATCTGAACACGTAATAGACGCGCATCCGGATTTTGAGACAGACATTTCTCCCAAATGTTTCGAAGCCGGTCTATGTCGCTTGTTTCCCCGATGGACCAGATGCAGCCGCCGCCGCCGGCTCCGGTGAATCTGGCGCCGCAACCCAGTTTTTTGGCCTCTTCAATCAACTGGATGCCCATATCGTCGAAAACATCCGGGGTCATGCTGCGGCGAATGTCGGTTTCCAGATTCATGATAGTTCCTGCACTTTGGTACTGACGGTTTTGCAGGGCTTCGGTGAACCGATGGGTGAGATCGGTAATGGCTATCCATTCTTTTCTGGTGGAGCCTTCAATAAACTGATCCACCCATTTGCGGTTGATCTGTCTGGACTCGTGCGGAATGCCGCAATAGGCCACCAGAATATGCCGGGAAAAATCATCATGAAAGGTTTTACTGACCAGGACTTTTTTCCGGAATCCGCTGGCGTCAAGTGTATTTTCCCAGTACCAGGCATTGATGCCGCCATAGGCTGCAGCCAGTTGATCCTGAAATCCGCAGGGAACGCCGGCAACGCTTTCTTCGATGGCATGAGCCAGTAAAACGATTTGTTTGCGGTTCAGGGGTTTTTGACCGGCTTTTTCAAGAAGCCTGGCCAGTGATGCAACCAGCGCAACGGCTGCTGCCGAAGATCCACCCAGCGCGCTTCGCGGCGGAGAATCCGAATCGATATCGATATGGATACCACTCACGCTGAAATACGCGGCAATGGCGAACATCAGGCCCAGCGGATGGTTATAGGGTGCGGCATCTTCAGAAAATGAAATGCTTTCAAAGCCTGCGGAGCTGACCTTCACCTGCCCTTGCAGGTAGGGGTGAATCCGGACCCGGGTTCTCAGGTTAATCGCGGCATTGACCGTACAGGGAGACAGGCGCCTGAGCGGCAAATAAAACGTCTTGATATCGAGCGTACCTCCCATGTCGATCCGGCAGGGAGCGGAGGCTTCGACCGGCGCGGATGTCAGAATTTTTTGATACGTTTCCATCATGATGATATTATCTCACTGCCTGTTCGTTTCGGTACTGCCGCAGTACGGAAAGACTTTTGGGTTCCTTGCCAAGATGATAGGGAACAAATGCTTCGAGAAAGCCGAGGCTTTCCTGAATCGACTGGGCGGAAAACCGCACCCTTGCCACTTTGTTCCAATTTCCACATCCCATCCACTGAAGTTGTTTAATGGTTCCCCGGGACAGATAAAATACTGGAGACCCGGTTGAATTGCAGGCGGAACAAAGCAAGCCGCCTTTGGCAAAACTGATTCCGATGCGGCAACCGTGCAGGTGTTCCATGTCGGTATGGCAGTGGCAGCACGTCGTGAAATTCGGAGAAAAACCGGAAATGATCATTAACGTCATTTGAAACGCGATACTCAGCAGATCATCCGGCAGATCGCTTCTGTCGAGCCTGTCCAGTACCTGATACAACAGCTCGAACACTCCAGGCTGTGCAACGTCCGGCTCCATCCAGTTGTTGATGATCTCCGCAAAATAGCTGGCATAAGCTGTTTTTTTGAAATGGGCCCGGATTTGACTGAATGGATGCTCTACCGTTGCCTCCTGAAGGATCGCAAGACGGCCTTTGCCGTTTGTACAAACCATCCGGCTAACTGAAAACAAATCCAGTGCGCCACAAAATCGCTTCCTGCTTTTTCTGGCGGATTTGGCCATCAGGGAGATTTTACCGCAGGTCGGGGAAAATACCGTCAAAATCAGATCATCTTCTCCAAAATCAACCCGTCTGAGCAAAATGGCAGGTGTTGTAAAACTGATTGTCATGGTTTACAAATCGTCTGTTGAGTGAAAATTGATGTACTCAGAGTTTATAACATTATTTGGATATGGGATCGGGACCGCAATTCTTCAAGCCATTTTGCAAATTTTTGATCTACAATATCCTTGTAGAGTTTGTTTTCAATTTGGGCGCTGGCTTCTTCAATCGTCTTTCCTGCGGCATTCACTTTATCCAGAAGGCGGAAAATCTGAGGACCATAATCGGTTTCGATAATTCCGGAATACTGGCCCGGCTGCATTGCTTCCAGGGCTTGCCGAATTTTGGGATCGAGCGTTGAAGGAGAAAATGTTCCGAGTTCACCGCCTTGAACCTTTACCGTATTGCTGGAATACATACGGATGACTTCATCAATGGATTTTCCGGCTTTAAGATCCTGAAGGATTTCCTGCATCTTAAGTTGGGTCTGTATCCGGGTGGTTGGATCTGTGTTATCGGAATATTTGATCATGACATTCGCCAGGTGATATTTCAGCTCGAGCCCATATTGCTCCGGATGCCCATCATAATAGGCTTTGATGTCTTCCTTGGTGATGACGACCTTGGACTTGATTTCACGATTGACCAACGTGGATCGGAGTACATGCTCTTTGGTTCGTTTGCGGTAATCCTCGAACGTAATGCCATCTTTGGAAAGCGCCTGCCGGAAGGTTTCATCGTTCAAGGAATTGGCTTGCTTGACCCGCTCGATGGCGCTGTCCACTTCTTTATCCGAAGCCGTGATTTTGTAACGGTCGATTTCCTGGTCGGTCAATTTCTGATCGATCATCTGGTTGAGAACGTCTTCCCGAACCTTTAAAATCATCTGGCGTTCCTTATCCGGCGGGTATCCCATGGCATAAATCTTATCGAGATACGGTTTGAGCTGGGTGTTGAGATCTGCCAGAGAGATCAGGTCGTTATTGACCACTGCCACAATCCGGTCGATCACTTCGGCTCCGAGGGCTGGGTCTGTAGGACAACACCAGGCAATCAATATCGCTATGGCCGCGGCGGCAGGCAGAAGGTGAGGATGCTTCTTTAGTTTGATGTGAATATGTTGGATCATGACAGCTTGTCTGCTCCTTATTTTTTAAATTATCATGAATTGTTAACACGCTGACCGATCTCTTTCAAGATGTTTTTGGTTTCCGACAGCAGACCGCTGAAATGGCGTCTGGTCAGATGCACCTTAAGAACATGATCCGGGGTGAATTCGAATCGGCCTTTTTCAGACACAACCATGTCCACGATACCAAATGGATTTTTCTGGTGTGCCTCTGAAAATCGCAGGTGAAGCTGCTGACCGAAAAGATCTAACCGCTTGACCCCCGCGGCCGTACACAGAACCTTGAGCATCATTTTCAAAAGAAGGTTGGCTGCCTCGTCCGGCAGCGGGCCGAACCGATCGATCATCTCTTTTTTGTAATCCGATATCTCCGCCAAACTGATCATTTTTGTCAGCCGCCGGTATGCCACGAGCCGTTGGTCGATATCCTGGATATAGGTTTCCGGAATGTAGGCGCTCATGGTAATCTGAATATCGGGTTCAAGGCTTTCCAGAATCGGTTCCCCCTTGATTTCGGACATGGCTTCTTCCATCAGCTTCAGAAACATGTCGTAGCCGACGGCGGCAACGTGACCCGACTGGGATGCGCCCAGAATCGTTCCACCACCACGAATTTTCAGATCGCTCATGGCGATCTGAAAACCAGAGCCCAGATCGCTGTGTTCCATGAGAACCTTCAGCCGCTTGAGGGCGTCAGGATTCAGGGTGTGTTCGGCCGGAATAAACAGGTAGGCATAAGCCTGTTCAGTGGATCGGCCGACACGGCCACGCAGTTGATATATCTGCGCCAGTCCGAATCTGTCGGCCCGGTTGACCAGCATGGTGTTGGCTGAAGGAACATCGATGCCTGACTCGATGATGGTGGTGCAGACCAGCATGTCAAGTTCATTTTTCGTAAACCGCAGCATGACAGATTCCAGTTGGTCGGCGCTCATACGGCCGTGCGCCACCTCCAGTCGGACTTCCGGAACCAGTTGCTTCAGGTGGTCCGCCATGGACTGGATGGTATGAATATTGTTGTGTACAAAATAGATCTGGCCTTTTCGCGCCAGCTCTTTTCGAATGGCTTCGGTGACGACGGTATCGTCGAACTCCGAAATAAAAGTGGCGATGGGCTGGCGATGCTCCGGAGGTGTCGAAATGATGCTGATATCCCGAACCCCCATCATGGACATGTGAAGGGTTCGGGGAATCGGCGTGGCCGTTAAAGCCAGAACGTCTACATTCTGCCTGAATTTTTTTAATTTTTCCTTGTGCTTGACCCCGAATCGCTGTTCTTCATCCAGAACGATCAGCCCAAGATCCTTGAACCCGACATCCTTTTGAAGCAGGCGATGGGTTCCGATCACGATATCCACAGTGCCGGCCTTGAGTTCTTCAAGAATGCCTTTCTGCTCTTTGGCGCTTCGGAACCGGCTTAAACAGGCGACCCGGACCGGATATCGCTTGAACCGCGCGGAAAACGTTTCGAAATGCTGTTCCGCCAGTACGGTGGTGGGAACCAGAATCGCCGCCTGCTTGCTGTTGTTGACCGCCAGAAAGGATGCCCGAAGTGCGACTTCGGTTTTACCGTATCCCACATCTCCGCAGACAAGCCTGTCCATCGGAACGGAGGATTGCATGTCTTGAAGGACGTCTTCGATGGCCCGCAACTGATCCGGCGTTTCTTCATAAGAAAATGTGGCTTCAAAATCCTGAAAATAGCTGTCTATGCCCTGAAAAGAAATGCCAGGAGCCACTTTTCGGTTGGCATAGAGTTTAAGAAGCTCGCCGGCAATTTTCTCGACCGATTGCTTGACCTGTCTTTTGACCCTGTCCCATGATTTCCCGCCCATTTTGTCCAAAACCGGCGCAACACCTTCCACCCCCAGGTATTTCTGAATCATGTTCATCCGGACCACAGGCAGATACAGTTTGTCTGCATCCCGGTAGGTGATGAGCAGAAAATCATTGGTGGTGCCGTCCACAACCAGCTTGATCAGCCCTTCATACTGGCCGATGCCGTGATCGCTGTGAACGATCAGATCGCCTCTTTTCAGATCTCCGAAAATGATCTGTTCCGTGTGAATTTTTGAGGCAGGGATGCGTTTTCGGTGATGCTTGCGTCCGAATATCTCATCTTCTGAAATAATGGCAAGGGATTCATCCGGCCACACAAAGCCTGCAGAAATGTTTCCGAGGCAGGCATATACCTTGCCTTTGGCAGAAGTCAGGTCTGGAATGGTGTTGGCGAACGATAGCTGAATCCCGTATGGTTGCAGCAAGGCATCGAGTCGCTCGGCCTGAGGGCGGGTGCTGCAAACGATCAGAGTTGCATATCGTTGCTCTTTTTTTTCATTGATCCAGGTCGCCAGCGGTAGCAGGAGCTGCTCGGTGTTACGCTGTGCAGTCAGTTTTTCCTGAATATCCGTATTGTTTTCAACGGGAAATAAAACCGCAGGATACGGCTGCGGAGTATTGGCCGGGGAAGTGAGCGACACTTGCCTGATGAGCAGTGGATGGCATTCCAGAATTGAATGATAGACAGGGTTCCATGTTTCATACAATGCATCCGGCTCGACGCACAGCACGGCATTTTGTCGCGATGTCATGAATTGCCGGGTAGTTTTGTCATGAAAGGCCAGTGCCGATTTTTCCAGTTCGGCCGGTTCCACCATCACGAACAGGGTATCCGGCGGCGCGTAGTCCAGGAGGGTGTCCATTTTTGGGTAAAAGAGCGGGGTCAGGAATTCGATTCCCGGAAAAACACCTTCTTTTTTGATGCGTTCGACCAGATCCCGGACGGTAGTTACCGGAAGCTCCAGGCGCGATGCCTGTTCATGAATCCGGCTAATGACCGATTCGATGGATTCCATCTTGATGATGGCTTCCCGTGCGGGAATGATGATGGCCTCTTTAATGTTTCCAATCGTGCGCTGGCTGGATGCGGAAAAAAAACGGATGGATTCGACGCAGTCACCGAAAAGCTCAATACGCAACGGATCTGGATACAGCGGAGAAAAAATATCCAAAATCCCCCCCCGGATGCAGTAATCCCCAGGCTCTTCAACGATCATCGTCCGTACATACCCACCGGAAACCATTTTCTCCACCAGTCGATCCAGGCTGATTTCTTCATTTTCCATCAACAGCTCTGAATAATTGCAGAGTTCCTGTCTGGGAATGAGTTTTTGAAGAAAGCCTTCAATGGGGGCGATCAAAATGGGAGAGACCGTAGCATAAATAAGTTGATACAATCCGCTGATGCGCTTGGTCGAGGCTTCACTGTTACTGCAAAGCGATTTGTACGCCCCGGAAGCGGATGGGGGGAAAATGCCGATGGGCAGCGTCGCAGGGCCTGCATAAAAAAACATGTCATCCAGCAGTTGCTGAGCTTCCCGGACAGATGGGGTTACGATAATCATCGGAAGCGGATGGCGTTGATACGAAGATGTAAGTAAATAAGCCTGCTGGGATGCAGAAATTCCGGAGCATTCAATTCGCTGATTTCTAAAGGGAATGGAATCAATCAGGGTGCGGAGCATATTTTTTTCTTGATTTTGAAGCATAAACACAGTATCCAATCCAAATAAAAAATTCTGGCCGGCGTAGCTCAGTTGGTAGAGCAGCTGATTCGTAATCAGCAGGCCAGCGGTTCAAGTCCGCTCGCCGGCTCCAAGTAATTCAAGGGGTTAATGGGTTAAATCTGTAAATCCTTTTTTCATCAGTTGGCCAGAAAAGCCGTTTTGTACAACCCCTGTACAACTTTTTTTAATGACGGTAGCTTTTTTCATATCGCCGGTATCTTTATCAGCGTAAACTTTTTCCGTCAACCTTCAAGCCTGTCGGTTTGAATTATTCATTCAGAAATCAAAAGTGTATATTTTTTATTCACATGGTTCAAGATTATGAATTACAGATGAAATCCGTTCGGCTTCTTGCTTTTCAAAAGTGAAAAGTTTTTACCCTCCTGATGATCTGATTGAAAACACCCTGGGGGATCATATGTGCGGTGTTTGTCTGTGCCGGATAGTTCGGATAACTGGGAATTGATTCCCAATTCTTCACGCCCCATGTTAATCATTCTTCTAATACCTTCTGGTTTTCTTCCGCCAACTGCCTGGATGCTGCTGAAGCATAAGGGCGGTGTTTGTCTGTGCCGGATAAACTGGACAGTTGTCTAGTTCCATCACCCCTTTGGATATGCTTTCTTATCGCTTCCGCATTTCTTCCCGTCTCATCTGCCAACTGCAGGGCTGTCCTGCCATACGCAGGAAGAGATAGCGGAACGTGAGAATGTATCGGTTCAACCAGTTAAAGATGTTATTTCGGATTTTTCGGATAATTTGCCAGAAAATCTAAAACCTATCGCATGAATATCATCAAGAATTTGGATATCAGGAATATATTTCGTGGATTGGTGAATTGGGATTGTCTGACAGAATGGGTAAGAACTTCCTGAATGTCCATGAAAATTTGTCACTGGTTCAGTAGAATGGGATATCATGCGGCTGCCGCTGCCTGGATCATGAAGATATTCTCCCAAGAGAGTTTTTCTTTGATAATTCCCATTGCGACCGCAGGTACTTTTTTTGTAGTGAAATGAGGGCGAATGAAGTTATGTACCACCCAATAGACATCCAGTGTTCTTTGCAGGGATTCTTCATCTTTCGCGTATGTGTTGGTCTTCCTGCGGTAAGCGGCGTTACGACGGCGAATAGAACTGT
>CAJBLH010000173.1 GCA_903953895.1 uncultured Desulfobacteraceae bacterium | reverse complement strand
GTCGTTGACGTTGTACGCTCGATATAATCGGCTTCCAGATCGGACAATATGTCTTTTAATTGATCTTCGTTTATCATGGAGCCTCCATCAGTTTCCGTGTCGCCATATGGCTATTTCAGGCCAAAAATTAGAGACTGAGTTTCCATTATGTATTCCTATCCGCCAGAACGGATCCTGTTGCGTTTTCCGGAAAGCCCATCCAGCACCTCAAACAACTCACCGGAAGCTTTAAGGCTTTCCGGAATTCATTGCCCCTGAATCCAATATGAGTACAGGCGGTGAGTGTATGGGTCTTTCCGCCACCAAATCCGGTTTCTAGTCGGTGGATGGCCGGTACCGTGTTGTTGCCGGACAGCCGTAAAAATACTTCCTGAACAACCGTTCTCAGCCCCTGGGACGGGTAAGTTGCGTTCCGGAAAAAATTTTCTGCATTGCTGTAAACCGAATGCAATCCTGATCCTGCTTCAAGGTAACCCTTGATTACCGCTCCCAACGATGCTGTAAATATTTCCGGGTTGAATGTTCCTTTGAGAATGTCATCTCGGGGTATGCAGGAATCCAGAATGCTTTTCACCATCACCTCCCAAATATGATAACAAACTGATTTCTGAAGCTTTCTGAATAGCAGAGCCTCGGAATATGGTCAAGAGCAAATTGGTTCCATAACTTCAGCCAATACCCGTGAATGAATGTCGTTCATCTAAATTCCGTTGACATTTCAAGCATATTGTGAACATTGTATTTCCGGGATGCATCTTAGCATCCAAAACAAGGGAGATGGTATGAAATTTAATAAATGCTTTGTTGTAATGGTCTGTGCTTTGTTGCTTTTGATATCAGGTTCGGCAATGGCTCAGCCGCAGCCTCCGGTGTTAAGCGTCACAAATGGGAGCTGGGTATACCTATCGTGGACTGAAGTCGCCGGCGCAACGGGTTACACGCTGACGTTCGCCCCAATGCCATTTACGGATCCGGCATCCATCGTGAGCGTGGATATGGGAACTCAAAAAAGCGTGTCGGGCGAACTGCCGGCCGGCTCCGCCTTTTATGCGGCGGTCCAGTCCCGCGATAATTCCGGCGTCAGCGAGTTCTCCAACATCGTTTCGATTATCATCGGAACATACCCCATCGCGGCGGATGTTTTCACGACCGTCCAGAAAACGGTTTCCCCAGTTGCATTATCTCTGACCACGCCGCAGATTTCCCCGGCGGATATTTCTCTTTACGATGTTTTCGGTTATAGTGCATGGCAGGAAGGACCCGGACTGACTTTGGACAAGCGGACCGATATCATGCCAGTCGGTTACCAGAGTGCATCTGCCACGAATGCGGGCCGTCTTTTGAATTTCTTTACCATAACCGACATTCATATCACCGACAAAGAATCTCCTGTCCAGGTGATTTACAGCGGTTTGATCGCGCCATTTGGCGCCGGCGGTCTCTCATTTGGCGCGTATTCACCGATTATTTCCTATACAACCCAGTTCTTCGATGCCGCTATCCAGACAGTCAATGCCCTCCATAATGAAACATCGTTTGATTTCGGCATCTCTCTGGGAGATGCTTGCAATAACACGCAGTACAACGAACTGAGATGGTTTATCGATGTTCTGGATGGCAAGGAAATCACCCCCAGTTCGGGCGATCACCTCGGAGCGAGCAGTATCAACTATCAGAAACCCTACAAAGCGGCCGGACTCAACAAATCGATCCCATGGTATCAGGTTGTCGGTAACCACGACCAGTATTTAACGGGCATTTATCGTGAGAGCGATTACACCCGAAGTCTCCATATCGGTGATACGATCTTCAACTTCGGCCTTGATTTCACATCCCCGAGTCCTGAAATTCACGGTTATTATATGGGGGTGGTCGATGGAACGACACCAGACGGGAACATCAGGGGCGCGGGGCCGGAAGCGTTCTTCGCGACACCCCCCAAAGTTGTCGCCGATCCGGACCGCCGTTCGCTAAGCACCATAAATGTCGTGGACAACACTGTAACGGGCTCATCGACCTTGAATTGGATGAAAGAATTCTTCAATACCACGTCCAGCCCGGTGGGTCACGGATTCACGCAGAACAACATCGATAAGGACTTTGCCTGCTATACCTTCGAGCCGAAGACGAATATACCGATCCGGGTCCTTGCACTCGACGATACGTGCAAGGCAAATCCCAATGCGGAATTCCCTTATGATGGGATGGGGTGTATCGACCAGGAAAGGTACAACTGGCTTGTCAGTGAACTCGATAGAGGTCAGACCGATGGCATGCTTATGATCATCGCAGCACATGTACCGATCGCACCTCAAACAAGTCTCACGAACCCGACACCCACACCGATGTTCTACGTACCTGCCACCACCGACCCATACACGCCTCCAGCCCGCGACCCCCATTCCATTAAATCAGATAATGAACTACTCGCTACGCTTCACAACTATCCGAATCTCATCCTGTGGATCGCGGGACATCGCCACCTGAACACTATTACGGCACAACCTTCACCCGACGCCACCCATCCTGAAAAAGGCTTCTGGGAAATTGAAACCGCATCTCTCAGGGATTTCCCCAAGCAGTTACGCACGGTTGATATCGTCCGCAACAGCGACAATACCATTTCGATACTTGCGATAGATATCGATCCCGCGGTCAGGGACGGGTCGCTCGCGGAACGATCGCTTTCGTATGCAATCGGAATTGCAAGGATAAGCAGCGGCCTCTCCAGCTTTCAAGATACCACGTCTCATGCCGTCAATGCAGAGCTTGTCAAGCAATTGACTCCCGAGATGCAGGCGAAGATAGCCAATTCTGGATCGCCGATAACAAATTCCCGGTAGCATAGAGGGGATATTATTGCTTATGTGAATAGACTGATATCCGAAAATGACTGATACGATCCGAACTGAAACTGTTCGCACCAGAAGCCAGGACAATATGATCTTGACGGTAAAATCCTTGTATGCGCTTTGTTGGTCTTCTGATGGTGACAATCCATACAGTGGCGCAAATTTCAGCCACGCTTTCGCCCATAGACAAGCCATCTGCCATGGTTCTGAAGTGAAAAAGTGCTTGGGTAACGGTTCAAAAAAATAGGCTTTCCATAAAACACCCAGTTCCTTCTCTACAGCGGATCGTCTTTGTTCCAGTCTGACGAGAAAATCCTCCGAATACGGGAGAGCGGCAAGAAGCTGTTTTACCCTGATCGTGGTGGTTGATAGCTTGTTGAGATTATGAGTCTGTTATTGGACACCCATACACTGCTCTGGTTTTTACTGGACGATCCCCGATTGAGCGAAAATGCACGTGAACATATCGTTATTCAGGAGGAGTCAATTTTTGTCAGCCCTGCAAGCCTCTGGGAGATTGCAATTAATATCAGCTTGGGAAAGTATGCTCTTCCGATACCGTTTAGAGTTTTCTGGAACGAACAGTTGATGATCAAAATTGTCTTTTTATCCGCACAAAGTGTGTCAGCAGCGGCGACACAAAACTTTTCAGACACACACTTATTCACTTATAATTTTAATTAGATAAGGGGTGTCGCCCGGCCGACACCCCCCCTGATAAGTGTGCGAAGTATTTTGAACCATCCCAGGAGACAGGTTGATGTTCCCAATATGGGCGGCTTCGTAAGAAATTCGCCGGCTTGCGAATAAATTCTTTGTAATGATAGATAGTTAAGTGCAAGACCCTAGTTCTATGCCGCACTCCCTGAAATTTCTTTCAACTTCAAACCGGATTTCCGATTAAACTTTATCAGTTTAATGGACTGCCACGAGGGTGAAGCCCGCCTCCATCCTGTTGCCTTTTAGGCAGGTAGAAACTCCTGCAACCTGCCCCAGCTCCCTATTTCAGCAGACATACCGGCAGTTTTATGGTAGCCGTAGTGCCCCGGCCGACTGAGCTTTCAAGCTGAACCATGCCACAGTAGCGCTTGATGATCCTTTCGGTCAGCGATAGCCCCACGCCCGTTCCGGAGCCGACCGGCTTGGTGGTGAAAAATGGATTGAACGCCTGCCGCAGCACTTCCGGAGACATCCCCCGACCGCTGTCAACTATCCGAATAACAATCCGTGCGTTTTCACAATGCCATTCAGATGTTATTTTAATCGTGCCTTCGTTTTCCAGGGAATCGATGGCGTTTTTCAGCAGTTGCAGCAGGCACTGGTTTATTTCATAGGGGACGCACTCAACCAGGGGAAGCTCATCCTGGAGCTGCGTAATAATCTCGATCTTTTTCTCCTCCTGGTTGAACACAACCTTCAAAACTTCAGCTATGTTTTTATTGATATCTATTTTGGTCAGTGGCTCCATGTCGATCCCGGAAAAATGCTTCAGGTTGTCCACAATATCCGTGATACGCATCAGGCCCCTGCCGGCCCGGTTAAATTTTTCGTCCATGGAGTTAACAACCCGGTGTAGGCTGATCGCCGCAACATGTTCCAGGTACCCTTGCATGAGTGGCTCAGTTGCCGGCTTGCTATCCCAGTATCTCAGGGCGTCACGCATCTTTTGCATATTTTTATTTAATGTGCCAAGCGTACTTTTCAGAAAGCCCAGGGGATTGTTGATTTCATGGGCGATACCGGCCGCCAAGGTGCCTATGCCGGTGATGCGGTCCATCTCTAGGAGCTGAAGATCCTTTTCCCGTAACTGCTCGGTCTTTTCCTTGATTTCATTTATCTGGCGCTCCAGTATGATATTCTTCTCCACCAGTTTTGCCTGCATCTCGACAAGTGACCGTTTGTGCAGATACAGTTGAAGGAAAACGCCCACTTTTGCTTTCAGAATATCCGGATCCAGGGGTTTGGACAGGTAATCCACGGCTCCTGCCGTGTACCCTTTGAAAACGGATTGCAGCTCTTTATTGATAGCTGTGACGAAAATGATAGGGATGTTTTTAGTTTTCTCACTCAAGCGCATCAGTTCGGCTGTTTCAAATCCATCTATCCCCGGCATCTGAACATCCAGCAGCACTAGAGCAAAATCTTCCTCGAGCATCAGTCCCAGCGCCTCGTTGCCAGAAGTCGCCCTGACGATTTTCAGCCCGGGATTCTCCAGCCAGTTTTCCAGCGCCAGAAGATTTTCTTCCCGATCGTCGACAATCAGGATGCTTGCTGTTGTAGATGGATGACTTTTCTCATTCATTAATTCCTCCTGTTTTCTTATTCAGTAGCCGGCGGTGATTTTTACGCATGTTTCCATCGTTCATGGCTCCAGATATAAAAACGAAGAGAACTCTATGCAACAATTTTAGAATGTTATGCAATCATAAAATGGTATCCCTTTCAACTGAACCAGTGCAGATACGGGGGCGAAAGATTTTTCGCCCCCGTGGTCTCAGATCGATGAATCAGAAGCCGCCATAAGTCCCGTTGACGAACACCATCGGGGCATTGAAACTGTAGTCAGTGCTTGAGTTGATATTTCATAGTAATCACATTAGTTTTGAGTCATGCAAGACATAGAACTCATCCAACTCGCGTTGATGCTGGCGCCCCCTTGGAATGTTGTGGTGTGTTTATCAGATATTATATCCTGAACACGTTGATTGCCCTTCAGGAAAGCAGTGTTGCGGTGTGGGTGGCCAAAGACCCAGGCGCATTACGGGTTACTGCATGAGACGGGAAAAGAAGTCGTTTCCCTTGTCGTCCACGATGATGAACGCTGGAAAATCCTTGACTGAAATCTTGAAAATGGCCTCCATACCCAGTTCCGGATATTCGAGGGTCTCAATGCGGGTAATGCAGTCTCTTCCCAGCCGGGCAGCAGGCCCGCCGATGGAGCCAAGATAAAATCCGCCGTATTTTTTACAGGCGTCTGTCACCTGCTGGGTGCGGTTTCCCTTGGCGAGCATGATCATGGAGCCTCCTCTTTGCTGAAACAGCGGCACATACGAATCCATGCGGCCCGCCGTGGTCGGGCCGAAGGAACCCGATGCCCGTCCCTCGGGCGTTTTGGCAGGCCCGGCATAATACACGATGTGATTCTTGAAATATTCAGGCAGATCCTCGCCCCGATCGAGCCGCTCTTTGAGCTTGGCGTGAGCGATGTCCCGGCCCACCACGATATCTCCGGTCAACAAAAGCCGGGTGGCGATGGGATATTGGCTGAGGGTCTGCCGGATTTCAGACATGGGCCGATTCAGATCAAGATGGACGGCGTCATCCTTTTCATCCGACGGTTCCGGCAGAAACTGCGCGGGATCGGTTTCCAACCGTTCCAGGAAAATACCGTCCCGGGTGATCCTGGCCTTGATGTTGCGGTCCGCGCTGCAACTGACCCCCATGCCGATGGGGCAGGACGCTCCGTGCCGGGGCATGCGGATCACACGAACATCATGACAGAAAGCCACACCGCCGAACTGGGCGCCCAAGCCCAGCTCCCGCGACATCTTATAGAGTACAGCCTCCAGTTCTTTGTCCCGAAAAGCGTGGCCCAGCGCATTTCCCTGCTCTGGAAGTGTATCCAGATATCCTGCCGATGCCAGCTTCACGGTTTTGAGATTGGCTTCCGCCGACGTGCCACCGATGACAACTGCCAGATGATAGGGTGGGCAGGCAGCCGTGCCGAGACTTTTCATTTTGGTCTTTAAAAATTCCGGAAGCTTGTCCGGCGCCAGCACAGCCTTGGTTTCTTGAAAAAGATAGGTTTTATTGGCGGACCCACCGCCTTTGGCAATAAAGAGAAATTTATAGGCATCCCCGGGGGTTGCGAAAATATCGATCTGGGCCGGCAGATTACAGCCGGTGTTTTTTTCCGTGTAAAGAGTCAACGGCGCATTCTGGGAATACCTCAGGTTGTTGCGGATATAGGCATTAAACACCCCCTGGGACAGAGCCACCTCATCCGAGTAACCGGTCCAGATATGCTGACCTTTTTTGCCTATGATCACGGCTGTTCCGGTGTCCTGACACATCGGATATTCGCCTTCGGCGGAGATCGCCGCGTTTTTCAGCATCTCCAGGGCCACATAACGGTCGTTGGCGGAGCTTTCGGGATCATTCAATATCTTGACCAATTGCACAAGATGCGGTCTTCTCAAGAGGTGAGAAATATCTTTGAACGCCTGCTCCGCCAGGAGGGTCAGCCCCTCGGGCGCGACCTTGACGATGCTCTGATTCTCAAAGGAAGCAACTGAAACAAAATCGGATGTCAACATGCGATATTCCGTTTGATCGGAACCAAGAGGAAACATTTCCTGATAAGTAAATTCAGCCATGAATCGATTCTCCATTTTTTTACCATGAAAATACAGATGTCAGTAATCAGCTTAGTTGATCAGCGGCCGCTGGAGCATTTTTTCATAAAGGTTGATATACTGCCCGGCGGTTACCGAATGATTGAAGCGGGCAATACTCTCTTTCATGATACGCTCAATCTCGTTCCGTCTGATTTTATCTGAAAGACGATAAAAAGCCATCGCCTGATCGATGGCCCACGACAGACCTGCGGCGTTATGATGTTTGAATAAAAAGCCGTTTCCGGCATGTTGAGACATATCCAGATGGGAAATGGTGTCGTGAATGCCACCGGTGTCATGGGCAACCGGCAGTGATCCATAGATCGGCGCGATCATCTGCGGTAAGCCGCAAGGCTCGAACAGGGACGGCATCAGAATGAAATCCGAAGCCCCATATGACAGGTGTTCGAGATCTTCACTGAAATCGCAGATCGCAATCCGGTTTTGAATGCCGTGGTAGAGGGCGATGTCCTTGAAATGCTGCTGATAATCGCCGTTAGCCACGAAAACGATCTGCAGATTGTTCTTCCAATATCGGGAAATGACCGAATAGAGAATATCCGCCAGAAGCTGCGAGCCTTTTTGAATGCTGTCCAGCCGGGATGGCCAGAAAAACATCGGCGCATTCTCGTCCTCGATCAGGCCGAGCAGCTTTTGCAGGGCGACTTTGTTCTGTTTTTTCCCTGAGACATGGTCATCCGGGCCATAAGTGGCCGTCAGATATTTATCGTTCAAGGGATTAAACGCCGGATCCGGTGCATTGAGTATCCCGACAGCGCATTCTGCATGCCATTTATTGGTCAGTTCTTGCTGAATGGATTTTTCAATAAAACCATGACGTCCATCAACGATTTCCATCAGGAAGGTATGACTGACGGTATTGACAAAATGGGCGGCAAAAATGCCGCTGCTCAGAAAATCCACAGCATTGGAATCCCTGGTTTCCTCATATTCGATTGCCATGCGATCATAATACAGGTGCTGCCAGAAATAGGCGGCATCGATTCCCCGATCTTCGATCTGCCATAGATACGTTTTCATCGTATGAATGTTGTGAATCGTAAACAGACAGGGAATCCCCATTCTTCTGGACATGGCTGGAATCAGTCCGGTCATCCAGTCGTTGCAGTGAATCAGATCGGGCTGAACCCTGGGAACGATGTTGTTGATGACTTCCCGCTGAAAGGCTAGCGACATTTTGATATTTTCCAGCCAGTAATCCGAATAGACCCGGTTTTTGTAAAAAAAAGCGCGATCTTCCGCCAGATGAATACGCTCGCCCGGCATTTTATTCTGAATAGCTTGAAGTTCCTTGGACAGAAAAGGCGCCATCTGCCCGCTGAAAATCGCCCGATAATCGGGCATGGCGACGTGGACATCGGCGCCCTGGTCAAACAGTGCATTCACCAGCGCCGCGGAAACATCGGCCAGGCCGCCTGCTTTGGCCGTCAGATAAGAGGCAAGACTTCCCATGCGGTTGGGCAGATACGTTACCTCCGGCGTTACGATAAGGATGCGGGGGTTTCGGGATTGTGTCATAAGAATTCCTTTAGTCAAAACAAGTAATGGTAACAGCATTCCGTTACGCCCAGGTGATCAGTCCCGGGGTATGTTTAATCCATTCATCACCCCGGGGCGTCACCCTCGCCGTAAAGGCGAACTGACCGGAGGTTTTACAAATCGTGGTGCAGGAGTATTGGAAATGACCATATCCAAACTCTTTGCTGACGGTCATGGCTTCCGTCTGAATATCTTCGAGTACGTCGACGATTTTTGAGGTGCCGAGACAAAGTTCCACATCCACTTCATAGGGATTGAGAACACCCAGATGAACCGCAGCCGTAACACTGAAAGCATCGCCGACCCGATAAAATTTTTGGGGATCCACAATAGCCGGAGGCTGGATGTGAATCTCTTTCCAGTGCAGTACCAGCCTGAGATGCTGATCGGCAAGTTGTCTGGCCTCATCGGCATGATTGTCATAGAGATCCTGAAACCGACAGGCTGCCGGATGGTAGAATTTCTCCTGGTAGTCCCTGACCATTCGCTGGCTGCTGAACTGTTGCATGGCCATTTTCATGGAGGCTTTCATCATGCGTATCCATGTCAGCGGAATGCCGCCCTTGCTTCTTTCGTAAAAACAGGGAATGACTTCATTTTCCAGAACATTGTAGAGCGATCGACTATCCATCAGATCCTGATAACCCGGATCCGTATAGTCGATACGGTTGCCGATCTGCCAGCCGCAGCCATCGGAATATCCCTCATCCCACCAGCCGTCCATAATACTGAGGTTGAGTACTCCGTTAATGGCCGCTTTGATGCCGGATGTACCGCATGCTTCAAAGGGTCTTCGCGGCGTATTGAGCCAGACATCCGCTCCCTGAACCAGATGTCGGGCGATATGGATATCATAATCTTCAAGAAAAACGATGCGATGCCGGATGCCGGGTTTTCTGGCAAATTCAATCAGCCGTTTGATCAAGTCTTTGCCTTCGGTATCCCGGGGATGGGCTTTTCCAGAAAAAATGAACTGTACCGGGTGGGTCTCGGAATTCAGCATGGCTTCAAAACGCTCGGATTCCTGAAGAATCAGGTAGGCGCGCTTATACGAGGCAAAGCGCCTGGCAAAGGCAATGGTTAGAACATCCTGATCCAGCACCGATTCGGCATCTTTCATCTTGGCCATGGGTGCATGACGACGCTGATACTGAGAGATCATCATCTCCCGGCAGGTACGGATGAGCCTGGAGCGATTCATGTCGTGCGCACGCCAGAGTTCCTCATCGTAAATCTGATCGAAGCGTTTGGAAATATCCAGATGCTCGATATCCATGTGCCAGTCGGGACCGATATATCGCTCGAAAAGCAGGGCGTTTTCGTGGGATATCCAGGTTGGAATATGCACGCCGTTTGTAACATGGGTGATCGGGATCTCGCTTTCCGAAACCCCCGGCCAGATATGCATCCACATGCGCCGGGCGACTTTTCCATGCAGTTTGCTGACGCCGTTGCAATACTGGGACATGCGCTGACCCAGAACGAACATGCAAAAAGGCTGATCGGATGCAGCCGCAATGGGTTGCCCCCAGGTCAGCATTTCGTCCACAGATGTTTGGAGCGTTTCCTGAAAGGGAATGAGATAAGGCCTGACCATAAACGCCGGGAATTCGTCATGACCGGCTGCAACCGGCGTATGGGTGGTAAAAACGGTTGTCCGGGGGACAATCTCGAGCGCTGTTTTGATATCGATTTTCAATCGGGACATGAACAAGGCCAGGCGCTCCAGACTGGCAAACGAGCAGTGCCCTTCATTCATGTGGCACACCGTCGGAAATAATCCCAAAGCGGTCAATACCCGCATGCCGCCGACCCCGAGAAGAATTTCCTGAGCCAGCCGTTTTCTCTGGTCTCCGGTATACAGGCTCGAGGTGATATCTCTTATTTCCGGTGGATTGTCGCGGATATTGGTATCGAGAAGATATAGCGGAATTCTGCCGATATTCAGCTTCCATACAATCGCATGAATTTCGCCATCGGGTCCGGAAACCGATATGCGAACTTCGTTGCCTTCAGGGTCTATAGCCCGTTCAAGGGGAATGGTGAACATATCGGTTCTGGGATAGGACTCCTGCTGGAAGCCATCATAATCGAGGTATTGATGAAAATACCCCTGCCGGTAATAAAGGCCGACACCGGTCAGCGGCACCCGCATGTCGGAAGCAGATTTCAAATGGTCTCCGGCCAGAATGCCCAACCCTCCGGCAAACAATGGAAGACTTTCATGAATGCCGAATTCCATTGAAAAATAAGCAACCGTTCCCTTGTCTCCAAAAGCAGAAGCAGATGCGTTTATCGGCGTCTGAGTCATGGATTCAAAACGCGCCATTACACGTTCTTGATGGGCCAGAAAACTTTCGTCCTGCGCAAGCTCATGAAGACGATTCTGAGGAATCAGGGTGGAAAAAACCAGGGGGTTCCCATTGGCTTCCCGCCAGAGTCGGGGGTCGATGCGCCGAAACAGTTCAACGGCATCCCGTTGCCAGCTCCACCAGAGATTTCTCGATAACTTATCTAAAAACTGCAAGGGTTCGGGAATGGTGGGGAAAATATATACAGATTGAAATTGTGCCATGAGCAATCCTGAAAATTTTCATTAAAAAAGTAATGATAAAGTGATTTGCCGACTTCGATCATCGTGCCGCCCATAATCCAGCCGGAATGGCGATCGATGCGCCTGTTTCTAAAATCGAGGCGCCTGTTTCTCAATCGGCATCTCGATCGTTTGAATTCTGATTTTTGTCGTGCATAATGCTCATAAAAGCAGCCCAAAGTCAAGAATGACCCTTTTTATTTCACCGCAAAGGCGCAAAGATAAAGGGGGAGGGAGTTATTGTGCTCCTCATCCCAGCGGGGGAAGGTCGGGAGGGGGGCCGGCCCTAACAATGATCGAGGCCGAAAATGTATATTCCGTTGTCATTTGAACACGGTTATAGTACTATCGCAGATATGTGGATAGATCAATGGTAGTCTGTTCATCGGTTTCTCTGCGTTTTTTGTGACTTTTTACCAGGTGGTAACCATGCTGATCAGTATTAATCCCATAAACCCGCAGCCGCGGTTTCTTGCCAAAGTGATTGACATCCTAAAAGATGGCGGTATCATCGCCTATCCCACGGATACCTATTACGGCATCGGCTGCGACATCATGAATAAAAAAGCCATTCAGAGAATTTACCAGATCAAGCAGCGGGATTCATCCAAACCATTCAGCTTTATCTGCTCGGACCTGAAACATATCAGCGACTACGCCAAGGTCACCAATTACGGCTATAAAACCATGAGACGCCATCTGCCAGGGCCTTATACCTTTATTCTGGAAGGCTCCAAACTGGTCCCGAAAATCATGCTGACCAAACGCAAAACAGCCGGCATTCGTGTGCCGGATCACCCGATCTGTATCGCCCTGGTCCGATCTCTGGGAAATCCCATTATCTCGACCAGTGCGACAGATCCGGATGGTTCAGTCTTTGATAATGCCTCTCTGATTCATGAGCATTATGGGTCCCGGCTGGATCTGGTCATCGATGCGGGTTCCGTATCGGGAAATCCATCCAGCGTGGTATCACTGATCAACGATACGCCTGAAATCATCCGCAAGGGAGCCGGAGATCTGAGCGCTTTTATTCTCTTTCGATGAAATCCGGCAATATGTTATCAAACCGTTTCTGGACAGGTATTCCACCCTGGGTGCTGATCGGGGCCGTGCTGGTTCTGCTGCCCATTTTCTCGTTCATGACGATTGAAAATATCAACCGGCAAAAAGAAAATTCCGAAAAGCTGCTGAAAGAAAAAGCTGCGGCCCTGGTCCGGTCCTTCGAGGCCGGAACCCGAACCGGCATGGCCGGGCGCTGGGAAGGCTTTCAACTGCAGAAACTGCTGATGGAAACCGCCCAGCAGCCGGACATTGTTCATTTGATCGTCACGGATGCCGAGGGAATCGTTATGGCCAGCAGTGATCCGGAACAGATCGGCAGCACCCATGGAAAAGATATGAACCTGGAAGCCATTTCAGAATCACCGGAAAGTATGTGGCGGATTCTTCCCGAGCATAACGGGAAAAAAATATTCGAGTTCTATCGAAGATTTACCCCGACCCGCCTTCCCCCGGGGTTCCATCGGAGCCGCATGAAGGGAGATTCTCCGGTGCCGCTGCCGCCAGTGCCGTCGTTTCCAACCGACGGACAGGGCGTTTCCCGAATCATTTTTATAGGCCTGGATATGGATTCCATTGAAGAGGCCAGACGTGCCGACGCCATGCATACGGTGGTCATGGGAACGATTCTTCTTTTCATCGGTTTTGCCGGCGTGATGATGCTGTTTCTGGCGCAGAACTTCCGCATGACGCGGGCATCGCTTTCCAGAATCAAAGCGTTTTCCGATACATTGGTCGAAAATATGCCCATCGGGTTGATTGCTCTGGATACGTCTCTGATCATCACATCCTTCAATCAGGTAGCGGACCGGGTACTGAACCTGTCTGCGGTCGATGCGTCCGGAAAAAAGGCGGCTGAGGTTCTACCGCAGATGTTTCTGGAGCTGATTTCAGATCCAAAAATCGAAACTCAAGCGGTTGAAAAGGAAATTGTCTGTCACATCGCGGATAAAACGCGACTGCCGCTTCAGGTCAGCGCCGCCAGACTCCAGGATGACACCGGAAATTTTCTCGGATATGTGCTTCTGTTCAAGGATCTTCGTGAAGTCCAGGCCCTTCAAAAAGCGCTGGCCAGATCCCAGCGGCTGGCATCCCTCGGAAGCCTTGCCGCAGGCGTGGCCCATGAAATCCGCAATCCTTTAAGTTCGATAAAAGGCTTTGCCACCTATTTCAGGGAACGGTATGCACACATTCCCGAAGATCATGAGGTGTCTTCAATCATGATTCAAGAAGTGGACCGATTGAATCGTGTGGTCAGCCAGTTGCTGGCGTTTGCCAAGCCCATCACGGTCGCCAAACAACCGGTCCCCATTTCAGATGTCATTCACAAGACACTGAAGTTGATGGAACGCCAATCCCATGACCGCCACACCGACATCGAAACGAAAATTCAATCGGATATTCCGCTGATTCATATGGATCCGGACCAGATGAGCCAGGTACTGCTGAATCTCTTGTTGAATTCCGTCGAATCGATAGACGGCAGCGGCAAAATCGTAATCAGCGCCAAATGCGATCAGGATCGACTGATCCTTCAAATTTCAGACAACGGATCGGGTATTTCCGAATCCGATCTGTCGCAGATATTTGACCTTTATTTCACCACAAAAACATCGGGAACAGGGCTGGGGCTGGCTATCGTCCACAATATTATCGATGCTCACGATGGTGAGATCAAGGTCGAAAGCCTGGCCGAAAAAGGCACCTCAGTTACGATCCGACTTCCCCTGGAGACTGTATCCCCATGAAAAAGAAATCCACCTGCTCCATCCTGGTCGTTGATGATGATACCGCTCACCGAACCATGCTGCGCACGTTAATCGGCGGGTGGGGATATGAAATCGTCGAAGCCGACGACGGTGCTGTTGCCATCCAATCCGTTCAGGATCGACCTTTCGATCTGATTCTGATGGATGTGCGCATGCTGAAGATCTCGGGTCTCGAGGCCATGGGCCGCATCAAAGCGATCAATCCTGCCATTCCGGTGATTATCATGACCGCCTATTCCTCCATTGAATCCGCGGTTTCAGCTCTGAAAGCCGGCGCTTACGATTATCTGACCAAACCCCTCAATTTCGACAAACTGAAAATCACCATCGAACGGGCCATGGAACACATTTTGCTTCGGGAAGAAAACCGCATGCTCAGGCAACACCTGGATCAGCGATTCGACCGAAGACAGATCATCGGACAAAGTCTTAAGATGACTAAGCTTCTGGAAACGGTCGCTCAGGTAGCCCCCTCTGAAGCCACCATTTTGATTCACGGCGAATCCGGAACCGGAAAAGAATTGATTGCCGGAGCGATTCATTTCAACAGCCACCGGAAAGCCGGCCCTTTCATCAAAATCAACTGTGCGGCCATTACCGAAACCCTTCTGGAATCGGAACTTTTCGGTCACGAAAAAGGCGCTTTCACCGGCGCGGATCGCCGAAAAGAAGGCAAATTCCTGCAAGCCAGCGGGGGCAGTCTCTTTCTGGATGAAGTCAGTGAAATGTCTTTGATGATGCAGGTCAAGCTGCTTCGTGTGCTTCAGGAAAGAGAGATCACCCGGGTCGGCGGCGAGCAGGTGGTTGCCGTGGATGTCCGGCTGATTGTCGCCACCAACAAAGACCTGCTGACTTTGACCACATCCGGGCGGTTTCGGGAGGATTTGTATTACCGGCTCAACGTGGTCAACCTGAATCTGCCCCCGCTGCGGGAACGAAAAGAAGACATCCCGTTGCTGGCACAGCACTTTCTCGATAAATTTGCGACCTTGAATCATAAATCCATCAAGGGGTTCACCCCTCAGACGATGGATCATCTGATCCGGTACGACTGGCCGGGAAACGTCCGGGAACTGATGAACGCCGTTGAAAGGGGCGTGGTGCTGTCCCGAAGCGACTATCTGGATGACCAGGAGCTTCCCATGCTGCCGGCTGGCCCTGCTTCATCATCTCCGGTATTCATGAAATCTGTGGAACCCACCGAAACCATGCCGCTTACCGCCGTTGAAAAAGTGACGATTTTAAGTGCGCTGGCATCCGCAGACGGTAACAAAAGCCTCGCTTCCCGAAAACTGGGAATTACACGAAAAACCCTTCATAAAAAACTCAAAGAATATGGAGTGATGCCCTGATGACAACCCCAACCCACTACCTGTTCCGTTGCGCTTCGTGCAGAACCCGAAACCGCATTCCGGCAGACCACGCAGGTCAGCCCGGCAAATGCGGGAAATGCGGCGAGGCGCTGAAAACCAGTGAACTTCTCATTCAGCAGCCGGTGATGATCACGGATGCCAATTTCGAGGAAAAAGTCCTGCGATCGCCGATCCCGACTTTGATGGATTGTTGGGCCCCCTGGTGCAGCGCCTGTAAAATCCTCGGGCCGGTCATCGCCGAGCTGGCAAGCGAGTTCAAGGGCGTGTTTCGGATCGGCAAACTGAATGTGGATGCCAACCCCCAGACATCCGCCCGGTTCGACACACGAAGCATTCCCACACTGCTGATTTTTGACAACGGCCAACTGAAAGATACCCTGGTTGGCGCCATGCCCAAGCCCGAAATCATCAGCCGGATGCGAGCGTATTTATAAGGGGATCAGGGTACCAAGCTATAAAGCCTAAAAATTGTTCAATGCCACTGACTACAGACTACTTTTTCCGAAACAGGAACAGCATATGGTTACTTTTCGACTTTTGGTTTGGATTCTTTTAAGTGTTTTCCTGAGTTTCCCTGCGATTTCTTATGGAGAAAAGCTTCAGGTCATCACCAGCATTTTTCCGGTTGCGGATATAGCCCGGCAGGTCGGTGGCGATGATGTTGCGGTTACCGCCATCGTACCGGCAGGCGCCAGTCCGCATACGTTTGAGATGAAGCCCAGCCTGGTCAAAACATTCGCTTCGGCCAAAGTCTTTTTGATAATTGGGGCCGGCCTGGAATTCTGGGCGGATCAACTGGTTCAGTCTACCGGCAGAAAACTGAAACCAGTTGTCTTGTCCGACGGCATGACACTGATCCGATCCACAGATCCACATCACAACGAATCCGCCAAAGAGTCGCCCCATGCTTCCAAAAAATCCCCGAATGCCGAACACGGCCATGAACACGACTCCGGCAATCCCCATGTCTGGCTCGATCCATATCTTGCCAAAATCATGATCAATCGGATACAAGAGACATTTTCAACGGTCGATCCAGCTCATGCCACGGCCTATGAAACCCGCGCCAGGGTCTATCTGGCTCAGATAGACGCCCTGGACCGGGAAATTGCCGATACCGTCAATCAATTCACTATCCGGCAGGTGGTATCCTTTCATTCATCCTGGGATTATTTCATCGCCCGATATGGTCTGACCCTGACCGGCGTCATTGAGAAAAGCCCGGGAAGAAATCCCACCCCCCGTGAAATCGCCGACATTGTTTCAAAAATCCGGTCGTTTCACATTCGCGCGGTCTTTGCAGAACCCCAGTTCAGCCCCAAGGTGGCCGATGTCATCGCCACGGAAGCCGGCGTCAAGGTGATGATCCTGGACCCGCTGGGCGGCGAAACCCTGACCGGACGAAATACCTATATCGGTTTAATGCGGTATAATTTACAGATCATGAAGGAGGCCATGCAGTGACAGCCTGCCAGATCATGACAAGCCCCGAACCAGACATCCTGGTGGACATTTCGGATGTCTGGGTCCGGTTCGACGGTAAATGGGTGCTGAAATCCATTTATCTGAAATGTTACGAAGGCGAAATTCTGGGTATTGTCGGCCCCAATGGCGGCGGTAAATCCACGCTGCTGAAAGTCATTCTCGGGCTGATCGCGCCGATAAAAGGCACGATACTCTTGTTCGGACAGAAACCTGGCGGCCAGGCCCGGCTGAATGTCGGATATCTGCCGCAGATTTCCCATGCGGACCGCTCCTTTCCGGTAACCGCACTGGATGTTGTAATCATGGGCCTGTATCAGCAGATGGGACTTTTTACCCGGTTTCGCCCCAGACACCGACAGGCTGCCCTGGAAAAACTCGAGCAGGTTGGCATGGCCGATCATGCCGACAAACCCTTCGGGGTCCTGTCCGGGGGTCAGCAGCAGCGGGTTCAAATCGCCAGGGCTCTGGTATCCGATCCCAGACTCCTGGTTCTGGATGAGCCATCCACGGGTGTAGACAGCGTGGGCCAGGAGGATTTTTATGAACTGCTGGCCGGGTTAAGAGACAGCCTGCAGCGGATATCCGTCATCATGGTATCCCACGACATCGGCGTGGTAACGTCTCATGCCGATCGCGTGGCCTGTTTGAACCGCGAAATTCATTATCACGGCGAGACGGATTCGGATATGGATTCGGATATCCACCAGAAGGTTTTCGGCAGGAATCTGAAAGTCATGGTCCACGACGCCCGGTGCGTTTCCTGCAACATGAGGCATGTCGACCATGACTGAGTGGCTGCACATGGGTTTCATGCAAAATGCACTGGCCGCCGGAATCCTTCTCAGCATCGTCCTGGCAGTGGTCTCGTGTTTTGTGGTGCTGCGCAAATTTTCATTTATCGGCGTGGGTGTGGCGCATTCCGCATTCGGCGGTGTCGCGCTGGGCGCCTTGATCGGGGTATCCCCCACCGTTTCGGCGATCGTGTTTGCCGTTTGCGTGGCCAATGCCATCGGCGTTGTCGGCAACCAGAAGCGTCTGAGCGCCGATACCGCCATCGGCATCTTCTTTTCTCTGGCCATGGCCCTGGGAATCATTTTTATCGGATTGTCCAACACGTATAATGTCGACCTTTTCGGGTATCTGTTCGGCAACATTCTGGCCATCACTCACCAGGATATTCTTATCATTGCCGTTCTCGGCAGCCTGGTGCTGGCATCGATTCGCCTGTTCTTCAAGGAGCTGCTGTTTGTGGCCTTCGACAGCGAGGTGGCCCATGTCAGTGGGATTCCGGTCATGTTCCTGGATCATTTTTTTTTGACGATCCTGGCCCTGACCGTGGTCATCAGCATGAAGGTGGTCGGTATCATCCTGGTGTCGGCCCTTCTGGTCATCCCTGGCGCTGCAGCCGCCCAGATTACCGATCGATACGGCGCCATGTTCGCGGTTGCCATTGCCGTAGCCCTTTTTTCAACCATCGGCGGCCTGTGCATTTCCTATTATGCGGACCTGGCATCGGGTGCAACCATCGTCACCCTGGCATCCCTGATTTTTTTTGTTTTTTTCGGTATCGGAAAATGGCTGAAGGGAAAAGGCTGATCCCGGATATCATCCGCCATATTGAACGACCTGCTCAGCACCCAGTGGCGGCTAAAGCTCATCAGCCGTTCAGGGTATGAGCAATGGAAAGCCTCCGGAAAACCGAGCCTTCTCGACAGATTTGTTTTTTTTACCAGGAGCGATTATGGAAATGAAGTGCGTCATGGTTCGACAGGTCGGCGATTTTGAGATCACCCGAACACCCCTGCAAAATCCGTTGGAAGACGAGGTGCTGATTCAGGTTGAAGTAACCGGCCTGTGCCGGACCGACCTGAAGCTGATCCGGGTGGGGCACCGGGATCTGGTTCTTCCCCGAATCCCGGGGGAAGAAGTCGTCGGGATCATCCGGAAAATGGGTTCAGCGGTTGAAGCTTTATCGAGCCAGGCCCGTGTAAAAGAGATCGATACTTCAGTCGCCGGTTTTCGGGAAGGGGATCGGGTATATGTCTATCCGGGGGTGTGGTGCGGAAATTGCCCGTCCTGTCTGGCAGGCGCCCAGAATCTCTGCCGCTCGATGCGGGTCATGGGATTTCATCGGGATGGAGGCTTTGCGGAATATGTGATTGCACCGGCCAAAAGCCTCATTGCCGTATCACCGCAATTAAACGCGGAGCAGGCCGTTTTTGCCGAGCCCCTTTCCTGCTGCCTGAATGCACTGGAATTGGGTGACGTCGGAACAGGAAAAACCGTGGGTGTCTGGGGGGCAGGCCCTGCCGGCACGCTGCTTCACCGGGCAGCCAAAGCCCTGGGCGCCAGGCCTTTCAACATCGATCCAGATCGGCGACGCGCTGAGCTGATTCATGGGGCCACGTCCTGTCCGGACACATATTTCGATGTGTGCATCGTTGCCGTGGGGTCGAAATCCGCCTATGAAGCGGCTATCACCCGGCTCAATCCCCGGGGGCGACTTGTCGTGTTTTCCGGTCTGAGTCCTGCGGATGACCAACTGCCGGTCAGCTTCAATCAATTGCACTACAACGAACAGACGCTGGTCGGGGCGTATGGATGCAGCTATCGCCACGGCGTGCAGGCGCTTTCCCTTATCGCCGACGGCAGGGTGGCTGTGGATGACATGATTTCACACAGGATGCCGCTGGATGATCTTGGCGCAGCGCTGGAAATGGTGGAAAATCGGCGAGGCATGAAGATTCTTCTTTATCCATAAACTTGGGGGAAATATAGATGACATGTACAAATGAAGCACTGCGGGATTTCGGATGGAACATTCAGCGGTTGATCGAAAAAAAAGATCTCAGCAGAAACGAGAGCTACGATATGTTCAGGCAGATGTTGCTGAACCTTCAGCCCGATTTACAGCAAGGCGCTTTTTTATCCGCACTGGCTTCAAAAGGGGAGACCGCACAGGAGATCGCAGGCGCCTGGCAGGCGATTGTGGATATCGATACGGTGAAAGTTGATGATGAGCTGGGCGCCCCGCTTGTGGAAAACTCCGGCACGGGAATGGATCAATTAAAAACATTCAACGTCAGTTCGGCGGCGGCGGTTGTGGCGGCCGCCGGCGGCGCCAGATTGTCGCGGCATGGGGCCAGAGCGCTGACATCCTCCTGCGGTACCGTCGATATTCTGGAATTCATCGGCATTGACGTTGACTGTGATGTCGATACGGTGGCTCACAGCATCCGGAAAGTCGGCATCGGCCTGTTCAACGGGATGAGCGCCAGGGTGCATCCGAAGTCTCTGGCACGGATTCTTTCTCAGATCCGGTTTGGATCGACCTTGAACATCGCCGCATCGCTGGCTAGCCCCTGTCGCCCGACCCATGCGCTGCGGGGAGTTTATTCCAGAGAGCTCCTGCCCAAAGTGGCCATGGTCATGCAGGAGATCGGATATCAGCGGGTGATGGTCGTACATGGTTTCGACGCTGCCAAGGAGAAAGGGATGGATGAACTCTCGAATATCGGAGAGAGCGTGATTCACGAATTTTATCCGGACGGATCGCAAAATTCGTTTTCCCTGACCCCGGAGGATGTCGGTTTGAAGCGCTCGAATTATGGCGCCATTGCGGCAATTGGCAATGTGAAAAAAGAGGCCGTACGGTTCATGGGTGTCATCAGCGGCAGCGACCATCCCGAGTGCATCGATTTAACTTGTTTGAACGCCGGTGCGATTCTTTATCTGGTGGGGAAAACCGAAAGCATTCGGGCCGGGGTCGATGCCTGCAGGGATATCATCGCAAGCGGACAGGCCCTCTCAAAGCTGACCGAATGGATATCCACCCAGGCGGATTCGGCGGGAAAAGGAGTGCAAAGATATCTTGATGTGGCTTCCGAAGCGGGTTTGAGAGCACGTGTCGTTGAATTATTATAAGCGAATCTTATGTCTGAGCATCTGTAAGAAAGGATATATCACGATGAAACAGTTTGTTCGAATTTTATGTGCGTGTATTACGGTTTACATCCTGAACGGGGAAGTTCATGCCGCCACGGTTCATTTACTCTCGGCGTTGCAGGACAATCCGAGCGCCATTGAATCCGGAGATCAGATTGTACTCACCTTTGGGAGCGAGTATATCATTATCAGCAATGATTCGGTTCAAATATCGAATGCCAGGGTGCTGGCATCCGGTATTGCGCCAGCCGAGCTGGTTGTATTGCGGGATCGTCGGCCAATGGACCAACGTCAGGGCTATCACGTTTTATATTCCCAGGCAGGTTTTCGCCTGGCGCATGTAGCAAATATCGAAGCACTTTCCAGTCATCCCGATATTCAGATTCTATCGGTTACGGAAAGCAGGGTAATTCTTAAGATGATAACACCTCGACGGGCTGAACCTGATCCAACCGTAACGGCATTGCTGTCAACGCTGAGTATCGACAAGTATTCCGCATATCTGATGGATCTGGCGCCCGATGACGCCACCCGATACACCTGCTCCATTGCAAATCAAACTTCACGGGATAAAATCCAGAAACACTTTACCGACCTGGGCCTGAGTTCTTCAGTCATGCCGTTTAAAGCATTCTGCAGCACGGATTGCAACCGCCAGCCGGGTGATAATGTGATCGGCATCAAAGCAGGCGCCACCCGACCCCAGGAATATGTGCTGATAGGCGCTCATTATGATTCTATCTCCCCGATAGCCTGCAATCAGGCGCCCGGCGCCAATGACAACGCCAGCGGCGTAGCGGCTGTTATGGAAATCGCACGTGCATTTTCCGGAGTGAGCACCGAACGTTCTGTGCTGTTTGTCGCATTCAGCGGCGAAGAACAAGGCCTGATAGGCAGTAAATATCTGGCAAGGGTTTTGAAGAACATGGGGTTGTTGGAACAGATGAAGGGCTTTCTTATCCTGGACATGATTTCCTATTATAAAAATAATTATGGCGTTATTGCCGAAGGCAGTGATCACACATCGGAACAGATCGCCATTCTTGAGGAAATGGCGCAGCTCTGCGCCACCTACACCCCACTCACGCTGAAAATCAGCACCAGCTATTCGGGGAGCGATCATGTGCCTTTTCTGAATGACAGTCTTTCCGGCTGCCTGCTGATTGAAAATGACTGGTCCGATTATGCATACTACCATACCGTCCAGGATACGTTCACCTATCAGAACATGGAGTTCGGTATGGATGTTGTGAGACTGGCAACCGCTTTCACAGCGACTCACGGGGGGCTGCTGCCTCAATAAATGACGCGGTTGACGGTATTCGTGATAGGTGGTATCTTATACCGAATAAATAATATTTTATTTCCTTTGCATCTTTGCGGTGATAAAAATCTTATATGTTATCATCAAACCATCATCTTCCGAGTGTTTCTTTTCAAGGCTCGGGAAATTCCAAGGAAATTCTATCATCATGTGCAATCAAAATGGATTTACACTCTGGTTCACCGGTCTTTCAGGCGCAGGCAAGTCAACAATCAGTGAAATCGTATCAGAAGAGCTGCGCCGCCGCGGCCTGCTGGTCGAGGTACTCGACGGTGATGTGGTGCGGACACATTTAAGCAAAGGTCTGGGTTTTTCGAAAGAAGATCGCGATACGAATATCCGTCGCATCGGCTGGGTGTGCGAGATACTCAGCCGCAACGGCGTGGCCGCCATCGGCGCAGCGATTTCGCCTTACCGTGAAATTCGTGACGAGATACGCGGCAGGATCGAACGATTTGTGGAAGTGTATGTTGAATGCTCGATTGAAAAGTTGACTGAACGCGATGTCAAAGGTCTGTATCAAAAAGCGCTCAACGGCGAGATCAAGCATTTCACCGGCGTTTCAGACCCTTACGAACCGCCCTTGACACCCGAAGTCATCTGTCACACAGACGGGCGCGAAACCCCCGAACAGAGCGCTGCCAAAGTGTTAGCCAAGCTTGAAGCGATGCAGTACATTCCAGCAACATAACACACCCTCTTTTTTTACCGCAGCGATGGCTCACTCTCGGTATGAAAATTCGAAGGAGCAACTATGGAACCGCTTTTTAACACCGTTCTCCACGATCGGCATGTAAATCTCGGTGCTCAGATGGTACCGTTCGGCGGATGGAACATGCCGGTTCAATATCGCACCGGAATTGTTCAGGAGCATCTGGCCACCCGAAATCACGCCGGCATTTTCGATGTCTCCCACATGGGAAGAATTTATATCAGCGGCTCTTCCGCACTCACTTTTCTTCAGCATGTCCTGACCAATAACTCCGCCGGACTGCAAGTCGGAGAAAGTCAGTACACGATCATCTCAAACGATCGTGGCGGCGCTATCGACGACGCCTATCTGTATCGTTTCGTTGCAGATCGATATCTGCTGGTCGTCAATGCGTCTAACCGCGAAAAAGACATCGCCCATTTTCAGACTGTTCTATCCAGTTTCCCGGATGTCCACTTGACAGATGATACAGCCAATTCGGCGATGATCAGCCTGCAGGGCCCCCGCTCCAGAGACATCCTTGCCGCAGTCATGGATTCCGGTCATCTCCCGGAACCGTTGAAAAACCGGTTGAGCACGGCGACGATCAATGGCATTCCGACCTGGATCAGCAGAACCGGCTATACCGGAGAACCGCTGGGTTTCGAGCTGTTTACTCCCGGCCATGCCGCACCGGTTCTCTGGAACCTTCTGATCGAAAACGGGGCCTGCCCTATTGGGCTTGGCGCCAGAGACACGCTTCGACTCGAAGCCGGCCTGCCCCTCTATGGTCATGAGCTGGGAACCGATGAAAACGGCAATGAAATCCCGATATTTTCTCTGCCGCTCAGCCGGGTGGCTGTCAGTTTTTCCGACTTAAAGGCTGACTTCATTGGAAAAGCAGCCCTTCACACACAGTTTCTATCACTTCAATGCATTCTGAATCGTGATTTTTCCCGCCTTCAAGACCTTCCCCGCATGATTTTCCCCCTGGCCCTGGCCGATAAAGGGGTGATCCGTTGCGGATGTCCGGTCTACCAGGACAACAGACCCGTTGGATACGTTACCAGTGGAACGATGGTTCCCTATCAGAAAGTGGACGGCGAGGGGATGTTTTCTCATCCGACTTTGGAAAAAGGCATGCGATCGATCGGCCTTGCCCTTCTCGACAGCCGTCTGTGCCCGGGGGATGGGCTGAGTGTCGATATCCGCGGAAAACGAATACCAGCCGTAATCGTTCCCTATCATCTCAGAAGCGAAGCCCCACCTGTCGCCAGGCCCGTACTCTACGATCGGCTTTTTCAGACGCAAAGCAGTGGTTCACTGCTTGAGGATGCGATGCAGAAGGTGGATACGCTCATCGACCAAGCCGTCCGCAACAGCCTCTGGCGCCGGCAGGAATGCATCAATCTCATTCCATCCGAGCAAACCCCGTCCAGACTGGTGCGACTTCTTTCCGTGATGGACCCTTCCGGAAGATATGCCGAACATAAAAAGATGAAGGCATTCGGTGAAGCGGATGTCTTCTATTATCAAGGTGTCGATTTTATCGAAAAAGTCGAACACCTGCTTCAGCAGGAGCTATGCGCCTATTTTGGATGCGCTCAGGTGGAAACACGCCTTATCTCGGGTCAAATGGCCAATACAGCCGTATTCAGCGCACTTTGCGATCATCTCAATCGTTTCGACCGAAGACGGGAACAGCGGCGGATTCGCTGTGTGATGAATCACCACATCATCAAAGGCGGACATCTCAGCGCTCAGCCCATGGGGGCCTTGCGGGATTTTGTCTCTCGGAATCCCCAGACCGAAAAACCGTCGGTGATCAATTTTCCGGTTCTTGAAGAAAACCCTTATCAAATCGATGTGGCTGCTGCCTGTCAACAGATCGCGGAGTATCGGCCCGAATTGATCATCTTCGGCAAAAGCATGATTCTTCACCGGGAACCGATCGCAGAGATACGTACTTTTGTGGATTCACAGAACCTGGATTGTGTGTTATTATACGACATGGCGCATGTGCTGGGGCTCTGCGGCCCCTATTACCAGGATCCTTTTCGGGAAGGCGTAGACATCGTTACGGGATCAACCCATAAAACCTTTTTTGGAACCCAAAGAGGGGTGGTTGCATCCGATTTCAGCCGCGACTGCAAGCGCTATCCGCTGTGGGAAGCTTTAGAGCGCCGCACATTCCCCGGGTCTGTCAGCAATCATCATCTCGGAACCTTATTGGGCCTGCTGATGGCAACCTATGAAATGAATGCGTTCAAAACCGGTTATCAAAAACAGATGATCGCCAACGCCAAAGCTTTTGCCGCAGCGCTGAAAGACTGCGGCCTGAATGTTGCCGGTGAT
This sequence comes from uncultured Desulfobacteraceae bacterium, assembly GCA_903953895.1. Lineage (GTDB taxonomy): Bacteria > Desulfobacterota > Desulfobacteria > Desulfobacterales > Desulfatirhabdiaceae > RAAP-1. The sequence goes on along the minus strand of CAJBLH010000173.1, from coordinate 17,131 downwards.
CCGGCTATCTCTTTTACCGAAACCCATCAGGTGATTCTTTCGGTCGGATATGCCAAGGGCCCGGAAATGGCCCGACGACTCGAAGAAAACAACATTATCGTCAATTATCAGGCTGCTCCGGACGAAGAAGGATTCACGGCCGCCGGCGCTCTGCGGATGGGGGTTGCCGAAATGACGCGGTTTGGTATGAAGGAAGCGGATTTTCAAACACTCGCGGAACTGATGCATGCTGTCATTGTACACAATAGGCCGGTAACGGCTCAGATCACGGCATTTCGCAAGCGTTTTCAGCAAATGCAGTATTGCTTTTCACAAAAAGAAATATCCGGGGTTCAGAAATTGCTGGAAGCAATTATCTGATTTTTTTTAATTCTTTATCTTTTTGATCAAGCGCATAGTACAGGATATTCCCATGACAGCTCCTTTGATTCGATACATTGTCATTGTCATCTTAATTGCATTCAGCACCATTGCAGCCGCTGCGGACATGTCCGAAAAGGATGTTCCGATTCCTGAATCCATCAATCCCGGATTGAATTACCTCCTGTCCCTGGCGGAATCCGTACATGCCAGGCAATTTGATTCCGGAGCGATTGAAGAAGTCATTCACTTCGTCCTGTCGTCAAAAAATAAAAATGACCTGTATTTCCCCGGAAATCGATCAAATATCGCTTCCGCCTATCATGAATTCGATATTCACAAAAATCTCAAACATATCCTGGAGATCGGATTCAACCCCAACATTCCACCGTTTATCCTCTCTCCTTCTTCGATTCGTCTGGCTTACTGGACCGAAGTCAACGGAAAAAAGCAGCTTCCCCCGGATTTGTCTTCCATGCTGGCCCGGCTGGATCAACCGATCATGGTTTCCGGGGTTGAACACGAAGAAATCACCCCTGATCTGAATACCGGAGCCTATTATGGATATGATCTGAATCGGACCTTGATATTGTTGAAATACCAGGGCCGGCCGGCCCTGATTTCTGTATCCAAGCAGAAAAATGTTTCAGATATCGGCAAAAAAGGAGTGGTTCTGGGAAAAGATGGCAACTGGGATTATTTCTATTCGGGTCAGAACGGACTGAACAAGCCGGGTCTCGGATGGGTAAGCTCCTACATGTATGATTCCTATACCATATCCCTGTTCATAGAGCAGGAAGGCGCCCAGCCCACAGTGCATTGCGGGATTTTCAAATGGCTCCGCGCCGGATGGGCGGATATAAACATGGTTCAAAATCAGCACATCTATCGCGGCCTTCAGCGATATACAGGTACGGTAAAAGAGGTTCTGGAATACCCCGATCTGCCGGAGCCGGATAAAATGGCGGAGATATTTTCCATGATCCAAACATTCTCGGCAGACGAACTCCGAGACAAAGTGAAAAATTACATTACCCTTTTAACGAAAAAATATGGAAACGACTCCGATTCCGGCGGCAAGCTGATGGCTGAAACCATCCATGACGATTCATACGTCAGCCGGCTCAGCCCGTATCAGATGCAATCGGTTCTGGTTGTCGAATACATGAAATTTCTGCTGGGAAAAAACTCCATACAGGATGTGGCCTATTTTATCAGCCCCGCCAACATCAATCGTCATCGAAAAGGGTGATTCGCGCGCCTTACATTTTTCAGTGTCAGGCTAAAAAGGCCTTTTGGCGGACAATATCGGTGTATTGACAACCAGGGCGGATTTGCCTTCAGATTTTCGGATATCCAGTTTAAGGGTTTCCTTGTCGATTTCAAAATATCGGGAAATAACATCCACAATATCCTGATGTAATTTGATCAGAACCTCATCCGATACTTCCAGCTTGTCGTATATCAGTGCAAACTGAAGCCGCTTTTTGGCGACATTTTTACTATCGCTTTTGCCCACCAGTTTTTTCAACCATCCATTGAGCATAGGATCACCTTATTTACCGATGCCAATTTTCTGGCCGACGCGTTTCCAGAAAGATTTGGAACTTTGCGGAATTTCTATGGGAAGATTCTTCTGGCCATTCAACCGCATGGCAATGCGCCGAAAAGCCTGGCCCGCACTTGACTCTTTCTGCAAAACGAGGGGAACCCCCGTATTGGTCGATATGATCACCTGACTGTCCATTTCGACCAGACCCAGCAATTCGATCGATAACACTTCCACGACATCCTCATGACTGAGCATATCCCCTTTTTCAACCATTTCTGGAACGATACGATTGACAATCAGTTTCGGTGTAATGGATCGGGCATATAAGAGTCCAATTACCCTGTCGGCATCGCGGACAGATGAAATTTCAGGGGTGCAGATCACCACGGCTTCATCGGCAGGGGCTACGGAATTTTCAAAGCCCCGTTCGATACCTGCCGGACAGTCCAGCAAGACGTAATCAAACTCTTTGCGAAGTTCTTTGCAGAAGCGAACCATGGCCTCTGGATTCAGAATATCTTTGTTGTCGCTTTGAGACGCCGGAATCAGATACAAGTTTTCGATCCGACGATCCTTGATGGCGGCCTGTTTGATTTTGCATTTGCCTTTGACCGCATCGACAATATTGAAAACGATACGATTTTCCAGCCCCATCACCACATCCAGATTCCGCAGCCCGATATCCATATCCACCACTGCAACCTGCTTGCCTTCCAAAGCCAGCGCCGCACCGATGGAAGCAGTTGCAGTCGTTTTGCCGACTCCGCCTTTTCCAGATGTAATGACGATAATTTTACCTTCCAATGCACACCTCTTTAACGAACCACCGGCCACGTCAGCCGTCCGAATGGATTTGCCTTGATATAATTCTCTACAATGATGCCCTGGTTTTCAACATGGGCAAACTCGATGGTATGGGCGGATGACGTCGGCAATCCCGCTGCGATAATCCCCCCGATCTGAATCTGGATGGGCTTGAATCCGATGGCCAGAATAATGGCGTCTTCGTTATCCGGTTGGCCCGCCAGGGCTGTGCCGCCGAGATTGCCCATGATCAGAATATCGCCTCCGGCAATGATCTCGCTTCCGGGATTGACATCTCCCAGAATCACCAGATGTTTTTTGGCGCTGATCTTTTGACCGGATCTGACCCTGCCGGCAATGATGAGTGCATCGGTGTGATGTTGATGCCAGTTACCGGGCATATCCAGTTTTCGAGGTTTATCCTCTGTCATCTGCTGTTCCCGCTGGGGCGCTGATACGGATTTGACATGGTACTTGTTTTTTAAAAAAGCAGTGAGGCTCTCTACGACATCCTGGCGATTCTGTGTTTCTCCGATATCCAGAATGACACGGGAATTGGATGCCAGATGCTGAAGCTGGTTGAAAAGACGGGTCAATTCCTCTTCAAGAAACACTTGCGGCAGCGTTGGATCCAGAGTGACATAAAAACCTTCTTTCACCCCTTTTAAACGTACTTGCGATTTATCCTGGCTCTGTATATCCACGCCGCTGTAATTACCCCAAAAATCTCTTCTTGAACTGTTCTGCAAGTTTTATCATCAAGACAGGAGGTTAACTGTCCAGGAATTGATGTATCAAAAGATTTTAATTTCTAACGTATAGTGATATAAGGCAGATGTGTCAAGAAAAAGAAACAGTGTATGCACGGAATTGCTCCGCACCTATTTTTTCGTGTTATTCGTGGTTAAAAACGATTCTTATGATAACAAAAACATGCATTCTTGCAGGCTGGTTGATAGACAGCGCCGGCGGACCCCTTCAAAAAGATGTGTTGATACGCCTCGATGGGAATACCATTCAATCCATCGAATCCGCGCCAAAAACGGCCTGCAATAACTCTGCATCTTTACTGGATTTTTCATCCTATACCCTGCTGCCCCGACTGATAGACTGTCACGTTCATCTGTTCATGTCCGGTACAGCCAATATCGCCATCCGTCAACGACAGCTTGAAGCCGGATATGACGAGCTGAAGACCGTTATTTCAGATCACATCGCCCGGCACATTGCATGCGGAATCGGGGCGGTAAGAGATGGTGGAGACGGCAAAGGGCTGGCTCAGCGGTATCAGCAGGAATGCCTGGAACTTCAAGGTGGAGCAACTGTCGGTACCGGTGTTCCCCGCCCCATGAACATTCGTGTCAAGACAGCCGGAAAAGCCTGGCGTCAGAGCGGGCGATACGGAAGGCTGATCGGCGGATCACCGGCTCCCGGCCAGACGCTGGCCGCCGCCCTTTGCCATGAAGCGAGTCTTCCGGGATATATCCGGCCCGATCACATCAAAGTGGTCAATTCGGGGGTCAACAGTCTGCTCAGCTTTGGAAAGGAAACCCTGCCCCAGTTTTCTCTTGAAGAACTCACTCAAGCCGTTTGTGAAGCCGAACGCCGGAATCTTAAGGTCATGGTGCACGCCAACGGCAGGATGCCGGTGCAAATCGCCATCGAGGCCGGATGCCATTCCATCGAACACGGTTTTTTCATGGGAACCGAAAACCTGGCGCGCATGCGGGACAGACAGACCATCTGGGTACCCACCGCCTATACCATGCGGGCATATGCAGCGAATTTAGCGCCTTCCAGCCGGGAAGCCGGCACTGCCCAGCGGAATCTGGCACATCAGATGGATCAACTGCGCATCGCCAGGGAACTGGGCGTTCCGGTGGCGCTGGGAACGGATGCCGGCAGCCTGGGAGTGCATCATGGGATCAGCGTCCGGGAAGAACTCCGGATTCTTCTGGAAGCCGGTTTTACAATTCCCGAGGCCGTTCAGTGCGCCACAAAAACCGGGGCAAAACTTTTGGGATTGACAGATATGGGAACCCTGACCCCGGGAACGCCCGCCGCATGGATCGCCGTCAAAGGCTGCCCATCAGCACTTCCGGACAGTCTGGATCATGTCATCCTTCCAACCACGACAGCAACCGGGTTTTCGGAATAACGGCCGTCGTTGTCATCCGGCCATTCCTTCTTTCAGCGCCCTGCCAAGCTGCTCGATGGAATAAGGCTTTTTGATAAATCCCCGGGCGCCCTGCTGCAGGGCCTTTTTCACATCCTCGCTTTCAGAAAACCCGCTGGCGATAACTGCCTTCTGCGTTGGGTGGAACCGAATGATCTGCTCAAATGTCTGGCGGCCGTTGATGCCAGGATCCATCACCATGTCAAGCAGAACCATGTCGACCTGATTTTCCTGAAAAAACGCCACGGCGTTTTCGCCCGAATCGACACACACAGAATCATACCCCAGAACCTTTAACATCCGAGCGGCGATATCGCGCTGCAACGGCTCATCATCTACGACCAGAACACTTTCCCCGCAGCCTTTTAAGCTCGCGATTCCAGCAAGTGTTTCCTGGGGTTTCACCGCTTTATCAGAGACCGGAAAATAGAGGATAAAAGAAGTTCCATCTGCCCCGCTTTCCACCTGAACCGTTCCGCCATGGTCCAGAACACTGCTCCAGACCACAGCCAGCCCCAGTCCCGTGCCGCTGATCCCCATAACCTTCTTGGTGTAAAAAGGTTCGAAGATATGTTCCAGGTCTTTTTCCGGAATGCCCTTCCCATTGTCGGATACAGTCAGAAGCGTATATTCGCCGGCGCTGATACCGCATTTCAACGCCGTTTTTGCATCCAGGAGCTGATTCCGGGTCGATATGACAATGCGGCCCGGTCCTTCGATGGCCTCCATGGCATTTGTCACCAGATTCATGATACATTTCTTGATATGTACCGGTGAGCAAAGAATGCTCTGCAGGTGGGGATCAAAATTCATGATGCAGTCAATATCCGCATGCCGCGATTTCAGTTTTTGGTACTCCGGAGACCCCAAGTACTCCGTAACCAGAAGATTCAGGCTTGCCGGTTCTTTGGCACAGGCTACGCCTCGGGCGACTGTCAGCAGATCCGCCACCACGGCAACGGCCCGCAGACCGGATTCATGGATGGCCTGGATGGGTTTTCGCAGCTCGCTGTCCTTAGGCATCTGCATGAGTAGCAGTTCGGGATAACCGACAATCCCCGACAGGATGTTGTTGAGATCGTGCGCAACGCCACCCGCCAGAAGGCCGATACTCTCCATTTTCTGAGCCCGCTGCAGCCTGGATTCCATGCTTTGTCTTTCAATTTCCGCCTGCTTTTGCGCAGTCAGATCATCGTACACGGCGACAATTTCCCCGGACGGCAGTTTATAAACTGCATTTTCACGCCAGCCTTCCACTCGTCCGTCTGAATAATAACGGATCGGGTATTTGACAGATTGACCCGTCCGCCAAACGTTGCAGAGTACATCGAACAATCCGAACGCAACAATTCCGGGAAATACTTCCGTGACTTTTTTCCCGATGATTTCATGTCGATGGACATCTTCGATATTTTCCACGGATTTATTGATGTCTTTGATAATAAAATCTTTCCCTTCCTCAACGGCTTCGTAAACGGCAACGCCACTGCTCGAATGCTCGAAAAGCTGGCGGAACCGTCGCTCGCTCTCGGAAAGCTCCCGGGTGCGCTCCCTGACTTTCAGTTCCAGATTGTCGATCAGCTCCCGAATCCGAGCAGCCATGACATTGAATGTATGCGCCAGTCGACTGAGTTCGTCTCCACCTTCTTCTGCAGCAAAAACATCCATATTGCCTTTTTTGAGTGCTTCTGCAACGCCCGTTAGATTGACCACCCGTCGTGTGATCCGGTTATTGAGCATTCCGGCGATGAACAACGCTGCAATCAAGCCTGTCAGGGTGATGCCCGACATGAGAACAAGGGCCAGTCCGTGTGCATGATGGATGCTTTCTATCGAATGGCTGACGTTCTCTTCCGCCAGTTGATCCAGGGTTTTTGTAACGGCGTCAAATGCGTTTGCCTGCAAGACGAAATCATTCAAATTGGATTTAAGCTTTACATCCACATCCAGAATTTTATTTCCGGTAGCGATGCAATTGTCGAGCAGCGAATGGATATTCTGACGTTGCTCGGCATCCATGGCAGGAGAATGGTCGAGTTCCCGGCGCAATTTGAAAGCCGCGTTAAAGGACGATTGCATCAAATTGCGTTTTCGGCTGATCAGATAATCCTGTGCAAAGGATTTCATCTCACCGTACAGTGGGGCAAGGCCGTTGAAATGATCTGTCTCGATTTTAAGAGCCACAAATTGATCTGCAAGCTGTTTTTCAAATCCATTTTCCGGAGCAACCCGCTCTGTAACCAGTTCAAAGGATTGAATGGATGTATCGGCAAACCGTTTTGCGGAAGACAGGAACAGGTTCATATCCACCCGGGTCTTTAAAAGCGTTTCGCTGACTTTTGATTGGTCAAGCAGCGTCTTCAGTACTTTGCTGGCGGTAATGACCTGAGTGATTTGTCTGACAGCCGGCTGTGCATACTGTTCATGGGCTTTTTCCAGTCCGATTTCAGGATAACGCAGAAAAAAATCCCCCTGGAGGCGACGCGCCTTCTCCATTCCCCGGCTCATTTCCAGCATGATCCGCTGAATCTCCGTACTTGTCTGGATCGATTTCTGAGCATCGCCGACAACATCCAATGAAAGATAACCCGTTATGGAAACCATAACCACAAGCGACATCAGCATTGCAATACCCAGAACAAAACGGGTTGTAATACTTACCCCTTCTCGATATCGAGACAAATATTTCCAAGGATTCATGACTGTCTATTTTTCATAAGTGTAGGTGAACATGACATTGGACAACAGCCCCTGAAGTCCGGCCGCCGGATCATCGAGTCGCAGGATGTTGAAGACCGGAACGGCGCAATCGCCGAATTCGTTGCAGCTTAAACTGCCGGTTACCCCCTTGAATCCCTGTGTTGCATACAGAGCATTTCGAAGGGCCTGTCGGCCGATATGCAGGGTTCCATCAGGGTCCTGAACCGAGACTTTTTCTACGGCATCCATCAGCAGTGCGGTGGCGTCAAAGGCGCTGAGATAATATTTCGCTGCCGGCGAAATCTTGAATTTCGCCTCGTAATCCCCTGCCAGCGCACCAACATCCGGGCCGGAGGGATAGCAAGGCCCGACAAAATAAAGCCCTTTCCCGGCATCGCTGACCGCTTCGATAAAAGAGCTTTCGATCAGGGCACCGTCACTCATCAGGATAATTTTTTCGAAACCAGGGGCTTTCCGGGCCTGCAACAGGACATGGTTGGCATCTGGCTGAAAGAGCGGGAAAAACAGGAGCTGAGCGCCGGAATTCAGAACAGCCGTCAACACAGGCTGCATTTCTTTATCTCCCTTGGCGATCGAAGCAGCTAAAACGATATTCCCCCCCAGCTTCTGAAATGCCTGTTCGAAACCCTCCGTCAGCCCCCGGGTATAGATATCCCCGTCATGGACGGTGGCGGCTTTTCGTATCCCCAGTTCATTAAAAGCATACTTGGCCGCGGATTTTCCGGAAGCTTCCTCGTTTGCGGCCGTTCGAAAATAACCCGGCTGCCAGTTGGGGGCGCGTTTGCCGGCAATGGCGGTCAGGTACGGGGCGCTGTTGTTACCGGAAATCATGACCAGCCCGGCATCGGACATCGCCTTTGATGCGGTAGCAGCCTCTCCGGAACAAGTTGTTCCCAGAATAGCCACTGTCTGCGGATCAGCGATGATTCTGAGTGCTGCATTGGCGCCTCCCTCTCCGGTACAGCCCCCGTCCTCGGTTTGAAGCAAAATGTCATGACCCAGAAGTTTTCTTTGGCGTTTATCCATGGCAAGATCGATCCCCCGAACCTGCTCATTTCCCAACGGTGCAACCTTTCCAGACAATGCCTGCAGCACACCGACCTTTACGGGTTCTGCGGGCGCCACATCGATGCATCCGATACTGTCGGAACATTTGAATGGGGGCTTCCTGGGCTTGTCGCATCCTGCCAACAAGATGACGGCGACAAAAACCGTTCCGATCAATAAAGAAATAAGTGACTTGATTTTTGGCATGTTTCCTCTAATGATGGTGTCATGGAGAAGGATAAGCAGAGCGGCCGTCATTGCGGCTTTCGCCCCCTGAAGGACCAGTGGTCTATCCATTTTTTTTGATTGGTCAGAAAATTCAGGATCGGTGAGATGCCGATAAGCCTGGATTTTCCGTGTTCCTGAAAAATATCTTCCAGTGACTGGTGGGGGTCTCGGACAGGGTTTCTGAGGTATTTACGAATGGCTTCCAGACGGCTCACGATCCGGGTCTCGAGCTGATCTTTCAGAATTTTTCTGTTTTTAAGAATAGTTTCCTTATAGCTGTCATTTGCCGTGTAGCCTCTGGATTTTTTCAGTTTAAGGTCGATCCGCATGGCGATCAACTCCTTCAGCGTGGCCTCGTATCCGGACCCCAGACAGACGACTTCCGGCACCAGTTCGCCGAAATTGGAAATCCCCAGAATGTCTTTTCCCTGTTCCCAGTAATTCACGAGAAATTCATTTTCCAGATCCTTGTAATTTTGAAGCGGCATATACATTCTGCGCAGATACTGGAGTACTTTTTCCGTTTTTTTCTTATGCCCGCCGATAATGACGGAGCCGCCCACCTCGCCTTTTTTAACACCTTTGGTCCAGGGCGCACCGGTAATTCCAAAATCATGATAGATGGGAATCTGAAGCAGGGCGGACAAGGTGTTCAACGCCAGCGCATACCCTGCGGATGGACCGCCGACATTGTATGAAGCGGAAAGCAGTTGATGATGGATGGTGTACCGGTCCAGAAATTCCCCCAGCAATTTGGGAATGCTGACCTTGGGATCAAGTTCCTGAAGATAGTTTTTCACCATGGTCAGGGCTTCCTGGGCCGACTGCTGGGTCATCTGCACCGCCATGTCAAGCTCTGCCGTTGCTGCTGATCCGGATGACACGGCCCCGGTCACAAGAACTTTTTCTGCAGACAGGCTGTAGGTCAGGCTGGTAGCGATGGGCAGCAGCACACCGGATACGTCGTTGGCCCCTACCCCGATAATAAAACCCACCTGGGGTTCCTGGCTGAGTTCAGCCTCGAGAAAATCATCAAGCTGCATCTTGCCGATTTTTGTCGGACTGTGAGAGATTTCCTGTCTTGCGGAACTCAGATGGGAGAGCATCAGCGGATAACTGTCCATGCCGGTGACCGGCTCAAGCAGTGCAATTACGTCTCCGTAGCGGGATAAAAACGCCGCCGGATCGCCATAGACAACAGACCGAAGCGACTGTGGCGCATCCACGGCATCCAGTATCCCCATCAAGGTTTTGAAATTGAATTTGACAAATTTATCGCGTATGGCGGACGATGCATGGGTCAGATCGCGGATCCGCTGCAACACTTCATATTCCGTGCTGCGAAGTGATCGGGCTTTTTCCACAAAAGCCGAATAATCCGCAGGGGTGTTGCACAGTCCTTTGGCTGATTCCACAATGGCTTCCACCGAAAGATCAGACGCCAAAGGAATATCTCTTAGCGTATGCCGGACGATATCTGTGATATCCTTCAGCCGCAGATGTCCGGACACCTCCATCACTTTCAGCCGTTTAGACCGGATCAGGGCAGGGTCCAGAATATCAAGCCGGTTGGTGGTCAGCACCGTAAACACCTGGTTGAGCGGAATTTCTCCGTCGATCAAATTCAGAAATTTGTTGGTCAGTTTATCGGAAGGAGAGCCGCCGGAAGTGCTGCGTTTGGGCGCCAGAGAATCCCCTTCATCAAAAAACACCAGAGAAGGTGCGATCATTTTGGCGATGTCATAGACTTTTTCCAGATTCTCTACCGCACCTTCCCAGGGGTTTACCGGGTCTTGAAGCGCAGAAGCACTGGTGGCGATATCGTGAATGTCGCTATTTTCGCTGAGCCAGGCCCGGATGAGAAAAGTTTTGCCGCTTCCCGGCGGGCCGTTCAACACCACACCTTTCTCTTCGCTGACATTATAATACAGGCAGTTGTTGGCCATTTCGGAAAACACATCCTTGACTTTTCCCACATAATCATCCCAGTGAACCTGGCGATCCATCCGATCCACGACTTTTTCGAACAAATCGCCGAATGCGTTTCTGGCAACAAGTTCAAAGGCTTGTCTCACCAGAAGCGAATCCTCCAGATAGGCTGCCGAAAAACCGCCCTGAATTTCAATGATGGAATGCACCAGCTTTCGCACATAAGCCGGGGTGATTTTCAATGATCTTTCCTGAAAAATGGCATAGATGCTGTTTACAGCCGTTTGCACCTGGTCCGGGGAAACACAGCGGGCATGAAGCAGACAGACATCGTCGGTCACCACGATATCGTTTCGAATCAGTTCGAGACGGACGACTTCTTTCAGGTTTTCCGGATTTTTCCAGAAATCCGACAGATCCAGTATTTTTCCTTTTTCCACAAAACGCCGGTAAATCGTCTGATCGAAACGCTCGGGCTGATCGGTCGTGGCGATCAGCAGACAGTCTCTGCGGCCGTTGATGATTTCATCGATCACAATATTGGCGGTATCGATCAGAGTCCGCTGCTGACGATCGGGTCCGCTGTCTTTGCCTTCGGTTTTTCCAAAAGCGCTGTGCGCCTCTTCAACATGCCGGATGGTGGTTCTTCGGGGGTCTCCGAGTGCCTTCTTGAAGTAATTGCCGGGCTCTCCGGCCAGAGCCGTCTGGTAATCGTTGGGTGTAATCATGGTGTAATCGACTAGCACCCCCTGTTCTTCAAGTTGAGAGAGATTCTTCCCGATCCGGTTTTTCAGGAGACGGCTGATTCCCGGCACTCTGGAAAGGAACTGATAAAACGCCACTTTTTTTTGTCTGGCGATTTCTGCCGCCAAGGTCGGATCCACCTGGTCGATGGTTTTCCAGAACGTTTCTGCGGCAAGGGCTTCTTCTTTTTTTTGTTCCAGGTCCACCTCGGGCCGCACCTCATTGACAAAAATTACCTGTTCGAGGGTCTGACGGACTGTGGATGTCTTGCCGCTGCCGCTCGGTCCGATAAAAAGAATCAGTGGCGCCTTGGGAATGGACGGATCAGAGAGATATTCTTTTCGAATATGGGCCCGGTAGATTTTGTCAAACAGGCATGTCAGCTCCACGGGAACATGGACGTCGCTGAGGTCTTTATCAAGCAGAGACAACAGATAGGTGTAGTCCTTGGCCGACACTTCCTTTTCCAGAATCTTGTTCCAGGCCTGCTGGGGATTGGTCTTTCCGGATATTTCAAACCGGCGCTGCCAGTCGGTTAAAATTTCCGGATCTTTCAGAATGACAAAACGCTTTTCCGGAGCAGTCAAAAAAAAAGACAGAACATTTTCGAGCAGGGTATTGAGCCAGTCTGATGGCGGGCTGTACTGGTTCAGGCGTGAGCGCATGAATGCCTTGGTTTCATAGGGCCACGACGCCACCAATCGCCTGATTTCCTGAATCCGTTTTTCAGGCAGACTGATATAGCGAACTTCTTTGGTCAGTCTTTTCGCCATTACCGCTCTCCCGCAGATTTCCGGTGCGACTGTGCCGTGGGCAGCGTAATTGCCGGAGAATCCTGGGTATTTTGAATTACGATGGTATTCTGGCCTTCGACATTTTTTTCGTATGCCGTGGCCCACTTCTGCTGGGTCAGAAACTGCAAGAGCGCCGTATCCGTAGAACCGTCGGGCCTGCCGAGGGCCTGCTGGAGAGATTGAATGCTTTCCAGATAAGCGGCATAAAGCTTTCGAATCCGGCTGGCCTCCTGGTCGGCGGAATAATTATCGGCTTCAGCAATCAGTTCTCTGCGTTTCTTTTCTTCGGTGGCTTCAACCAGTTTGTCTCCGAAGCGGGTTTCTTTCAGAACGAAGCTGACCACTTCGATGCCGTATTTTTTTTCGAGCGTGGGGCCGCCTTCATTGATTGGCCTGGATTTCAAGGCGACAAAAATATCATCCTTGATTTTTTCACGGCTGCTGATCAGCGCGTTAACCTCATGGGCCTGAAGGATGTCCTTGACGATGCCGTCATAATCTCCTTGCAGCAGGTTCAAAGGATCCAGATTCTCGATGGCCCAGGTTTTCAGATCACGAATCCGGTAGGTCAGGACAGCCGACGTCCACAGCGCCACACTTTCCTTGGATATGATTCTCATGGGTTCCGGCGTTCCGCCCAGAAACAGCGTCTGGTTCATCAGCGAGACTTCTTGCTCGATGCGGGTGAAATACGGCAGCCGGACGTGCCAGCCGATGTCCGTGATGGCTTCCCGGCGGCCGCCAAAGCGCTCGAGTACGACGGCATAATTCATTTTGACCTTGAATATGGCCCGGGTGGCGTATATCAGCGCCGATAGACCGTAAAAGAGCCCCACCAGGGTCGCCAGCGCCAGTATGCGGCGTAGGATGGTTTTGACAAAGGCTCTGGTAAATAAATGTCTGGGAAGCTCTTCGGGCATGGTTCCTCCTTTGAGCGGAGCTATTTGGTCTTCAGGAGCGTTGAAAACCACAACAGGGATTCTGATATGAACGATTTCTGATGAAGGGGGTTACTCATGACATGGTCTCCATTTTCCTGAATCACCAGTTTTTTGGGATGACCTGCTTTTTCGAACAAATGCCGGGCATGGGATACCGGCACAACCGAATCGTCTTCCCCATGAAATATCAAAACACGGCTAATGGCCGACAAGCGGTTCGACAAATCGAATCTGAACCGGGAAGAAAGTGCTGTTTCTGCAGATATCCCATCCGGAACCACCCCCCCGGCTGAATCGATCAAGGACTGACTGTCTAAGGGGGCGGCAACAGTAACCAGTGCATGGACAGGCATTTCAGAAGCCATCGACAGGCAAACCGCGCCGCCGAGGCTGCTGCCGAACAGTCCTGTTTTCGGACCCAAATCATAATTGTTTCGCAAAAATGCGATGGCGCAGCGCAAATCCCGGCAGCGGCCTTCAAAATCCGCGGCATCGGACCGGCTTCCATCACTTTCGCCGCATCCGCGATGATCGAAACGAAAATAAGCCATGCCGGCGGCCTGGCATTGCCTGGCCATTTCAATCTGTTTGGGTGACCTGCCGGTGCTTAACAGGCCGTGCGAGCCGATGATGACCGGTGGTTGATGAATATCCGGTAAATGAAGGGTTCCCGATAAATGGAAACCGTCTGAGGTAAATGCCAACTTCCGTTCAGCAGCCGTTTGAGACAATTGGATCATATTTCAAACTTCATTTCAAATAGTTTTTGTTTCAGTGCATCATTTTCAGCATCAGCGGCACGGCCACAAAGGTTCCGATGGAAGCGCCGATGTTGGTGAACACCACAACCAGCAGAATCCGCGTTACCTTGTTTCGCCAGAACCCTTTGACCGACAGGATATCCAGTGGCAGCGCCTCGATGTCCCGGACTCTGGGTTTTCGCGAAAACGCCTCGACCAGGCCCGAAACCCAGCCAGCGGCAATCAGCGGATGGAGTGTGGTGATGGGGGCCGCCAGCATCGAGGAAAGAATCGTTAAGGGATGGGCCAGGGCAGCCGCAGCGCCAATACCGGCCAGAATGCCGGTAGTCAGCACCCACCCGGTGATCATGTTCGTTCCCACATGCGCGCCGCCGAAAAAAAATCCGCCGGCCATCAGCAGAACGATCGCCCCTGGGATGGCCCATCCTAGAAATGCCGCGAGTTTTCCATCCGGCGGCAGTGTTTCCAGGGCCGCGATATCTATGGGTTTTTCCCAGTTGGCCTTGATGCCGGCAACATGTCCGGCGCCGACCACCGCCACGATTTTTGTTCCCGGCGCTGTACGTATTTTTTCCGCCAGATACTGATCCCGTTCTTCGATCAGAATGCGTTTAAGCATGGGAAGGGTTTTTCCCACATCCGCCATCAGGGACTCCAGCACATCCTGCTCTTTCATTTTTTCAATATCTTCCTGGCTGATGTCTTCGGCTTCGGTAAAAGAGATCAGCAGATGATACAGCAGCTTGTTTTTTTCCCAGAATGTCATGGCTTTCCAGGCCCGCGACAGGGTCACGCGAATCTCTCGGTCGGCAAGATGAACGGCAGCACCCGATGCATCCGCAGCTTCGATGGCGCGAATCATCTCAGCACCCGGAACGATATCGAGTTTGGCTGCAATTCGTTTTTGAAACGCCGCCAGAATCAGATTCGACAGCAGGAGAAATGTTTTCTTTTCCTTGATGACTTTGACGATATCCATGTTCTGCCACTGATCTTTCATCCGGATGGTCTGGTAGCGGGACGCGCAGAGTTCCACACAGACCGTATCCGGTGTTTCCGTCTCGATCACTGCAGCCACCAGATCCGAGCTCTCCCGGGATACATGGGCTGTGCCGATCAATACAATTTCCTTATCTTCCAGACGTAACCGGTGAACCATATTATGATTGTTCGATTCTGACATTCCGTATATAATCCTTATGAGTTAAGGGTCAAAGCCACTGATATGACTTTTAACGCCGGCAAAACAGCCGCTTTTTCCAATATAAATTTTTGAAATTATATAAAATTTTATTTTTTCATGCAAGATGAAAACCATCTCGGAGCATTTCCGTTCATGACATCCCC
The DNA here is from genome assembly GCA_903953895.1 of uncultured Desulfobacteraceae bacterium. Lineage (GTDB taxonomy): Bacteria > Desulfobacterota > Desulfobacteria > Desulfobacterales > Desulfatirhabdiaceae > RAAP-1. Next base: position 1,727 of record CAJBLH010000173.1, on the reverse strand, counting down.
ATTACCGACCGATAACCGTGACAGCGAAGATGCCGTCTCACCCTACTATCTGCCGTCCAATAACGAAATCCCCTTGTTTGAAGCTGCATATCAGGCGAGGCTGCCGGTCATTTTAAAAGGGCCGACCGGCTGCGGCAAAACCCGTTTCGTGGAATACATGGCGCACCGGCTGAAAAAGCCCCTGATTACCGTCGCCTGCCATGAAGATCTCTTTGCGTCGGATCTGATCGGACGGTACCTGCTGTTAAACGATGAAACCGTGTGGATGGACGGCCCCCTGACCCATGCGGTCCGGACGGGTGCGATCTGTTATCTCGATGAAATCGTTGAAGCCCGAAAAGACACCACCGTCGTCATTCACCCGCTGACCGACAGCCGCCGAACCCTTCACATCGATAAAAAAGGCGAAAGCATTGCCGCTCACCCGGATTTTTTGATGGTTGTCTCGTACAATCCCGGATACCAGTCCGTACTCAAAGACCTGAAGCAAAGCACCCGGCAGCGGTTTGTCTCTCTGGAATTCCACTATCCGAACCCCGACAATGAAGCCGCCATCGTCTCCCGGGAAAGCGGTCTGGATTTGGAAACCGCCATTAAACTTGTTCAACTGGCCGGAAAAATCCGAAACATTCGCGAACACGGGTTGACCGAAGGCGCCAGCACCCGGCTTCTCATTTATGCGGGCTGCCTGATCAGACAGGGAATATCCATCACCGATGCTTGCCGGTCGGCCATCTGCCTGCCTTTATCCGATGACCAGCGGCTGCAGGAAACGTTGATGGATCTGATCGGCGATTTGTTCGGGGAACTGCCCCCCGCGAACATATCGCTTTCAGGATAAACGGCCATGGCATTGACAAGGCGCCCACATCGATGAAAATCGAGTTTCTATCCGAACATCGAAGTCCGGGAATCCTTTTTGGAATACCTGATCGATGGGTTCACACCGGTGGGGAACCGCCCAGATGGATCAAAACGGTTTTGCAAGAACAGGAGATGGCCATGATCAAACCTTTACCGATTGGAATTCAGTCATTCGGTGATTTGATAACAGGAAATTTTCTATATGTGGATAAAACCCGTTGGATATATGAAATGGTTCGATATTCCAAAGGGGTCTATTTTCTGTCCCGCCCACGCCGGTTCGGAAAAAGCCTGCTGTTGTCCACACTTGAAGCCATTTTTTTGGGCCAAAGAAAGTTGTTCAAAGGGCTGTGGATTGACGGCACAGACTACGACTGGGAGCCGCATCCGGTGATCCGGATCGATTTCAGCCAGTTTCGCGTTGAAGATGCCGGCATGTTGAAACTCAAGCTGGAGGAGCGGATTCAGGAAGTGGCTGTCGGTTATGGGGTATCCTGTGATGTTGGAGACTACCAGAAGCAGTTTCGGGATTTGATCCGGCAATTGTCGGATAAGGGAAAGGTTGTTGTTCTGATCGATGAATATGATAAACCCATCATCGATAACATCGATGATGTGGAAAAAGCCCGGCGGATTCGAGATATCCTGAAGGGCTTTTACGAAGTGTTGAAAGGTCTGGATGAGTACCTGCGGTTTGTATTTTTAACCGGCGTCAGCAAATTCAGCAAGGTAGGGGTCTTTTCCGGGTTGAATCACTTGAAGGATATCACTCTCGACAATCGCAATTGTGCGCTGCTGGTGATGACCCAGGAAGAAGGCGAATACTGTTTTTCTGATCACCTGGAGGCGTTTTCGAAGCATGC
>CAJBLH010000172.1 GCA_903953895.1 uncultured Desulfobacteraceae bacterium | reverse complement strand
GGATGAAATCATCGGTATGGAATTGTTGCGGGAAGCACAGGAGTTTTTCGGATACAATGATCTATCTGTGCTTCTGGGGGCAACAGACCGTCATGACGAGGCGGACAGGCTGGGAATCGATTATTATACCTATTGCAAACGCTTAAACAGAAATATTCTACAGTTCAGATCCCATCTGAAAAACATCGGATACACCGATTAACTGAAAAGGTATAGCTTTATCGGCTATCCTTACCTTACCGTCGAAGCCCTCCTACATTATCATGTGACAGTTGCAGTAATCGGAGGGCTTCAGTCGGGCCGGGAATCCTCATAGTTTAGTTAAAGGTCCCTTTAGCAAAACTGTAATCAAGGCTGTATCAATAATCCTGTTAAAGTTCTCCTGACATTTCGGTCATATAGAAATTCCAGTCTATGATCCTGTTAAAGTTGACCTCAAGTCTGACGGATACCAGGAGAAGTGCAAGTAATCATTTGCAAAAGTGAATCTTTTTCAAGAATATATGGCCCCTGACGAAGGGCAAACCGGCTTTGTTAGGGCTTTCGCCCTGCCACAGCGGTAAAGATGCTGTGGCGGATGGAAAAAGCATGAACTTCACAAACGGAATTCAAATACACTGGCTTCCAGTGGACCGTATTCAAGCCGATCTTACAGAACGTTTAATCAGTCACTCAAAGAACAAGTTTTTCTGTATACCGGAATCATACAGTCTCTATAAGTATATATCGTTAATACTATCGTGGTTGTGGACATTTTTTATAAAAAAAAGTGAAAAAAGTTGAAAATAAATTTAAACCAGAAAATAGCGGCAATATTATGCCGGAATACTTGACCAAGAAATCCAGTGAATCGGCATTCAGGATTCCGATCTGTTTTCCATGCCAGTTCTCCTACCGGATTTCTTTTTTGATGAGTCTGGCCGGTTTTCATCATAACGGTTGATTTGTAATTGCGGAAAAACAGAAGCGAGCAGAAAAAGTACCACAATCGATTGTGATATAAAAGTTGTGCCAGTCGATTGTGGTATAAAAAATATAACAATCGATTGTGATATAAAAGTTGTGCCAGTCGATTGTGGTAAAAAAAATATGCCAATCGATTCACAGTTGTTTATTTTTTACCATTGATGATAATAACTAAATCATAATATTCATGATTTCAACTGTAATTTGATTTACACCCAGGAGAATGAATATGGAGGAAGCCAATAAATCAGCAACCCCTGCATCTTTTGTTTGTGAAAAGTGCAAAGGCGATCCCAGCATGGACCAAATCGTTCAATCCATAGAAACTTATGGGCTGATATGGCTTACCAACGATGAAAACACCTGGGTTGGATTCAACTGCCCACTATGCGAAAAACCATGGACTATCAACAAGAAATTCAAGCATGAAGAGATTCGTCCGTTCGGTCTTGAAATGGGAAAGAGAATTGCGTACGACTCCGGAACTCTTGTTTACCACTCCTTTCCGTTCAGTATGCATCATCTGGTAGCCGGACGGGATTTCGTGGGTCGATTTATGCAACAATTTGAATTACCTATTGATAAGTTAGAGGAAGAGAGCTTTAGCCCATTTGATCCATATGGGGATATAAATTGTCCCAGAAATATTTATACTTCTTATTTATTTGGGAATAAAGCGTTTGGCCCAGCTATCGCAATTTGGTTGTACAGTGATGAAGATATTGAAAAATTGGTATCCCATGAATCAGAAAGCGGCCTGAGAGCTTTTCCAAGATACAGGCTTTATGACAGTCTTTATTCGGACATAGATAGGTTTTGCTGGCAAGAGAGGCTTCATATTGATTTTATAAAAGAATTAAATCTTGACTGGCCGATTGCAGAAATACTTTCAAGTCCCGCGAAAAAAGATTTAACAAAAACATTCGACTTTATGCATATCTTGGACATGACTCATTTGCAGGACATTCCAGCATATATAGTGTCTGAACGAAAACCCCATATTTGTGAGCTACTCTATCTCGCTACCCAGGGTATGACCGTTTATTTTGCTAAAAGAGAGTCGAATTATATTAAAAAAACAATATTCAGAATTTAATCACAAAAAAACGCAATT
>CAJBLH010000171.1 GCA_903953895.1 uncultured Desulfobacteraceae bacterium | reverse complement strand
TTTAGCAAAAATAAACGGTCATACCCTGGGTAGCGAGATAGACTAGCTCGCAAATATGGGGTTTTCGTTCAGACACTACATAATTATTTCTGCCAATTAATATGTGTCAATATAAGTAGTTATATCAATTCTATAAAAGTTAGCAGGGCAGCAGTGTTATCAAACATTTTAAAGGGATACGTTGTCAAAATTATTATCACCATAAGGTCCCTTTTAATATGTTAGTTGCCATTGTTTACAATTAGGACAGAAAATCCCGTTATTGGCATCACGATATGCATCATGTTTTTGGCAGCTTGGACAGTACGCAAGATCGGCTGCCTTGGTTTTTTCAGATGCGGCCTTGTCAGCAGCAATGTGTTCGGCCTCGGCCTTTTCAGCAGCGTTGAGTTCAGCGGTGATAAAATATGTTAGTTGCCATTGTTTACAATTAGGACAGAAAATCCCGTTATTGACATCACGATATGCATCATGTTTTTGGCAGCTTGGACAGTATGCAGGATCGGTAGCCTTGGCTTTTTCAGCAGAGATACGTTCGGCCTTGACTTTTTCAGATGCGGCCTTGTAAGAAGCAATGCGCTCGGCCTCGGCATTTTCAGCAGAGTTGAGTTCAGCGGTGATAAGTCGTTCAGCACGCTGCTTGATGTAGAACACCTTAATTTGTCGTTCATCGCCGCTGCACTCAGCGAACAAGCGTGTCCACAACCCTTTGTCCACGCGACCTGTTTCCAACTCCTTGGCGACTGCTGTATAGATACGTTCTTCTCTTCGCCATAAGGGAATAGCCGGGTTATTTTTCTCCACCAGATTCTCTCTTCTGTCTGATTTTTCCTCCGTATTTTTGATATTAACCACAGGATCAGGTTGCGGTGATTCGCTGAGAATCTTTTTCAGTTCTTCGATGCTCTGTGGACGATCGGATGCCTTAACCCGCAATGCCCGCATGATTCCCCTGTTAACGCCAGGAGGCAGATCCGGCAGCAGTTGCACCGGGTCCGCCAGCGTATCGGACAATATCCGATCCGGCGCTGATTCCGGCGGATTTCCAGTGAGCATATAATACAGTGTCGCACCGCTGGCATATATATCTGTCCACGGACCCTGTTTACCCTTTGTGCTGTACTGTTCAAACGGCGAAAAACCCGGGGTTACCACCACAGATAAACTTCGGCTGTGTTCTCCCATCGCATACCGTGCGGCTCCAAAATCCAGCAATATCAACTGAACCCTTATCTGTCAGATAGATGTTCGCAGGCTTCACATCCCGATGCAGATACCCGTTGTTATGCACATGCTGCAGGCCGTCCAGAATAAACCCCATTATTCCGAGTGCAGCCTTCTCCGGCAACCGGCCACCTTTCTGTCTCACATACTCCGCCAGAGATACCCCTTCGTAATAGTCCATCACCAGGTACGCTGTGTGGTTCTGCTCAAAATAGGTTCGTACCCGCACAATATTGGGATGATCAAAACCGGCCACAGTCCGCGCCTCAGCCAGAAATGCTTTTAACCCATATTCAAAAAATTCCAGGTCTTTGCCACTGTGCGCTACTACGCTGCACTGGTCCCTATCCCGCACCGCATTGTCACGGGGCATGAATTCCTTGATCGCCACCCGGGTCCTAAGCATGGTATCCCAGCATAGATACGTGATTCCAAATCCGCCGGGGTTCCCCAAAACCCGACCCACCACATACTGGTTGTTTAAAATCGTCCGCACCGGCAACGCTGCAGGGCTGCGGGATTCTCCTTCATTGTAGCCGCAAGATTGGCACTGCAGCTTTCCATCGGTTTTTTCCGAAAAGCAGTTCGGGCAATAACTATCCCAGGTTCCCATCAGCATATTCCTTCTGTATCCTGTTTATATTAAGCACATTATCGGGTTTAGCACTTGTCCAACCCAACCTACTACCAACTGAACTGCACGGTACCGTCATCCTTGACCGTAACCACACCAATCGGCTTTTTGGTTTTTTCCTCGGTCAATACGATTTCAGGCAAAGGTTTGCTGCCATCGCGAAAAAATATACGACCCTTGACTGTCGGGTTGGCGGTATTTCCACGACGGGCAAACAGGTTGGCATAAATCTGATACCGCCCTGAAGGGGCATCCTTGATTTCCCAGACTTCGTTGCCAGGCCCAACCTGACTATCTTCGCTCAATTCGCCTGCCCGGCCGGGGAACGTCTTCTTTTGATAAAAAAATTCGGCCCCGTAGGGATCGACAACATGCAGGTCCACATCCTGGTTCGGCGTGTTCCATCGGATATAGATCACCAGAAAGGTTTTGGTCAACATTTGTTCCGCCCGCGCCGCCCGCTGCTCGGCAGACTGCGCACGTTCCAACGCAGACTGAGCTTGATTTTCGGCTGCGCTGGCCCGGGACAATGCCTCCTGAGACTGCTGTCGGGATGCGTCTAATTGCTGCTGAATCTGCTGAATTTCCTGCTGATAGTCGATATTGTCTTTCTTGTAATAAGGCAGCAGAATGATCATCAACAGGATGAACGTACCCAGGGAGCCGCAGATGACATCCAGCATGGAGAGATTGAAGATGTTGATTTCCCGGTTGCGGGGTTTCATGAGGTTTTTTCGCTGTACAGACGGTTGATGAGATGTTTCAGGGTGTACTGGCCGGCCTGATTGACGCTGGTTTCCTCCTGTTTTTGAACCAGATGCAGCAGAAAAACCAGAATGCCACTAAGACACAGCGCCACCAGGGTGGTGTCGAAGGCCACGCCAAGGGAGGCGGTGATGGCTTTCAAATCCGGCTTATCCGGATCAACCCGGTAGATGGCATCCGAAATTCCGACCACTGTACCGATAAACCCTGTCGTGGGGATGGCCCATGCGAGATAGCGCAACAAGGAATAGCGTAAATCCACCCGGTGGGAAATCAGCTCCAGGCTGGAATTCAGAACACTGACGGTCTGATCCACGGATCGGCTGGCCTGAAACTGCAGGATGCAGAAATCGATCAAATAGGGCAGAAATCCGTTATCAGGGTCGTAATCCGACCGGACCCTGCGGCGGATGGGTCCCAGATCACGGGGCAACAGCACCACATCGTCCTCTTCCGGCAGATAGCGGCGGGTAAGAAACGCCAGTTCCCGGGTGGCCGTCCGCCAGCGGATAAAAATCTCCCCAACACCCAGGAAAAATAATAGATGTTCGAAGTTCTGGATGGTGAACGGATAGATAAAAATCGTCGTGCGGGTATCCATCAAAATGGAGCCGGCCCGGCTTTTACCCAATAAAAGTGTCATAAGCAGGATAAACAGACAGCCTGCAATAGCCGACAGCAAAAGGATCAACCATCGTTTCACAGGGGGTCGAATCGCCATATCGGGATTGCTCATTGGCCACACTCCCGGCATGGATGACCTTTTTGCTTGATCCCACCGCAATCGCACCGCACCAGTTGTGCATCAGGCGGCCAGGGTTTAAGGGGTGGAGGTTCTGGCACAGGAGGATGGATTTCACGGTGTGCCCAGGTCGGATGTTTCAGCCGGATGGCCTCCAGCAGTTCCTTGACCAGAATGCGGATACTGCCGAACTGAACAATATCGGTGGGTGACAGAAATTCCTGGGAGATGCGGCGGGCTTGTCCATTTTCCACGATTGATGTTTTATTCTGGCTGTGACAATCAATTAAGAGCAGGTGGCCATTATGCAAAAAAATGAGTTCTGCATGATGACGGCTGACCGTATCATCTGCCAACACAATGTCGCACTTGCGGGATCTGCCGATAGTGAATTTATGTTCTTTCATGGATGCCTCATCAGCCGTAACGTTTTGCAATCTGTAATCCGAAGAGGTTTATCATGTAAATACACCTCTGCACATCTTTTTGCTTCCGCTGCTTCCATAAGCAGCAATTACAATATTTATCCAATATTACCCTAAGACACATTTGTCATTTCAGTCAAACGAATTGACATATAAAGGTACCGTTCCGTCATAGGGATGAAGTATCCATTTCGTCAACAGAGGGCGGTCTGTCATTTTGGCAGGTCGCCCTTTTGCGTTCTGGATATACCATGATCAAGATAATTGAGTTGCGTCAAACTGTGGATAGAGGATACCCCACCACATGGAACATCCCCCATATCCGTGACGGTGATCGTTGGCGGATCATCGAAAATGTCCACCTTCAGCAAATCTATCTCTGTTTATGCCTGGTCAAGGATGCAACCGTACCCTTCGGTCAATCCTGCATCAGCAATTCCCATCAGGCACACGGCCGTAATTCAGAACCTAATGCTGACCCGAGGGCAGCCGGACAGAGAACAGTTCGTCGTTGCTCTGCTCAATGCTAAGAATAACATAATTGGACTGAACATTGTTTCTGTGGGTGTACTCTTATCCGCGCCAGTCCATCCACGAAAGGTACTCAAACCTGCCATGCTGGTTAATTCCTCTGCAATGATCCTTTGTCATAACCATACTTCAAATGACATTTCTTCTTCCACCGATGATTTGGTGGTTACGCGAAAAATCATCAAGGCGGCTGACTTTATCGGAATCCAGGTACATAATTACCTGATTATCGACATAGAGAACGAACGGTTTTTCAGTTTTGCCGATGAAGGGATTATTCAGAAGATTTACGACGATATACTCCCTCTTTTCCCGGATATTTGTAACTATGCATAACGTAACAAATTGTAATAAAAGCGTTTTTCTTAAAAAGAGCTTCTATTTTGGTAAAAAACATAGTTATAAAATGCCATTTATAACTATGAAAGGGGCTCCAGCCATGACAAAATTACACCCCATCATGATAAAAAAATGTACGTTACATAGTGTATGAGAGAAAGTATATAAGCACCTATTATTAAACATCAAATTGGATACAAATGGTGTGGATATTTTTTAATAAGTAAAGAATGCTTATTGGTTATTTTTTGTTTTTACGTATTCTAAATTAATAGTTTAGACGAAATAGTAAGCAATGAGTAAAAGCCATCGTTTTATTAACTGAATATTATATCATTTAAATACAATATGTTAATTATTTCTGTTAAACCACTACATAGTTACAATTTTCCGGGAAAAGAGGATACTCTGAATTCATCAATACCATTTTCAACAATGAGGGACCATTTGCCTCCCGGCAGATGGTTTTTTGTGTTTTGAAGGGAGGTGAGCAACCAATGGCATCTACGCCAGAACTAAGTGCAGAGACAATAGCCATAGCCCGTTCCTTGCGGTTTGCTGGATATGGCGTTGAATATTGTTCGACTGAAAAAATGCCCCTCACAGAAAACGTCAATGGGAATGGTGGAAATGGTCATCAATCTCGGCAGCATCAAAATGACAATCTTCCCGCCAGGGGAAACCGTAACGGGGGAAATGGGCCCAATAATCCTGGAAACGGTGGCAACGGCTGTGGCGGTGGCAACGGGAGCAATGACCCATCTGTTTTTTCAATTGGATCATTTTTGTTCTCTCCCTTTTTTGATGCACAATTTGGCTTAATTCTTGGTGCCACGTTTAACGAGCTGTTATGAGCTCGTGCTTTAATTACCGGATGCATATGTAATAACTGGTCAAGCCCATTCACGCATAAGCTCTGCGGCAATCGTAACACCCGGCATTCCCATGAATGTTCTTAGTCTGTACCTTGCGCCGGCAGCCAGAACAGAAACCCGTGCATCACAAAAGTCGATGATCCGCGCGCAGTCTTTACCGGGTGATGGTCGCAGCGCTCGGGCAATGTACTGAATCAATCGCCAGGAGAATTTCAGCGGTGTCGCCAGGATCACTGAAGAGATTTCAGGCAGGTCAAACCCTTCACCAACCAATTGACCGGTGGCAATGAGAATCCGGACATCACAACCGGGTTAACTGGTCGCGCCTGTATGGGGTGGCCGATAGTCCCAATTGATACCGGCAATCAAACTGGGTAACAACATCGGTAAAGGTCCGGCTCGCTGCCCGGTGGCATTCGTCCACCACCAGAAAGCCAACTTGTTCATATATACATCATCAGCGTATTTAACCAGCGATTGCACCAGCGCCACGGTGATCTTAGCGCAGATCCGCATCTTACCCCCCGCCGATAACCCCGATTTCTTCGGCAGGGATTCCCAGAAAAGTTTCAATTTGTTTGCTCCACTGGTGGAGCAACTCTTTCGTATGGACAACAATCAGCGCCGGTTGTTTCCTTGCTGCAATGACGGATAGCGCCATAACTGTTTTCCCGGAACCTGTAGTTGCTTGCAGTACGCCAAATGGTTTGGCCGTGATATCTTCTACGGCATCCTTTTGAAATGGTTTTAATATCCCGGTGAATGTGAAGTCCACTTCCGGTAGCTCGCTCCGATTATCAACCACTGTGATCTGTTCGCCATGGCGTTTGGCAATCCGGATAGCGTTTCCGGCAAATCCCCGAGGGAAAGACAACCCGCGTCTCTCATTTTCCAGCCACGCCGGATTTTTGAAGCTCAACCGATTCCGGATTTCAGCAAGAGTTCCCGGATTACAATCTGTGATGATGGTGGAACTGGTTATTTGTATTTTCATTTTCGGTTTTTCATTTTTGAGCTGCATAAATATTTCCTTACGCTGAAAATAAAGTCTCCAACGTCTCCATGTCTCAAAATGCAATGGTATCAACGCTTAAACGTTGGAGACGTTGTTTTTCCAATGTCTCCAACATCTCCAATATTTTAATTTTGGGAGAAAAGCTTGAATCTAAGAAAAAAAAGAAACCGAGTTCAAGCAGTAAACGCCGAAAAATAAGGCTATGAAGCTCGTAAATCCTCTTCATCATGGTCGAGAAAGCCAAATTCAACCCATATTGTGTTTCAGTTACCAGCACAATAAGCCTGGAGCAACTCCCTTCTCATATTTTATAGCCTCTCCATTCCAATCGTCCTGACCGTCCAGCCGTACAAAACCAGAAAAAATGGGCGACCGGACGAGCTGGGCGATAAAAACATAGATCAAATTATTCCATGTTTCTGCCGCAAGAATTTAATTTTCAGAATGCTTGAAATCTGATAAGGAGAGAACTGGCATGTTTCATGGGAATATCACCCATATAAAAAAAGTGATGAGCCGGTTTTTAATCTGTCAGGAAACAAGAAAATTGGATGTTCTGCGGATCAATCTATATGCTGAACGTTAGGCCGTAAACACAGGAGGAAGAATATGAGCAATGAAAGAAATAGGCATGATCTGGGTACTGCAACGTTTGCTGCCATCACCAGAGACGCTGGTGGTGCCGTCATTGAAAGCCTTAAAGACATAGCACCCGATCTATCCGAATGGATCATTTCTTTCGCATACGGAGATGTCATGTCGAGACCTGGCCTTGATCTGCGTTCTCGACAGTTCGCTACAGTCGCAGCCCTTACAGCAATGGGCACAGCAATGCCGCAACTTCGAGTTCATCTGCATGGAGCACTCAATGTAGGCTGCAAACCTTCAGAGCTTGTTGAAGTAATCCTCCAGATGGCTGTATATTCCGGCTTCCCTTCGGCCATCAACGCACTGAATATAGCCCGTGAAGTATTCAATGAGCGAGGTGTTGCTCCATCAGCCTAACCAATAAAAAACATTACATTAAATTTGTGATATGAGCATGTTGTTCAGGATTTCTTTACCATTATCATCGATTCAGGATCTACCCCATTTTGTGGCTAAAGGATATCCCGCTCCTCATATCTTATAGCCCATGCCTTCATCCTGAGGGAGAAGAAGGTCTTCCTTGCCGGCCGGGTCTCATCTTAGCGACAGCATCCGCCTTTCCAGCCTGGGTTCGTTTCTCATTATTGCAGATCGGATTTGCGGATTGAAATCCTGAAGCAGGTCAAACACTATAGCTGATTCACCTGAGCGATCTGGTCGTTTAAGGTCCACAGATCAAAAAGAAGCCCCAGTCCCAACAGCCCTCCGGTCAGCAGGTAGATAACCGCACTGAACCACTTTTCCATGTAAAAACGATGGGCTCCAAGCAATCCAAGAAATGTGAGCAGAATCCAGGCAATAGTGTAGTCCTTGGGGCCGGCAGCAAATCGAAGGTCTGCCTGGCGATCCATGCTCGGGATCAAAAATATGTCGATAAGCCAGCCGATGCCCAGCAGACCGAGTGTGAAGAACCAGATAGTGCCGGTTACCGGTTTTCCATAGTAGAAACGATGGCTTCCGGTGAAACCGAAGATCCACAGGATGTAGCCGATGGTTTTGCTGTGGGTATCGCCGTTGGTCACAAATTTTTCTCCTTTTTGGGTCGAATTCTTTATGACGAACTGGAGAATTATGCAAGTTTCGACTCGTCAAGTCGAACACAGATATTATCTTGACTTGCATTATCCTTGAGTTCAGCCGTTCTTAACAATACTAAAGGTTTCCTTGTTTTTCTGACCCATTCATCCAAAAATACACTATGATAAAGCAGACGTGCCAGAGTGAAGAATGTGGCAATATTTACATGCCCCATACCGTCCAGGTCGCTGAATCTGATGTTGATTGTGAGCTTGGATGCGTTTCACTCAATGGGTCTGGCAGTATTAAGCATATCCATGATGGCATCCATCGCTGTGTATTTCGTATTTCCCTTCCAATGCTCGATAGCAGTCTTTTGACGTTGTGCCAATGCAAATTTCAGTGGGTCAATCCCATCTTCATGGTAATTGCTTGAGTTTTCGAAAAATAGTTCAGGACATTTTAGGAAATTTGTGAAATAATAGTTTGGTACACCGTCTTTTTCCTGAAACATTGGGAGGAACCTGTGAAAATTCCGTGTGCCGAGCGCCTACCATTTATTGTCGCT
>CAJBLH010000170.1 GCA_903953895.1 uncultured Desulfobacteraceae bacterium | reverse complement strand
GAAGTGGTGATGGGGATTCTTAATCCCATCGGGAAAAAAGTTCGCACCATCGCCAACTATGATAACTTCAATGTGTCTCCGCACCTGGTGGATGAATATACGGAAATGGTGCGGAATGCAGCAACCTACTATGAGAGCGTCACCCGGTATACGACCAGTACGTTCTTGAGGATGAAGTTGGGTGATGAACTCCAGAAGCGGGGGGTCGCGCCGCACATATATGAAAGCAGAGAAGAAGCCAGAAAAGCATTGGCCGGGGATTGATCGACGGTTATGCCAGTAAGCATTCATAGCATAGCGATGTTGCTTCGGTGAATGAAAATTATTTTGCATACGAAGCCGCAAGGATGCGTCAATTTTTCAAAAGGAGAAATGTGTGAACACTTCGTTATATTGGGCAGACGGTTATTTGACCAAACGCCGGACGGCCGAGGCGGCCATCCAAATGATCCGGTCGGGACAGCGGATATTCATCGGATCTGCTTGCGGGGAACCCCAAGCGCTCGTCCGGGCGCTGAACGACGTGGGGGGGCAATTGACAGGGGTGGAGATCGTCCGTTTGATGAGTTTTGAGACCCCGGCCATGGCGGCCCTCTCCGGAAAAGCGGAAATGTTCAGCCGGAATATCCGAAATATTTATCTCGGGGCGGCCAAGGCAGGATCCATGATTCCAAACCGCCGGTTTGTTACCCCACTCAACATGTCCGAAGTGCCGGATCTGTTTTTATCCCGGAAGCTTCCGATCGATGTTGCACTCATCCAGACAAGTCTTCCGGATGATTTTGGATGGATGAGCTTAGGTGTATCCGTGGATGTAACGCTGGCAGCAGCCAGCTCTGCCGATCGGGTTATCGCCCAGGTGAACCCCCGGATGCCACGCGTTTTGGGACACAGCTTCATCCATATGAACGACGTGGATGCCGTCGTGGAACACGAGGAAGAACTCGTAACGGTTCCCCCCCAACCCCTTTCGGATGCTGCATTGCTTATCGGTGAGCACATCGCCCGCCTGATCGAGGATGGCGCAACACTTCAGATCGGACTTGACGCCGCTTCGCAGGCGGTTCTACGTGCCCTGGCCGACAAAAATGATCTTGGAATTCACTCTCAGTACATCACCGATGACATCATGCATCTTTACTCCATGGGTATCATCACCAACCGGAAAAAAGGTTTAAATGAGGGGAAAATCGTTGCATCCGCCGCTATCGGATCGGCGAACCTTTACGAATTCATCAATGACAATCCGGCTGTGGATTTTTACCCTTCCAATTACGTGAACGACCCTTACATCATCAGCCAGCATCATCGGATGGTATCGATGAATACCGCTCGGGCCATCGATCTCACCGGTCAGGTAACAGCCGAGACTTCGGCACGCACCTATTTTACCGGAATTTCGGGGATTCCCGATTTTGTCCGAGGCTCCCGGCGTGCAGTTGAGGGAAAATCGATCTTGATACTCATGAGTACTTCCGAGGACGGCAGCCAGAGCCGAATTGTTCCCAACCTTGATGATGCGGCCAGCGTGGTGTCCCGGGGGGATGTCCAGTACATAGTCAGCGAATACGGGGTGGTCAATCTTTTTGGAAAAAGTCTTCAGGAGCGGGCAATGGCCATGATTGAAATCGCCCATCCGGATTTCCGGCAACAGCTTTTTGATGCTGCCAAAGAGAAAGGTCTGATCGGAACCGACCGCTCCCTTGGGGAGGCGGTCCGAGCGGTCTACCCGGTTTGGATGGAAGAGGTGATGGAGACAGGTGGCATATCGGTTACCATTCGGCCTTCCAAACCCGTCGATGACCGGCGTATTCAGGAGCATTACTACGGGCTGGAAAAAGAGGATGTCCTTTCCCGTTTTTTTCATGAAAAAACCATTTTTGGTCGATCCGTGACCGAAGAGCGAAGCAAGACCGACTATATCAAGGATTTGACAATTCTTGCATTGGTAGGGGAGTTTGGTTTCGGGCGGGTAGTTGCCGTTGGGGAAAGCAGATACTTGTCCGAGTTGAATATGTCGGAGGTGGCGTTTTCAGTCAACAGAAAGTATCAGGGCAAAGGAATCGCCCGGCGGATTATGGCGAAACTGGCCACGGCCGCCAAGGAAAACGGCATCGCAGGACTGGTTGCCTACACAGAGCTTCATAATAAAAAAATGATCAATCTGTTTAAATCGCTTCCTTATCCGGTGAAGAGCCAATATGTTTCCGAGGGGCTCAAACTTGAATGCCGCTTCGAAGAGTCGGTGCAGCAACCACCAGCGGAAGCAGCCACCGAATAAGGTGTTATCGTATCGTTGTTAAAGGCGACAAGCAATAAAAAAATATCCGATAGTCTAACCAGGGAATGGTGATGCAACAAAGTTCAGGACAAATGAACACAAATAGTTTATGATGTGAATCACAACTTTTTCACTAAGGAGATTCCCATGATAAACAACGACAATATTATTTCACACAAAATTGAATTACAAGGCACCCTGTGTTCGGAGCTCGGTGCAAGTATCAAGTCGCTTCTTAAAAGTGCCGCAGCCAAACTCAAAGGCAGCGCACGCCGTCTGTTCATTGCTGAAACGGTGAAGGAACTCGGCCTGGGTGGTCAAGCTGTTGCGGAGCGGGAACTTGGATGGAATCGGGTTACCATCCGCAAGGGGTTGCATGAACTGAATTCAGGTATCATGTGTGCCGATGCATACTCTATGAGAGGACGTAAGAAGTCAGAGGTGCGTCTGCCGAATTTGGAAAACGATATCTGTAGCATTGTTGAGCCAAAAGCTCAGGTCGATGCGACGTTACATACGACCCGTATGTATGTAAAGATGACAGCAGAAGAGGTGCGAAAGCAATTGATTGAGCAGAAAGGCTATAAAGACGAGGATCTTCCCAAAAGGCGAACTATCAGTTCAGTTCTAAACCGGATGGATCTTCATCTAAAAAAGGTGCAGAAAAATCAACCGTTAAAGAAAATACCTGAAACTGATGCCATTTTTGATCAAATCCATAAAGTCAACCGTGAAGCGGATGAAACTGATGGCGTTCTTCGCCTTTCGATGGATGCAAAAGCCACAGTAAAACTAGGCCCATTTTCCAGAGGGGGTCGCAATCGAAACAAAGTGGGAGCTTCTGATCATGATTTTGGGTGCAACGGAACTATGACGCCCTTCAATATCTTATTGCCAAAACATGATGAACTTTTTATTTCTTTTGCAGAGTCAAAAGTAACAAGTGATTATATGTGGGATCGAGTAGAAGAACTCTGGCCACAATTTGAGGCCAGATACCACCCATCGGTTTTAATGCTCAACCTAGATAATGGTCCCGAAAATAGCAGCAGACGCACGCAGTTTATCAAGAGAGCAGTAGATTTTGCGAACGAACATCAAGTCAAAGTTAATCTCGCATATTTCCCTCCTTACCACAGCAAGTACAACCCAGTCGAACGGACTCACGGCGCACTCGAACAATACTGGAACGGAATGTTACTGACAGACAAAGAAACCGCAGTCGGGATTGCCAAGAACATGAGATGGAAAGGCAAACATCCCGTCGTTACCCTTGTGACTAAAATATATGATACGGGAGTGGTGTTAACAAAGAAGCTCATGGCAGGTTATGAGAAAGTTATCAAAAGATTGGAAGGATTGGAGGATTGGTTCGTCGAGATCACTCCAGTCAATGCATAATTATGGATATTTTTTTATTGCCAGTCACCAAATATCATGGGATAAGCATCCCATTCTTTTCACTAACATCAAACAAAAAGCAACAAAGGCTTGGTCACATCTTTGTTCAAGGTTATCGGTAACCGCTTGACGGGTAACCGGTAGCACATTTGAGCAAAGTGATAATCAAG
>CAJBLH010000169.1 GCA_903953895.1 uncultured Desulfobacteraceae bacterium | reverse complement strand
GAAAATAATGGATGAGAAGGAATGTTCCGACGCACAACCAATGGACAAGCCCATCTCACACAGCATTTGCTCTGAATGTCTTGAAAGAGAAATAGCACAAATCAATTCTATTTCCATAAACGAAACCCACATCTGCTGAATTAAAAATATTCTATCTGAAAGCCCTGTCATCGAAAGGTGATGGGGCTTTTTTTTATTTTCGGAGGAGGTATTTATGAAATCCATCGGTATAATTGGAGCACGGAAATACAAGAATAGGCAATCGGTCATAGAACTGGTACAGTCGCTTCCCAAGGATTCCATCATCGTCACTAGCTCATGCAAGGGGGTTTGCACCTGGGCTAATGAAGCGGCTATTTCAGAGGGTCTTCAAGTCCGCATCTTTTCCCCTGATTTGGCGAATATCAGAAACCACGGGGATATGGTTGAACGCTATTACCATCGGAACAGACAGTTGATATCTGCCTGCCAGGTGGTTCATGCATTTATCAGCCAAGAAGCAGGATTGACCGGCGGCACTCGATATGAGGTTCTTTACGCCAAGCGCCTGAACAAGGAATTATTCCTTCACTGGGAAAACGAGAAAGTTCAGCGGAACTTTCAGCCATTCTTGCCTTTACACGATACGGAAAACGACTTTTCAGCAGGCTGGATGACGTTCTTTTCGGAGGCGTTGGCTTAACCCATCCAACCACAAGGAGGCTTCACATGAGCAAGGATTTCTTTGATAACCATAACTGTACCGACTGGCAGGACTGGGTGATGATTGGTACCATTTCTGAAGATATCGCCAATGAAGAACTGGAAATAGAGAAAGCACGCAGAGACACCCTCGGGGAGGATTATTTAGAGCCTGAAGACCCTGCCGCAGATGATGAAACTTTCGACACGGATTTCGATTTTGACCCTGAAGCCGATTGATAATTTTATCGTCCAAATCGTCCAATCGTCTATTCTGGACGGTCTGGACGGTCTGGGCGGTATTTCAGAGCCACTGGGGTAAGATTACCTTTGCCGAGGTAAAGAAGATCGTTGTGATTCTGGATTCTGGCAGTGTGTGCAGAGCCCGAGGGTCTTCAAGCCGTTCTTCACGGTAAATATGATGATGGTGAGGTCTGGCTGGTTTTCTGAAACTATGGATTCTGATTCCTTGTCATGAGGTAAAGAAGATCGTTGTGATTCTGGATTCTGGATTTTGGACACCCTACCTTAATATTATCCAATAGAACATCTTGTCCATTTCATCTGCAAAAACAATCTTGCACACACATTTTCAAAAAAATCCTTTTTGCCTTGATTCTATTTTGATTTCAATTCCCTTGGGGTTTCATTTTGTTCGAGAATTCAAACTGGAAAATGAAAATGTTCTGGTCTGCCTGGGGGGGTCTTCATTTGGTCTTTGGAAATTCAAAATAGATGGAAATGAAGGTTCCTGGGGTTTTGTAATCTGGGTGTATGCTTCTTCTGCGATTTCAAAAAAGAATGTTGTGAAGGCTTCTGGGTCATGCTGTATCGTTTGTGGGGTGAGAATGCGCTTTTGGTAATCTCAAAATAGAGTTTTTTGGCTGGTCGCTTTAATCCTCCATCGGTAATAGCAATGCCAGGAATAAACTGACCTCCGTAATAAGTGAGAGGGATGCCATTTCCCTCAATCTCAATTTAGGAGGACATTCTATGACAGAAAAAATCTCTTATTCCATCGGCGATACCGCAAAAATGACCGGCGTCAGCCAGAAACAACTCCGGTCCTGGAGTGGAAAGTTTATTCAGGAACCTGAACGTATCGTTTGCGGGCAACGCTCCTTTCGGCGTTTTTCTGAACAACAGATCCAAATCATTCAAAAGGTGAAAGCATACCTGGATCAGGGTTTCACCTTATCCGCTGCTGCTCAATTGGCAGACGGAAAAAATAAAATCACAGGAGGTATCACAGCATGAACAATTTAAGCGAAAAAACATGCCCACTGGTAAATAAACTCTGCATGCTGACCGGCTGTACGCATTACAACCAGATGCTGGACGGGTGCGAAATCGCCATCATGAATTACAACCTGTTTCAGCTCAAACAGCATATCCGTTCTTTGCTGAACGAAGTCAGGGGGGTGGGACCAAGTAGTCCGGCCACCGATCCCGGAACATCGACCGGTCGCAATTATCCTCGACCTGTTCGTTAAAGCAGTAATGGGTGTGGGTTAGACCGGGACTTATAAACCCGCTTGAAAAAGGTGCCTCTCCACCTCCACCCACACCTGAATCCAAAAATGAGAGAGGATAATGGATGAGGCATTATGCAGACACAGGAAATTGATGAAATTGAAGAATTAATGGAAGAATTGGAGTGGGAACCTTCCCCCGAAGATGTCAAACAATTACACGAAAACACTCTGAAAAGAATCGAAGAAGAGCAAAACAGCACAATGCTGTACGACCCCATCGAAAGAGATTATCGCACTTACGCCCATTGCAAAAAGAAATACGGACAGGACCTCGCCGACAAGATGCTTCGCGCCAAAAATGAAAATAACGGGCGCATTGACAAAGAGGACTACGCCAAGCTGATGAACCATAATCAACACGTGGAGAAGCAGGTGGCACCTGCGCCTGCGTCAAAGCCTGTGATAGCAAAAGCCCCATTCCTTATGTTGGACCATGCGATCATCAAAACCCCGAAGGTCAGAAAAGTTCTGAAAAAATCCATGATGCTGTATCTACATCTCCGAATATACATCGTTCGTGAAAAATTTCCTGGCGATCTTTTGGACCTGTACGAGCGGTATTTCAAAAAGGGCAAGCTTGCCGCCAGCGTCTCAACTCGCAAACTGGCTCAAGACTTTGAGATTGACAAGAATACCGTGTCTGCATATTTGCAGGAGATGTCCGAGCACAAGGTGATTGAGATTGAGCAAATCCATGCTGCTGATGCCTACGATAACCAGCTTCACAATGTCTATGTGTTCGGTCACCACGATTTCAGCAAGACGGAAACTTACCTCATCCAGAAATTGGCGACCAGTGACGGCTGATATAGGGGTGGGTGAAAATTTCATACGGGGGTGTATGAAAAATTCACCAGGGGGTGGGTGAAAAATTCATACATAGAATAGATAGTTTTTGAATAAATAAAAATAGATCCTGAAAAACGGATTCCTGTTTCAAGAAACCTAAAAAAACTGTTTCCAGTATTCCGGACTACACTCCGGTCCAGTACACCGCTTTGTCAAAATTCTTGTGACAGGTCATTTAGTTCAGGTTTGAAACCGTCCATCTTGTAAATGAAACTTTTGCAAATGATTAGCAAATCGGCATTCAGGATTCCGTTCTGTTTTTCCACGCCAGTTCTCCGACCGGATAAATTTTTTGATTCAGTCCATCCTGAAAAAGCGGCTTTCACAAGATGATTGTTCAATCGGCATCCAGAAATCCCGCTAGCCAGTGTCAGTGTCCCCTCCCGACATATCTTTGATGCAGTCCAGTTTGATAAAGCATCTTTTGCAAATGTTATGAAGGCGGGGGTGTCGCTACCCGGCTTCGCTGGAATTCCGGCTTGGGCATATTACCCTTTGTTCCAGGTAAAAATGAAAATTGTGGAGTTCGGTCGGTCTCAATTTCGATATTTTTACAGTTCCTCGCGAATGCAAAATCGAATTTTTGTGATGGTGGTTCTGGATACTGTAGTCAAAATGATTTTATCTGGAACAATTTCACCAGACATTTCAAAAATGAATAGTGTGAAAGGTTCTGTGCTCTTAAATCCATGGGAGAGCCAATGCCCCATGTTCCAATTCAAAAATGATGGATATGAAGGTGCTGGGGCGTTGTAGATGTTAAATATTCCTTCTGCGAAGTCAAAAAGGAAGGGAATGAAGGGTTCTGGATTCCGCTCGGTTCAGTAATTCTTGTTATCTTTAATTTTATATCAGGAGGTGATGCTTATGCAGAAATGATTTTGCCGATTTAAAGTCGGATTCAGTTCGAGTTGGATTTATGTTTGCCCTTGCTTCCCATGTTGGGATTCCGGGGCTTTATTATTTAAAAATTTTCTGAAATCAGAAAAGGAGGACTTTATGTATTATCACAGAATTAATCGTGCTTTGCGTTCAGTGGGGAATGATATTATCAAGTACGAGCATGTTCCTGTAAAAGCCATCATCTATGGAAAGCATGGGGAATTTGCAACTGCTTCTCTTGATATGTCCAATTTGAGGAAAGAGATGAACAGAATAAGAGATGCCGGACGGGCATTAAATGCAGAGCAGATTCTTTTTATCGGAACTACTCCTGTTGACGATAGATTCCTGCCTTGCTCTAAAGTCGAATCTATGGGGAAGGAAGCAATAACGGTTTTTAGCGAAACGGATGAAACTGTTGAAATTACATCTCTACCTTTTTATAGATTAGGTACTTATGACATTAAAGTCGGTAAGAAATGTCACTATTTTATTAAGGATGATCGTTTTCATCGTATTGAAGAAACTGAATCAGATGCTAAATTCTACTCTGATAAGAAAAATGATATTATCAGCATGGAAGCACTGATGAATTAGATTCTTCATGACGGAACTGTTCGGTTCCATCCTTTCGAGTTGGTTTATTGTTTGCCCCGGTTTCCCATCGTGGAAACTCGGGGTTTTTTATTTCAATATTTATGAAAAAGGAGACAAGAAATATGCTTCAACCATTTTACACGAAATTGGCTGGCGTCACTTTTGGCAACAGTCAGGAGAACATCAAGAAATGGGGCTGTGCTGATGTCGGTTATTTCAACCTTGAACGGGAGCACGACAATCCCCATGATCACAACGCTGTCGGAGTTTGGTTCCTCAGAGATCGACTGGGTTATCTTCAAAAATCTGTCGCAGCAAAACTGGCTCCAATGATGGATGGTGGTGCGAGTTTTTCGGCAGAATTCGTCTGTCGCAACGAATATGCGCCTTATGAAAATGTTGGATTGACAGTTCGTATCGTCGAAACCACCAATTTACCGATGGCATAAACAATCGGAAAAACAGAAGCCGAAGATGGTTTTCGGCTTCACAAGCATCACGGATTTTATCGCCCAAACCGCCCTTATCGCCCGGCAAACAAAATTTTTGACTTTTTCCCGATATGTGATAATGGACGAAGAGGTCGATTGGGACGATGAAATACATAATTTTATTCTGTTATAACTTAGTGAGGCAGAAATGATTAACATTGCTGATGCATACGAAATGTTAGAAATCACTGATGAAGCTTCTCTCTTGGTGATGAAAAATAACGGCATTAAAGGAAATACAAAAACCATTTTCAAATTCAACTGTGAGTACTGCGACCAGTCCTTTAATCATGACAATTTCAATCTGTCCATCCTGCTTTATGGCGTTGCTTTCTTGGTTGGTCCCAAGTTCTGCTATACAGGGTTTACTTGCCCCAAATGCCTGAACACCATTATGCTGAAAAGCGATAACCTGACCGAGCTCCAGCAAATCATGACTTTTTTCAGAGGACCTAACGGCAGCCATCAGTATCCGTTCATCAGGTACCATTCATCCGTTATTTATTCCCCTGTCCAGATAGACCAGCTCAAACCCTATAATATCCCCACATGGACAAGCCCGGTAGATGACAATACCAGGGGAAATTTCCATTCCATGTTAGCGTTATACTTGGAGGAAGAACCTGATATTGAAGAAAATTATTTGTGCTCATACATCTATCGGGATGAACCACCCATTGGCTCATTCGCATCGGTATGGTGGTTTAAACCGGATGACATTGATGCTCTGCTCCAGATTGAAAATGAAAAGCGTGTCCGTGTCTTTCCGAGATATGTCCATAAAATGGCATGGTACGAAAGGTATGATTATTTTGCCTGGCAGTATCGATTGTATAAAGATTATTCGGCAAGCCGGAAGGATTCAGCCAGAGAAACTTATAATATTCTGGATGAATATGCCTATCAGGGGGACATTAACTTGAAAAAACTGTATGACGATAATCCAGATATCCTCAGAATTAAAACTGCTGTAAAAATGGAACAGCACGCTCAACAGATTGCAGCAACCGATATTCAGGCAACCTCTGAATTCCTTGACCTGCTGGTAAATTTCGATCCGGCTCTCTGGAATATCCCTTGTGCTATGAGCGATTATTACAAGGGTATCTGGAAAGCGATAACACCGTTCAAAGATGCTTCGGTACCAGATAACCTGGAAGATTTTAACAACAGGGAATACGAGGTCACCATTTCTGATGCAGCGGTTAAGGAGATGACAGATGAAATCCGGAAATATATCGCCCAAACGAATGTCCAGGAATGGGCTATGGAAAATCATCAGGGCTTTATCAAAGAATATATCTCTCTTGCCCGCCGACCTGATTTTTCATACGGATTGGTGTGGGATCTGAAATGCCAGTATCTGAAACAGTTGTATGAAATTGTTGGAACCGTTGCATTCGACAAAAGCGATTATGCCTTTGTTTTCGAACATGCGGCATGGAGAATAAAATTCGATGGGGAGGTTATTAGCGGATTAACGG
>CAJBLH010000168.1 GCA_903953895.1 uncultured Desulfobacteraceae bacterium | reverse complement strand
TCCCAGAAGGTTTAATTTCTTCTCCGTCTGTGAGCCTACACCGCAGAGATCTTTGATAGGAATGGTTTCCAGTACCTGAGAAACTTCTTCGGGCCGAATGATTGTCAGCCCATCTGGTTTTTTCATATCACTTGCAAGTTTAGCGAGAAGCTTATTGGGACCAACACCGACAGAGCAGGTTAAACCAAAACTATGCTTTATCCGGGCTTTTAATAAATAGACAATGCGCTCTGGAGAGCCAAATATTTTAAGGGAATGTGTGACATCAAGAAATGCTTCATCGATACTGAATACTTCCACCAGGGGTGTATAATCCAGCATCATATTAAATATCCGGGTTGAGGTGTATGTGTATTTCCGGTTGTCTCCAACGATAAGAATGAGTTGTGGGCACTGGCGCTTTGCCTCCCAGATTGCCATTCCGGTTTTAACACCAAACTTTCTGGCTTCATAAGATGCTGTTGTGATCACCGTTCTGCCGTTTGAGCCGATAACTGCAATCGGTTTTCCACGTAAAGCCGGATTGGACTGCTGTTCGACACTGGCAAAAAATGCATTCATATCCAGATGAAGGATAATCCGGTTTACCATGGAATACTCCGATTGCAGGCTTAAATAAATTTATATATCATTTGGTAGCATATCGGAAGTTTGTTTCAAGCAAATGTGCTCGCGATTGGATTTCATATTCATCCCTTGGGTTTATTGCTTATTTCATTTTTTCAGTTGTCATTTCAAACCGAAGTTTAATCCGATAACGACGCCGGATCATCAGCCTCTTTTAAGTTTGGTAGCTTTGACCTGAGAGATTCATAATAAAATGCACTTTTTTGATCATAAGTTTTTTTATTTAATTTCAATTTAAACTTTATGCCCTTTTCTTTATCACTGGTCCATTGAAATATTGTCCAATCGCCTTCCTGTTTTGTTTCATAAGCTTTTGATCCTATTTGCTCAGACACTCTTCCTTCCATTTTTTTTATTCTTGATTCTAAAGACCCAAGATCATCTCTTGGTGGCAACGTAATAATTCGGGCATAAAATTGATTCTCAATAAATGCATACGAAATTCTCGGGTTGTGAATATTATGGATATCCATCCGACACGGGCCGGTATAATTATAATAGGAAATCCCTGCTTTTTCCATATACTTCACAAAATACCCATCTTTATTGATGTCCTCCAGTTTTGCGCCAAGGTCTGGCTTATTGCAGTCAAAACCATACGACAGAAGTGGAAGCGCCAGAATAAAACAGACAATAAACATAGAATTTTTTTTCAGCATTATTAGCTCCTTTCCAAGATGAATTTGTTGCAGTTATAGACCATACCCGATATCACACCCTTTATTAATTTGCACTCCCTGTGTCAACACAAATCCAGATGGTTCAGAACGCATACCAGCACCGAGTGCAACCTCCCTTATCTTACTTTTCCCTATAATATATTGATATTAAAACTAAACCATAGTCTTATATAACCCATATATTAGGAGGAAAAATTATGAATATGGACATCATCAAGATTGCAAAAGCTGGATTGATGAAGAATACTTCCGCCTGCAAAATCTTGTGGCAGACGCACACGGTGAAGAAATGAAATATCGAATGGCTGCAACCGGTGGTGATGCAATTTCAGATATATATATAGCGAGCTTCCAGAAGTGGGCTGGAATCGCCTGGTGAGTGAATTCCTACATTCCTGATGATGCAACTGAGAGCCAGGAGATAGATGCATGCTGCTGAAGTGACTGTCTCCTGACTTCTCCTTTCTATTGTTGACATCTCTTGAATCTCGCCAGATTTTTCACTTTAAAAGCTACAGGCAAAACTTTTCATGGGGGTAGTATATAGATAATAATATTAGATGGATAAGTGGTGTCATCCGGCCGACACCCCCCCCCCTAATGTTATAGATGGTGTGGCTGATTTTTAGCTGCAATGATCATATTTTACTTTATTTTTGAGTGATATTTTCCTCTAATTTCTTTTCTATTGTTGACCTCTCTTGAATCTCGCCGTGGTATTTTCACCTCGAATTCAGTCACAAAATTTTTCTGATGTGTAAATTATAGTTAATAGTTTTAGATAGATATATGGTATCGGTGTACCGATATTTATTTTGATCTCATAAATGGTGAGATGATTTTTTAGCGGCGAAGATCATATTATACTTCTATTATGATTATTTTATCTCTTGCGCTGGCGTTGGAGTCTGTGAGTGCTGGAGCTGGATACCCGATATCTGCCTTTACCTGAAGGCGTTGAAACCCCTGTTGATGTTGTCCCGGAAAACATTTATCATCGCTTATGGCTTCAGAATAGCTTTAATATGCTTAGTGGAATTGGCCAGGAGGAAGAGTTGACACTTGAAAATGAGGATCAGAAACCCTGGAGAATTGAAGGCTTCATCGATGATTTGAAAGATGGTTTGGAATAATCCAATTAATGATCTAATTAAAACATGGGAGACCTGTACCAGGAGAATTTTGTATGGTATGGAGAAACAAATGGCCTGAGAAAAAGCCACGTCCAAAGGTTAAGAGTCTTTCCAGCGAACGTAAAGAACAGATTTTAGAATCCCTGGAGAATGGAATCACCACTTCTCCCGTTTTATCTGCTTTGAGTATCAGGGTTAGGGCACTTCGTGGCAGGTTTTATATTGAAAGATTATGGCCTACTGAAGATGAACAATCTGAAATTGAGGTGATCGGCAGGATAACACCGCTTAGCAGTCCTCGAAATAATTTGCTTCTTGAAGTAGAAAAGAGCCATGGTAATTGGTATAAAATTACACAAGGTGGAGCCCAGAAACTTATAAATGCAATTGCAAATGATATGGATGGTACTTTTCATGGGCTTGGTGTCCTGAATAAAAGTTTATGTGACCTTGAGGAAGGTATTGACCGCCTTGAGGTGACAATGGATGACAATTTGCATTTTATCTATAAAAATACAGGTGAAATGTGTTCTGTCCAGGAATCGCTTTATCATTTTTTTGGTCTTCCAATCGACGTAATTGCTAAACCCAGCCTTTGGTATCAGTACCATCGAAAACCTGAAATTGTCGAAGTAAGCGAAGATTTATCGAGAATTCTCGTTACATTCTCTTCCATGAGTATGTCCGGATCACAATTTCATGGAACTTGTCTGTACGCAAAAATTGAGGATTTATGGGAAGCTTTTACGATCAAGCCCAATATGAGTCACGATATTGAAGCGGCAGTCACTTGGCTGGAAAAAAGAAAATGGGTATCGTGGTAGTTTAATTGGGTATGAAGGGTGAATAACTTAGATTCTCTTGATACGAATTAGTTTGCTACAACATGATAAGTTAAAATAGATGAAACAACCAACCATAATATATGAAGATAATTGGAGTTTAGCGGTAAAATTTTACCATCCAAAATCTGATGATTATTTGAATTATAATGCAATGATACGAATCAATGACTCAGGTAAAAATCCGGTTGAGATTTCATTGAAATCAGATAAAATATGGCCTGTAGGTAGCCGGCGCTGATCATCCTTTGATTTGATCTGTTTTGAAATATTCGCCTCTCCTTCAATTCTTGCCAAACGGTAACTTCTTCGGTTTGATTGCCACCTTTTTATCCTGTCATTGTAATAAGCCAACAGTAACCAGAAAGGCGTCATCAAAATGGATAAAACCAGACAGGCTGTGGATGATTCTTTGGTTTTGTTTCTTGTTGCAATCGTTCCGGATTTTTTAGTATCCAGTTATAGTCGCCCGGACTTCCAGTGCAGTCAGCAATTTCAACTGTTCCAACCAACAGTCCAGTAGGCAGATCGCCCGGTTGAAGATTCATTTTCCGGAAATCATCTGTATCACCAGGCGTCAAGCTGGCATAAATATAGACCCTTTCCCGGATATTTGTCGGTCTGCTTCGATATTCTATCTTCTTTTGACCACGAAGAATTTGTTCAGCATAAGGTTGCCGAATGCTTAATGCCCTCATCTTGTTTGT
>CAJBLH010000167.1 GCA_903953895.1 uncultured Desulfobacteraceae bacterium | reverse complement strand
GATAAAAGTTTTTTTTATCCTATAGCGGAAGTCTCAGCATTTGTCCTGCAGAAAATGAATATTGGAAAATTTATCAAAGAGCATGGAACAAATTAAGTGGTAGGCGGGCCACCATGCCATGAAAATGTACAAAGTCGAGTTCGAGATCGGCTTTTCCGTCTAGGAGGATTTCCATGTAGGCTGAGTTGTCCAGATTCTTGACCAGAGGGGTATTTGCGAGCATTGCCTGCAGAGTGCAAGATATGGAATCGTTGCCCGTTTTCCGCCGGTGTGCATGTCTTGCCTCTCTGAAAAACCTCTCGAGGATGTTGTTTGTGCGTTGAGGGTAGATTGTGATCGGCCCATTGGAACTATTCATTGTGATGGGATCGGAGAAGAGTTTGTCGCCGTATTTATCGATCTGTTCGCCCATCTTGATGCATAGAGGGTCGTCTATCAACTTGGGGTTGATGTTGAGATCGGAGCGAAACTTCTGAACACCTTGGCGGATGGTGGACATGGTTGCCGGCTGTTCCATCATCGTTGAGCCCCTTGTTTCCATCGACAGGTGCAATGCGCATGGCTTCTCGCAACCGGTCAAAGACCGTCGAGCGCCAACGCAGCTCTTCTACTGCAAGGCAAAGAGCTGAATCGGTGCCGATGCGCGATACTTCCACTGCCAGTTTCCTGATGGCCTTTTTGTCATATGTTTCGTTGCGGTTGAGAAAAAGATCAAGTAGTTCCGGTAAACTGGAGTGGATATCCAGCAGTCGTTGTGCAAAATCAAGCAGCGGACGGTCGAAAGGGAAGCCATAACCGTCTCCGCAGTGCTTTCCCTGCAAAGCCCAGAGGGTGAGACAATAGGCGGTAGCCACGGGCATGAGTGTAAAATCCTCCAAAGGAGCAGCCTTTTTGATGGTCTTTGCCAACATGGCACATTTGGTGCTTTGCTCCACCAAGGTGGGCCTTATCTCACGCAGCAATGTATGCAGCCGGGCGCTGGTGGCATGGCAGCGCAGACACTTTCGTAACTGTGCATAAGCCGGTTCGAGGAAATCTTTTCCGATGTCTCGCAGGAAATGGAAGTGACAGATGAAATCGCGTATGCCTGGAAAGACTTCCGCAACGGCCTTCAGGATACCGGTTCCCATGTTATGAACACAGGCGAGCGGGGTTCCATAATCGCCCTGAAGCTTGCGTAGGAAGGGAATAATGTGCTCAGAGTGTTCGCTGGGCAGCTTGATGTTGGCAAGTACGATGTCGCTCAAACTATCCATTCCCGTCATGAGTGCCGGCGCATCCCCTTCGTGCATGGCATCGAGGTGAAGGATATAGCCCCCGGATATTTCCATGGCCTGGCGAATCCGTGGGGTTGCTTGTCGATGCCCCAAAGCCAGGTATGTTACAAACTTGCGGCCAAGGTATTCGATTTCAGATGTGGAAAGTCTTACATTGCGGGCAATCAATTCGGTACGGATTTCTTGCCAATTGCGATGACGTTGAAACATCGCCTTCCCCACAAAAACCAGGATATCGTAGGCGACATTACAGCGACTGGCAACAATGCGAAGTAATGAGTCGGAGAAAAATGTTCGAGAACAATGATTACATTGAGCCACCGTTTCGCGGGCAACGAAGGGGCCGATCATTGCTCAACACCTTCTTGCGCCGTGTCTTCTGCACGAGAAGACCGTTACCACAGGGGCAGGAGTTCATCTCCGGAGCGAATCTCACAACCGGGACTTGTGGAAAGAGGGCAGATGGCATGGTCTCTTGTGATAATCGAGCCAAAGTGCCTTTCAAGACCATTAAGGCTTTGGGTGCGCAGTTTGGATCTTTTTTTTTAGATCGTGCCGGTAGAAGAGCCTTTCGATCTGAGCAGCTTTGACGATAATCCCCTCTGGTTGTGAAACCACAACCCATCGATACCGAACCGCGGGATCGAGCCAAGCGTGTACCAGGTTCCATTGTGTGTAAAACTGCTGTAGTATCCAACGTCTGCAAGGAACCGTCGGACAGATGGAATCGAGTAACTCAATTGGGTAGCAAGTGCTTCGATCTTCCAGCATGGTTGATGGAGGAAAACTAATGAGAGACGCTCTGTTGGTTTTGGATTGGGGGACATGGCAGCCTCCTGATAAAATATTGCATTGAACCAAATATTTGACCAATATATGCAATACTTTATCAGATAAAGGAGGGATTGTCATGCTATTGCTAAAGAGGGATATGTTGACTGATAATTTATATTTTATCATTAGATTCAATATGCTACAATATAATGCCTTGCAATGGACAATGATCTATCGCGAGAGTAGAATGGCAAAATAGTGGTCAAGTATGGCATGCCTGATTCTGTAATTCCTTATCAGGCAACGATCCAACTGAAAATTAAGTTCATAGGGAATTTGTTTGCGCACAGTTGATAGACAACATTCCCCAAGTAAAATACTGGATTCGCAACTTGTCTGGCCGGCCCCAAACATCCTTTTGGCTGCCGACCTCAAACGACCGTTTCTACCCCGATTTTGTCGCCCTTCTCGAAGACGGGCGGATTCTGGTTGTGGAATATAAGGGCGGAGATCGCGTAACGACCGACGATGCCAAAGAAAAGCGTAACACCGGTGAGCTGTGGGCGGAAAAAAGCGGGGGGACGGGACTGTTTCTCATGGCCGAAAAAAGGAACGCCTAAGGCCAAGAGCTTGCGGAGCAACTGGCTGTTGCGGTTGGGTAAAGGGTTTTGTCGAAACTTCACCGCTTTAATATGTGATCCGAAAAAGATCAATATGTTGACAAATATGTTCCGTATGGCTACTGTTGAGAATAGCATGAATGCCGAAATATGATATTTTCGAATTTATCCGATGCTGTGATGAAAACAAAAATGATGTCGTTCCGTTAAAAAGTGCGCTGGATGATGCAAATTCGTGCTTTGGACTGAAAACCAAATCGAATCTGTTGGATTTTATAGGCAATAACGGGATGGAAGACCTTAAATTCGTCAACACGAAAGAATGGGAAAATAATCCAGACAAAACATTCAAAATTTATGTTGATGCATACGAATTTCGATCCATGTGCAACTGGGTTATATTGCATCCATATATAATGAAAAGACGTTGAAGTGGATCATCAAATCTTTTCATTTATCGGAAAACAGAAATACAACAGTGGAAATGGCTTTATTTAAAGCTGGTTTAATCGGGGAAAATTAAATTGGAAAAATTGATTTGTCCGGCATGTGGTTCAAGTAATTTGGTTAAATCAAATTACCATGAATATGTCACCGAAAATATAGGCGGGCAGGTATTAATTGATAAAGTTCTGTATCAATGTCCGGATTGTGGATTGGAAGGTGATTTCTTCAATGAAAATGAATTGGCGATAGAAAAAGCATTATCGGATTTGAAAAATAAACTTGTTGTTTCAATACTTGATGGGTTCACAGAGAACAAGGTGAGCCTTTCGTCTATTGAACGCGCGTTGGATTTGCCTCAGCGAACATTGACTAAATGGAAAAACGGTGCATCTGCACCGACATCTGCAGGCATTGCGCTTCTAAAATTTATCAAATTATTTCCTTGGTTACTTGAAGTCGCAGAGAATAAATTCGATTATGAGATTTCACAAAAAATTTTTATGGGGAATGCTTTTCAAAAAATGATAAGCAAAATGACTTTCATAGAATCGGAATTCAAGGAAGCAGGAGTCATAACTTCCGCAAATTCAACTTTTTTATATATTCACATGCATAAAAATGAAGATATCAACGCGATGGGTTATGGGAATATCACACCGATGGTCACAATCTCTTAAAGGAAAGTCAAAATGAAAGTTGTCGATTTTTTGATTTGCGATGATATCAGAACTGAAATTGGGAATAAGCATTCCATCATCGGTCTTTATGATGATGCAATTACTTTCAATGTTTCAATTGCTGAAAAAGGGAAATGGCCCAAGATAATCAAATTGGGAATTTTCATCAAAGCGAGATTTGATAACAATCAGGAAAAAAAACAGGTCGGGAAGTTTAGGCTCGATGTGATGCTTAATGAGACCAATAAAACGATAGCCGAAGGGGAATTGAATTTCAGTGAAAAAAAGGAAGCCACAGGTATCAATGTGGCTGTTGTATTCAATCAATTTGTTTTTGAAAGCCCTGGATTGATGACTGTTAAAATGGTTTTACTTGATCGAAAAAATGAGGAGATTGCTTCTATAGAATATCCTGGTAAATTTAAAATAACAGAAACGGTGCTATAGACTTTCAGAAAAGTGAATCTCCACCCGCAGAATTTGAACTCTCCTTTCATTGCTAATGGATGAATATAGGCTTTCAGAAAATTCATTTCGATAGGCAGCAGCGGAGGAATAGCCATTTTTCGGACATTCCCGACCGATAACGTTGAAAAACCCATAAATACCTACAAAAGATAAAATGGGTCATGACCCGACAACTCCTTTTATCTTTTTTGCAAAAAGCCCTTTTCTGAATCGCTGAGTCAAAGCTGTTGAAATTTCGTGTTCATAGACACTGCCGTCCGGGCCAATTCCCCTGATTTTTCCATCCGTCAGAAACATTTGCAACAGCCGAATTCCCCTTTTTTGGCGGCTATTCAATGATAAATCGCTGACGGGTTCCTCCGTCGATTCCATCTCGAAATTGATTTTCAGATCGATCAGTGCTTTCATGAAATTCAGAATTCTTCCAAGACGCATCAACGTAACGGATTCCAACCGGGATGTGGTATGAGACAAAGGAAGGGCGCTTGATCGCATCAGAGACAAACGGCCCGGCAGGATTTTGAGATGGCGGCACAGATCGTAATCCGCACTGCCAGGAGACGGATAAAACACCGAGACCCCTGCCAGTGTTCTCAAGGATGCCAGATAAAGCAGATCTTCGACAGATTCGAATGGACTTTGGTACGGCGCCGCGACGATGATATATCCAACTGTGGACAGCCCGCAGTGTTCTGCCAGGTCGAGTGCCTTTTCGAATGCCCCTGTCATGTTCGGCCTGTTGAATCGCCTGAGCTGGACCGCAGAAGTGGTTCCCAGAGACAGATTCAGGGTTTTGAAACCAGCCAATTTCATGGCAAAGATCATATCCTTGTCGAGCGATGCCGGGAACAAACCGTTCATGGCCCGCAACTCAGGCCGGGGTACGGGAAACCGGACCAGAATTGCCGACAGCAGGGCCATGAACCATTTCCGGTCGAAAGACAGATTTTCATCTTCGAAATCGATGAATCCGGCGCCGGTTGATTCGATGGTCTGCTCAATTTCAGATAGCACATTTTCCAGGCTTTTCCGGCGGTACGGTGTACCGGATTTTTGACTTAGTGAGCAGTATGTGCAGACCATAGGGCATCCTCTGCCGGCCACAATTACCGACGCACCGGTGTTTGCGCGTCGGTAATAATCCATACGTAACAGTTGCATGGCAGGCATCGGCTGATCGTCCAAATCCGCGATCCAGGCAGGTTTGGCGACATGAAGGGAGCCGTCTGTTTTTCGGAAAACCAGTCCCGGAACGGATGTCAGCAGCGCATCGGACGGAGATTTGTCCGCTTTCAGGATGGCGGTCAGGATGGGCAGGGATACTTCGCCTTCACCGCGCAGAGCATAATCAATGGCGGAACAGGCCATCACTGCTTCCGGCAAGGCCGTGGGATGGTGTCCGCCGATAACGATTTTGCAGGATGGCAACCATGTTTTGACA
Organism: uncultured Desulfobacteraceae bacterium; assembly: GCA_903953895.1. Lineage (GTDB taxonomy): Bacteria > Desulfobacterota > Desulfobacteria > Desulfobacterales > Desulfatirhabdiaceae > RAAP-1. The sequence goes on along the minus strand of CAJBLH010000167.1, from coordinate 134,305 downwards.
ACTTCGGCGGTTTCAATGGCTTCCGGACTGTACGCGGAAAACAGTGAGGAAATGCCGACTAAAAACGCGCCCGAGGCTTTTGCCTGTGTTCCGATATGCTCGAAACTGTAACCAAAATGTTTATACTGATGGAACAGGGCAAAAGGGGAAATATCGGGTTTTCCATAAAAGCCGGAAAGATAGTTCATCTCCGCAGGCAGCGGGATATTTCGGATTTTGGATGTGGCCAGGCCGTCCAGAATCTTGACGGTAAATCCATGCCTGTTCAGCGAAGCGGCGATACAGGCCAGACCATAGGGAATCGAGCGTTTGGCTGTAAAATAGAAATCCCGGACTGGCGGCTGAATCATGAGGACATCGGTCATGATGCCAGCGTTGGAATTACCGGACGGACTTTCAGGACGATTTCCTTTCGAATTGTTACCGTTCCAGGTTTGGTACCGTGGGGCTTGGACACGTACCGGGCGCGGGTTGCAGAAACCAATACCGTTCCGCCTCCCCTGGCCTTGCTGTGATAGGCGGCGATGGCGGCCGCTTGACGAAGCAGGTCATTGCCCGGTTCTGCATCTCGGTTCCCGGTTAGAATCACATGGCTTCCCGGCATCCCGCGGACATGAAACCACCAGTCGGTGGGTTGGGCGGTTTTCAGGCTCAGGATATCATTGTCCACGTCGGTCTTTCCGGCCATGACAACCCAGCCGTTGTCCAAGGGGTATTCATACACTTTGGGGGCAATCGGGGAAAAATCCTGTGCAATGAGGCCGGGTGTCTTTTTCATGGTTTGCTTTCGAAACACTGTGGTGGTGATTTATCAGCTTGTGAATTCATCAAGAAACGGTTTTCAGCATTGCTGACGCTTCAGATTCCCTCCCTGCTGCCTTGCGAAATAAATTTTCTGAAAGTCTATATTTATCGCAGCTTTTCGATTTCCATAAGCAGGCAGTCGAAGATATTCCCAGCTTTTCCCTCTATGAAAAGATCGCTGACGTCCCGGGTCAGGGGTGTTCTTTCCGAATTGATTTCGATGATCCGAGCCCCGGCCCGTTTGGCGATAATGGGCATGTAGGCAGCCGGCTGAACCGTGGCCGAGGTGCCGACCACCAGCATGATATCACAGCTCGAAGCCGCCAGCCGGGATCGGCTCATGTGATCTAAAGAAATCATCTCGCCAAAAAAAACGCATTCCGGCCGAAGGATACCACCGCACAGGCATTTCGGCGGCATGTCGACCAGAGAAACCCGGCGGGTTTCAATCCGCCCATCACAGTTCATGCACCGCTGCCAGGCAAAGCTGCCGTGAAATTCGATTACATCCGTGTTTCCGGCCAGTTGGTGAAGTCCATCGACATTCTGGGTAATGATGGTTTTCAGGATACCCATCGTCTCGAGACGGGCCAGACCCTGGTGAGCTGCATTGGGCCTGGCTCGGTCCACGACGTCCTTCATCTCACGGATGAGTACCTGCCAGACCTTGGCCGGATCTTTCATGAACGCATCGATATGGGCGTATTCCATGGGATCGATTTTTTCCCACAGACCGCCTTTTCCCCGAAAAGGCGGAATCCCGCTTTCCACTGAAATGCCGGCGCCGGTCAACGCTGTCACCCGGTCGGCAGCGGCCAGATCGCGTGCCGCATTCTTGATCTGGGAGTTCATTATTATCTGCACCTTGTCGTTAGCAATAGGTATTTTTCAACGTATACGCATTCCCTGATTCAAAATCAATACTGATTATACGCGAGACCGGATAGATTCTTGAAATGAAAGTCCGCAATAAGGAAGAAGCCTTCACGTCACATCGAACACCCGGTACCCTAGATTTCCGAAACAGTAGATCACATGCGCAATCATGTTTCTTTTCATGACCAATGATCATCATACCAGACGGTTTTTAACAATGGCAAACGATACATATTTGCAAATTGCAGGAACCCGACTTTTTAGGCCTGACAGTCATCATTTCCTGTCTCTCATTTTGATAGACTTGCTAAGACGGATTCACTTTCGATCATTTTATCCAAATGATATTCATATGCAGTAATATCAAAAAGTAATTCATTTACGGCGTGGTATCGCAGATTTGGCATGTATTTTGAGTTTGGATTCCGGACGAATTGATGTTGTGTTTAGCCGCATCAGGCCCGATAACATGGGCGGAAGCTGTTATTAAATTCAATAAACTGGTGGTTATCGGTCGGGAATGGCCGAAAAGGCCTATTCCCTCCCTGCTGCCTTTGTTCTTGATTAAATAATTCCGCACTGATATAGATTGAGATATTAAAGAAATATCACTGATATGCATTATCGGATGTTTTGTTCACCCGATCAGCCCAGGACAGAAATCAATGAACTTGGAAATATACAATCAACTGCGTGACCGGATTCTGTTTCTGGAATATCAGTCCGGTCAAATTCTGAACGAAAAAGTTCTGGCCGATGAGTTCGGGGTCAGCCGCACCCCCCTGCGTGAAGTGCTGTATCGCCTGGAGTGGGAGCAACTGGTCCGGATTCTGCCGCGCTCGGGCACCATGGTCACTGAAATCGAATTTCATAAAATGATGAACGTATTTCAGGTGCGCCTGGAAATAGAGGCCCTGGCCGGCCGGCTTGCCGCCGAGACGATGACCCCGAGCCATCTGGAAAAACTGGAGCAACTCGAAAGGAATTGTGAGGCGCTGATCGATCAGCGAAACCAGAAAGCTCTGGCGATGATCGATTTTTCACTGCGGAACATTCTTTATGATGCAGGAAGCAATCCGGTGCTTCAAGATATTTCCAATCAGCTTTACAATCTGACGTTTCGGATATGGTTTGTCATCATGGGCCGCGGAGACTGGACCGAGGAGGTTCTGGCCGTTGCCAACGAGATTCGCGCCATCCGCTCGGTTATGGCGCGACGAAACCCAAACGAAGCCGGTGAAGCCCGTAAGACCTTGCTGCTGCGCCATGTCGAGCGTATCAAACGTAAATTTCTGGAAGTTCCTTCCTGAAACCATAGCTGTTAAGTTATAGACTTTCAGAAAATTCATTTCGCAAGGCAGCAGGGAGGGGATTGGGCCTGTCCTCTTGCCGCTTCTAATGGTATAATTATTATTGACAAATATAATCCCACTGGTATATCAGAGATATTTATAAAAATTTGGATTCAGTAAATCATAAAAAGTTTTTTTTTAAATTATGGTATACCAAATACAATGGATAGTATCATTTACACGCCAAAATGCATCGGGTGATACGATGTTCAAGAAAAAGGGGGATCGGCTTTCATGACTGTCTATCATGTACGGAACAAGTTGCAGTCCTGGTATGGAGAATCCATTGGCATTCTCATTCTGGACGCAGCATATCCCTGTGTTCCCGGAAATGTGGGCAATGCCGGCACATTTGATTTTCCGGTGCGATACAAAGTCGTCAAAAACGCATCGATCGACCGGCTGCTCAATCAGCGGGATCCCGCGCTTCTCGATCCGTTCATCGATGCGGCCAGGGAACTCCAGGCAGAAGGGGTAAAGGCGATTACCGGGGCTTGCGGGTTTATGGCCCTGTTTCAGCGACAGGTCGCTGATGCGGTGGATATTCCGGTTTTTCTCTCTAGTCTTCTCCAGGTTCGCTTCATTTATCCGATGCTTCCCAAGGGCCGAAAAATCGGCATTATTTCGGCGGATTCCAGTGCGCTGACACCCGAGCATTTTGCCGGCGTCGGCATTACCCCGGATATCCCGCTGGTTGTGGGGGGAATGGAAAACCAGGTTGAATTCCGGGATGCTGTTCTTCTGGAAAAAGGAACGCTGGATTCGGATCTGATTCAGCGTGAAGTTGTTGAAGTGGCCGATCAGATGGTACAGAAGCACCCGGATATCGGTGCAATTCTTTTTGAATGCAGCGACCTGCCGCCTTATGCCGCTGCAGTTCAAGCTGCGGTGAACCGGCCGGTATTCGATTTCATCACCATGATCAACTATGTTCATTCGGCCCTGGTGCGAAGGCCTTTTCAGGGATTCATGTAGAGACTGTTGGCAATTCAGCCGGAGAAGAACCGATGTTAACTGAAGTCTTGATTGTCGGCGTCATGGTCGGCGCCATTTATTCCCTTGTCACCATCGGGTACAGCATGGTTTACGGGATTCTGAAATTGATGAACTTCGCCCATGGGGATGTTTACATTTTCGGTACGCTCGTGTGCTATACGCTGCTTGCCAAGTTTCATTTGAATCCGTTTCTGGCGGTTCTGGCGGCTGCGGTCAGCGGCGGACTGCTTGCAGCACTGGTGGAACTCATCGCATACCGGCGGTTGAGAGCCGCACAGCATCGCATGATTTCCATGATCACGGCACTGGGTGCTGCCTATGTCATTCAGAACTCCTCGGAGCTGAGATGGGGAAACCAGGTACTGTCCTTTCCATCGCTATTCCCAAACCAGAGTGTCGTTTTTTTCGGTATCCAGATTTCAGTGACGCATATCTTCACCCTCTGTGTCGCAGTGGTCGTCATTGTCGGCTTCAACCTTTTTTTAAAATATCACAAGGCCGGTAAAGCCATTTTGTGCGTCTCCGAAGATATTCCCACATCGAGCCTGATGGGCATTCCAATCAACCGCACCATATCGGTGGTTTATTTTCTCGGTGGCGTTTTCGGCGTTCTGGGAGGGGTCCTCTATTCAGCCTCCTACAATGCCATTTCCATCAGCATGGGCTTTCGGGGAACCATTATCGCTTTTACCGCAGCGGTCATCGGCGGCATCGGCAGCCTGGGAGGCGCGCTGATCGGCGGCATGATTCTGGGGCTGTCGGAAAACCTGATCAGTGTGTACGTGTCCAGTTCCTATAAAGATCCGATCACCTTTCTGATCCTGATCAGCATTCTGCTGATTCGGCCGACCGGCATTCTGGGCAGTACAGAATCCGGAAAAGTGTAAGGGGGAGGAGAAAGCTTGCCGAAGATCAGCAAAAAATCAGCCGTAAAGTTCAATGTCATATCGCATCTTGCCGTAATCGCCGGGCTTGCCGTCCTGCCTTTTATAATTGAAAACCCTTATTACCTGGGTATTACCAACCTGATCCTTATTTACACCATCCTGTGCATGGGCCTGAATCTGATTTTGGGATATACCGGGCTGCTGTCCCTCGGACATGCGGCGTTTTACGGTCTGGGCGGGTATGCCACGGCCATTCTCATGACCCGATACGGCTTTTCTTTTCTGCCCGCCCTGATCATTTCCGGCCTGCTGGCCCTGATTTTTGGAATGCTTCTGGGCGTTCCGACCCGTAAAGTGCGGGGAGACTATTTCTGCTTGCTGACCATTGCATTCGGAGAGATTTTCCGGTTGGTTGCACAGGCATGGATCCCGTTTACGGGCGGCGCCATGGGCATTGTGGGCATTCCGATTCCAAGAATTTTCTCTTGGACAATCCGCAGTGAAACGGATTTTTATTACCTGGGGCTCATTCTGGTCGTCTTCACCTATCTGAGTCTGGTGCTGTTGACCGCATCCCGATTTGGCCGTGCGTTCGTGGCCATCAGGGAAGACGAACTGGCAGCCTCGGTGATGGGCATCAATACCCCGGCTTACAAGATTCTGGCCTTCAGTATCGGGTCGTTTTATGCGGGCCTTGCCGGTAGCTACCTGGCGGTTTACCAGACAACCATTACGCCCTCCAGTTTCCGGCTGGATGAATCCTGTCTGATGATTATCATGGTTATTGTCGGCGGGATGGGCAGTCTGCTGGCGCCGATTTCCGGCGTTATCATCATGACCCTGGCAACCGAGGCGTTTCGATCCCTGGCCGACTATCGCATGCTGATCATCGGCGTGATCATGGTGACGGTACTGCTGTTCAGACCTCAGGGACTCTTTGGAACAGCCGCATTCAAGGACTGAAACTTTCAGAAAGGATTGCGTTCATGTTTTTGCTGGAAACCCGTCAGTTGATGAAACACTTCGGCGGCATCATGGCTGTCAACGAAATCAGCCTGAGTATCGAAAAAGGGGAGATCCTGGGGATGATCGGCCCTAACGGTTCGGGCAAATCCACTTTTGTCAATCTTCTCACCGGCATATACACTCCCGACAAGGGTCAGACAATCTTCAAGAACCAGGACATCACGACACTTCCCGTACACCGGATTACCGAAATCGGCATTGCCAGGACATTTCAAAACCTTCGGGTGTTTCAGAACATTTCGGTGATGACCAACATTTTGATCGGAAGGCATGCTCAGATTCATAATTCTCTCTGGGAGGTGTATCTGCGGCCGCTGTCCGCCTGGAAACGCGAAAAAGCGGCGCGGGAAAAAGCACTTGAGTTTCTGGAACTGGCGCATCTGACGGATCGCAGAGACGAGCTGGCGAAAAATCTGCCCTACGGCGAGCAGCGCCTGCTGGAGATTTGCCGTGCCCTGGCTTCCGAGCCGGAGCTGCTGCTGCTCGATGAACCCTGCGCCGGTATGAATCCGGTCGAAATGGACACCTTGGCCGAGTTTATCCAACGGATCAAGGCATCGGGAACAACGATTTTTATCATCGAACACAACATGCGATTTATCATGGCGGTCGCCGAACGGATCGTGGTGCTGAACATGGGAAAAAAATTCAAGGAAGGCAGTCCATTGGAAATTCAGTCCGACAGGGGTGTTCAGAGTATCTACCTGGGAGAAGAGGAAGACGTCTGATGCTGAAAGTGGAAGGTATTCATACCCAGTATGGCAGGATCAAGGTGCTGAGTGACGTCTCCTTTGAAATCAACCCCGGCGAAATTGTGGCGTTGATCGGAACCAATGGCGCCGGCAAAAGTACATTTTTGAAAACCATCTCCGGCCTGGTTCGCCCCACGCTGGGACGCATCACCTTCATGGATCAGGAAATTCAGGGGGTGGCGCCCGAGAAAATTGTTCTGGCCGGCATTGCTCATGTTCCCGAGGGGCGTCATGTTTTTGCTCGGCAAACGGTTCTGACCAATCTACAGATCGGTGCGTTTATCCGAAAGGATGTGGATGAAATTCAGAAAGACATCGAGCGGTATTTCAAAATTTTTCCGATTTTGGGAGAGCGTCGCAATCAACTGGCCGGCACTCTTTCCGGCGGAGAACAGCAGATGCTGGCCATTGCCAGGGGGCTGATGGCTCGCCCCAAGCTGCTTCTTCTGGATGAGCCTTCGATGGGGCTGGCGCCTTTTCTGGTCAATGAAATTTTTCGGATCATCGGTCAACTGCACGATCAAGGCATCGCCATCGTGCTGGTGGAGCAAAATGTCAAAAAAGCCCTTAAAATTACACGCAGGGCCTATGTCATGGAACTGGGTAAAATTCTCTATCACGGGGACTCGAAGGAGCTGATTGCGGATGACAGGGTCCGAAAGAGTTATCTTGGAGAAACATGATCATTTCGACATCGATTAACTCCTTCTTCCTGTGGGAGAGAGTCGGCGGGCTCTAATCGTTAGAGGTTGTGATCGCTCAAATCATACAACATAAAGCACGACGATTTCGTGGAACGGAAGCGAGGCAGTCAAACAGAGGCAGATATTCATTTATCACACTGAAAGGAGAAAGAACATGTTCAGAAAAAGCACCACCATTTTATTGGCATTGTTGTTGGTATTGGCAGGAACCGCCGCATGGGCCAAGGACGGGATAGATGCGAAAAACAAAATTATCAATATTGCCGGCTACGATGCCTGCACCGGAAAATACGGTGACTATGGCAGTGGCGACAAACAGGGACAGGAACTGGCGGTTGAGGAAATCAACGGCATGGGCGGCATTCAGGACGGCCCGTTGAAAGGTTACAAACTGAAACTCACTTTTTTCGATGATCGCGGCGATCCCAAGGAATCGGCCAATGTCGCCAAGAATGTCTCTTCCAGCGACTTTCTGGTTGCCTTGGGGCCCACCATGAGTTCCTGCGCACTGGCGTCTACACCCGTTTATTTCCGCAATGGCGTTCCCAATATCGTCACTTATGCCAATGCCAACACCCTTACCGAACAAGGGTTCGACAACATTGCCCGGTTGACCTACACCACCCGGAGCATTGCCTATGAAATCGCCATGACGGTCAAAGACAAATTCAAACAGGACAGTGTGGCCATCATCAGCGAGAATCAGGACTATGGACAGCAGCTTCTGAAAGGTTTCAAAGAAAAAGCTTCCGAGATCGGTATTAAAGTCGTAAATGAAAGCGTTATCACTCCCGGTCAGGACATTGATTTCAAGTCTGTTTTGATGAAGGCTAAATCCGAAAATCCCGGTATGCTGCTGATTTTCGTGACATACAATGAAGGTGGTCTGCTGGTGAAACAGGTTCGTCAGATGGGATGGGATATTCCCATGTACGGCCCGGATGGATTGATTGAACCCAAGTTCTTTGAACTGGCAGGCGATGTGAAGGATGTGTATATTCTGCTATCCCCGACCGTGGATGTGAAGCGTCCGGCCGCTAAAAACCTGGTAGATCGCTGGACCCCGAAGCATGGCGGATTCCCCCCCCTGGCAGCCATCTACGGTTATGATGCCGTGAAAGTAGCGGCAAAAGTGATTGAGATTGGAGGGATTGATCGTAAAACATTTATTCAGAATCTGAAAAAAGTGAAGGTGGAAGGTGTGGGAAACCCCATGTATCAGTTTGATGCCACCGGCGAAGGCAAAAGTCCGGTTTTTGTGACATCTCCGGCCGCCGAGGTCAGGGATAACAAATAAACGATTGTATTTCGTTTGATCCATATTCCGTTCAGAGATGAAATATAGCCTCAACCCGTCAAGAAATGCACTGGTTGGGGCTATGGTTTGTGAAGTGGCAGACACTGTGCACCGATTATCAAAAAAACAGTTTAGATATGTGGGTTGGATTCGGCCAACGCTTCCAAGACTGCAAATTTTCAGATGGAGATTACATGACCAGTAAATCATACGATGTTGTCATTATCGGCGGCGGCATTATGGGCAGCGCCACCGCCTACAACCTGATGCGGATATCGCCGGGTGTCAAAGCGGCTGTGATCGAAATGGATCCGTCCTACAGCCGCGCATCCACAACCCTGTCCATGTCCAACGCCCGCATCCAGTTCAGTTTTCGGCCCAATGTTCAGATCTCTCAGTATGCATTCGAGGTGCTTGAAAATTTTGAACAGGAAATGGCGATCGATGGTAACAGGCCATCCATTGCCTATCGTCGGGAGGGCAACCTTTTTCTGGTGAATGAAGCAGGACAGAATGAGGCGCAAGCCTCGCTGAAAATGCAGCAGGCGCTTGGTTGTGATGTGGAATGGTGGACTCCGGAGAAAATTCGCGAGCGATTTCCGCTATATAACCCGGAAGGATATGTGGGGGCTACATTCGGCCCCAAAGACGGTCATTTCGATGCGTACGGCGTGTTGATGGGATATCGGGCCAAGGCCATTTCCCTGGGAGCAGCGTTTATCCATGCCGAGGTGTCTGAAATTACCAGAACCGGGAATCAGATTACGGGTGTTCGCCTGAAGACCGGCGAATATATCACCGCAGGGGCTGTTGTCAATTGCGCCGGCGCCTGGTGTACTGAAATCGCCAGGACAGTCGGTGTTCAACTGCCTGTAGAACCCGTGAAAAGACAGGTCTTTGCATTGGACACGAAGGTCAAACCCGATGGTCCTTTGCCGCTGACATACATTCCATCCGGCATGTATTTTCGTACGGAAACCGGCGGATTGATTCTTCTGGGAAAATCCATGCCGGAAGATCCCGTCGGGTTTTCATTCACCTGGGAGGATAAACGGTTTTACGAGTTGCTGTGGCCCGACCTGGTTGAATTCGTACCCGAATTCGAATCCTTGAAACTGGTGCGGGGATGGGCCGGCCTGTATGCCATGAACACCCTCGATGAGAATGCCATTCTCGGAGAATGGCCGGAACTCAAAGGCCTGTATCTGGCAAACGGTTTTTCCGGCCACGGGTTGCAGCAGGGGCCGGCGGTGGGGCGCTATATCGCCGAGTTGATCACCCGGCAGACCCTTTCTATGGATCTGTCCGTGTTCGGGCCCGAGCGGATTCTGGAAAACCGGCCGCTGAATGAAAGCGGTATTTACTGATTCCACATTCAAGGAGTGGTTATGTTCGACAATAAGATATTAGAAATTCTGGGAATTAAAGAAAAGAATTACGGCATGTCCACCGGATTGGCATGGGGCGGAACCACCGATCAGGGAGAGCTGTCAATCGTCTCGCCGACCAACGGCCAACCGATCGCTTCCGTCTATGCGGCATCGGAAGCCGATTATGAAACCATGGTCGGCAAGGCGCAGGAGGCGTTTTTGTACTGGCGTAAAATGCCGGCACCCGGACGGGGTGAAATCGTTCGGCAGATCGGCAACAAGCTTCGGGAATTCAAGAAGCCGCTTGGCAGTCTCGTGTCGTATGAAATGGGCAAGTCGCTTCAGGAAGGCTGGGGAGAAGTCCAGGAAATGATCGACATCTGCGATTTCGCCGTAGGTCTGTCCCGCCAGTTGTACGGGTTAACCATGCATTCCGAGCGCCCTTCCCACAGGATGTACGACCAGTATCATCCGCTGGGAATTGTGGCCGCGATTTCCGCATTCAACTTTCCGGTGGCGGTTTGGTCCTGGAATGCCATGATCGCGGCGGTCTGCGGGGATGTCAATGTCTGGAAACCGGCTTCGAAAGTGCCGTTGACCGCCATTGCCACACAAAACATCCTCAGCGCTGTACTCAAAGAAAACGGCATTCCCGAAGGCGTGTTCAATCTGGTTGTCGGCAGTGGCAAGACCATCGGTGAAAAAATCCTTAACGACAGACGCATTCCGCTGGTGTCGTTGACGGGTTCGACCCGGGTCGGCAAACATGCCGCCGGTGTTATCGCCGGTCGCCTTGGCAGATACATCATGGAACTGGGCGGCAACAACGCCATTATCATCACGCCAAGCACCAACCTGAAGATGGCGATTCCGTCGGTTGTTTTCGGTGCGGTCGGCACCGCCGGGCAACGCTGCACAACAACCCGGCGTCTGATTATCCATGACGCTGTTTACGACAAAGTGAAAACTTCGCTGGTCAAGGCTTACGGCGGCCTGCGCATCGGAGACCCGCTGGACGAAAAGAATCATGTAGGCCCCTTGATCGATAAAAGTGCGGTCACTTCCTGCCTGGCGGCGCTGGAGAATGTCAAAAAGGCCGGCGGAAACGTGATTTTCGGCGGCGAAGTGCTGAGCGGTTCCGGCTATGAATCCGGATGTTACGTCAGACCGGCCCTGGTCGAAGCCGAAAATCATTATGCTATCGTTCAGGAAGAAACCTTTGCACCGATTCTCTATCTGATCCGATACACAGGTGATGTGAATGAGGCCATCGATATTCAAAATGGTGTGCAGCAGGGGCTTTCATCCGCTATTTTTACGGACAGCATGAAAGAGGCCGAAGCCTTCCTGTCTCACTGGGGATCGGACTGCGGAATTGCCAATGTCAACATCGGCACATCGGGAGCCGAGATCGGCGGGGCTTTTGGCGGAGAAAAAGACACCGGCGGCGGCCGGGAGTCGGGTTCGGATGCATGGAAAGCTTATATGCGGCGACAAACCAATACCATCAATTTCGGAGATTCGCCGCCCCTGGCCCAGGGGATCAGATTCGACATCGAATAATTTACATGGATATACAGGATGAACAGGATAAAAGCGAATGATGAAAGCTACGCTTTTATCCTGTCTATCCTGTCCATCCATGTGAATTAAATTTAGGATAAGGAAAAATATGGCACTGACGTTAATGGAAGGCAACGAAGCCATTGGTTGGGGAGCGGTGGCTGCCGGATGCAATTTTTTTGCCGGTTATCCGATCACGCCGGCTACGACAATTTATAACACCATGCTGAAGCTTCTGCCCCCCCAGGGCGGAGTCTGCCTTCAGGGCGAAGATGAAATCGCATCCATCGGATTCTGTCTGGGGGCTGCCATGTCCGGCATGAAGACCATGACAGCCACATCCGGTCCGGGAATCAGTCTTTACAGCGAGCAGATATCTTTTGCCATCGGCAGCGAAATTCCTATCGTCATTGTGGATGTTCAACGCCTGGGGCCGTCCACGGGTTCCGCCACCAAGGGGGCCGATGGAGACATTCAGTTTCTGCAATGGGGCAACAGCGGCGGGTTTCCGGTGATCGTGCTGGCGCCGGTGGATATCCGGGACTGTTTCGTGCTGACCGTACACGCCTTCAACCTGGCCGAGCAGTATCGGTGTCCGGTATTTCTGGCCGCCAACAAAGAAGTCTCCATGACCCGCGAGACCATCGATCTGGATCGACTGAATTTGCCGCCAGTGATGGATAGAAAGACGGCCGATGCGGCGCAGCCTTTTATGCCGTTCGGTGTGAAGAACGATTCTTTGGTTCCCGATTTTCTGCCTATCGGCGGCGGGCGTCTGGTTCGCCAGACGTCCTCGACCCACGGGCCGGATGGATATATCACGACCGATCCAGGGCAGATCGCCGATATGCAGAAGCGTCTCGACGACAAACTGAAAAAATCCGTCCCGGCATTCACTTATTACGATGAGTACCTGGTGCCGGATGCCGATACCCTGGTTATCGCTTACGGGGTGACCGCCCGGGCTGCCATGACGGCTGTGAAAAATCTCCAGTCCGGTACTCCGAAAGCATCGCTGCTGATCCTCAAAACCCTGTGGCCCGTTCCGGAGCAGTTGATTCGGGAAAAGGCCGCCGCCTACAAACGGGTGGTGATGGCGGAGATGAATCTCGGTCAGTACGTTCGGGAAATCCAGCGGCTGCTGCCCGACAAAAAAATTGATTTTCTCGGGCAGATGAACGGAGAACTGATCAAGCCCGGACAGATTCAGGAGGTGATCATCCATGGATAGTTTATTGAACGGCAGCCGTCCGCCCGTGTTCTGCCCGGGATGTTCCCATGACCAGGTGCTGCATGCTCTCGACCAGGCGTTGGTGGCGATGGGCTTGTCTGCAGAAGAAGTCGTGATGGTCAGCGATATCGGCTGTTCCGGCTTGTTCGATACGTTTTTCAATACCCATGCCTTTCATGGCCTGCATGGTCGGGCCCTGACCTATGCCACCGGAATCAAGATGGCCCGTCCGGATCTGAAAGTCATCGTCACCATGGGAGACGGGGGTCTGGGTATCGGCGGCGCCCATGTCCTGAGTACCTGCCGGAAAAACATCGATCTGACACTTCTGGTACTCAACAATTTCAATTACGGCATGACGGGCGGCCAATGCTCATCGACAACACCGCAGGATGCCCAGGTCGGTTCGGGCTTTTTGAATCGGCTGGAAAAGCCGATGGATATCTGTCAGGTGGCGGCGGCGGCCGGCGCCGGGTATGTATCCCGACTGTCCACTTATGACAAGGGGATTGTCGAAGGGCTGAAAGAGGCCATTGCCTTTGACGGATTTTCACTGCTCGATATCTGGGGGCTCTGTCCGGGCCGCTACACCCGTCGCAATAAATTGACGCCCAGGAGCATCGAAGCGGATCTGGCGATCCTTCCGGATCTGGGGGATTATCGGACTCGGAACGCCCGCGAGGAATACGGCCGGGCATACCGGCAGGAGGCGGCCAGGCTTCAGCCCGTATCGAAGCCGGCCCGTATCGAAGCCACCTGTACGCCTCCCCAGGCGGGCCGCAGTGAAGTCGTGGTATTGGGAAGTGCCGGTCAGCGTATCATCACTGCCGGAGAACTGCTGTGTCTGGCCGGGGCATCGGCCGGATGCCATACAGCCCAGAAAAGCGACTATCCGATTACCGTCATGCGGGGGCACTCGGTGACGGAAATCATCCTTTCCGATGTGGAGATTGAATACACAGGCATCGAGAATCCTTCGGTCGTCATTGCTCTGGCGCCGGAAGGCGTGAGCCGCAGAAAGAAAATGATAGCCGCTCTGCCACCGGAAGCATGGGTGATCAAGGCATCCGGTATCGACCTGCCGCCAAGCGCTGCAACCATTATCGAAGTCGATTTCAAGGCGGAGAAAATCAAGTCGCAGGACTGGGCGCTGGTTTCGCTGGCAGTTCTGGCAAAACAGAACAGGGTGCTGAACATGGATATGCTTAAGGCTGCGCTCCAGTTGCGTTTTCGCAAAGCCGAGTACGAAACGGCCCTTGCCATGGTTGAAAAAGCTGTCGAATCTCTCTGCAGGTAATCTTTCACCTCCTCCCCCAGCAGGGGGAGGGAGCATCAGGAAAGTGCGGTTATGCCCGTTCGCAATATACAGTGAAACAACTGCGGATTGTAATATTTAACCCCGGTTTCGATAAAGATATTGACACGGGTGGTGGTGGTGAATAGAAAAGACAGTGGAATATACACGGGGCGGCGGAGTGTTCCGGCCATGACCATTTTCAGAATTGATAGAAAAGTGAGGACATACGCGTGGATATAATTGTATTGCTTAAACAGGTGCCGTCAACCGAATCCATTCTCCAGATCGCCGGAGACGGCCGATCTGTAAAAACCGATGATATCAACTGGGTGATCAGCCCATATGATGAATTTGCTGTCGAGGAAGCGCTCCGCATCCGGGAAAAACAGGGGGGCACGGTTACCCTGGTTTCGGTTGGCGCCGCCAAAGCGTCGGAGGCGATCCGCACGGCCCTTGCCATGGGCGCAGACAAGGGCATTCTGGTAAATGATCCGGCCACTGCATCCTGTGACGGATTGGGAATTGCCCGGATTCTGGCAACCGTGATTCGGGCGCTGCCCTATGATCTGATCATTGCTGGCCAGCGGGCCGTGGATGATGAAAACTTTCTGGTCGGTGCGGCAGTCGCTGAATTTCTCGATATTCCGTTCGTCTCGCTGGTGATCCAGCAGGAAATAGCGGATGGCAGCATTCAATGCCAGCGGACGATCGAAGGCGGTACAGCGATGATTCAATCCCCGCTGCCGGCCCTGTTTACGACCCAGCGCGGGCTGAACGAACCCCGGTATGCATCGCTTCCCGGTGTCATGAAAGCCAAAAAGAAACCGATTGAAACCAGGACCCTGGCGGATCTGGGCATGGAAGCACCGGCGCCGCTGCTGCGGGTGGTGGCCATGAAACTGCCCGAAATGCGCAAAGCCGCAAAAATCATCGATGCGGCAACGCCCCAGGCAAAAGCGGCTGAGCTGGTCCGGATTCTGCATGAAGAGGCCAAAGTGATATAGGCCTTTTTCTGCCATCTCTAACCGATAAACTATCGCTTGGCTTGCATAACTTGCTTATTATTCTTCCAGTTTCTGTTGAAAAGGGCGGTGGACGTGTTAAAGGCAACCGAAAAGTACATCAGCATCGAAGCGTACTTTGAGCGAGAGGACACTGCAGAATACAGGTGTGAATACTACCGTGGCGACATATTCGCTATGGCGGGTGGAACACCCAATCACAACAGAATTACGGTAAATGTGGTAAGTCTGTTCAATGCACGGTTCAGGGGCGGGCCCTGCGAGGCGTTCTCGACCGATTTACGAGTTCAGGTTGAGAAGAACATCCATTATACATATCCGGATGTCGTGGTTGTGTGTGGAGAAGTGAAACTTGCCGATGGTCGTTCAGACACGATCACAAACCCGACGGTCATCGTGGAAGTGTTGTCGGAATCAACCAGAGACTACGACCGTGGTTCGAAATTTACCGCCTACAGAGGTATTGAAACGCTGACGGATTACATCCTGATCGATCAGGATACGGTTCACATCGAATATTTTTCTAAAAAGCCAGACAGTATCTGGAGATTGCGGGAGTATTTCAGTCCGCGGGAATTTGTAGAAATCAATTCAGCCGGGGCAGTGCTTCCTATCGAAGCGATATATGAAAGAGTCATTATTTAAGGAGATAATCATGTCACAAGATATACTTGCCGTTGCAGAATATGCAGGCGGCTTTTTTCGGAAAGTGTCTTTTGAAGCCCTGAGCGAGGGCAGAAGAATGGCCGATACCCTGGGGGGAAAACTGGTTGTTTTGGTATTGGGAGACGGTGTTCAGGAGGCTGCCAAACAACTGGCGGCTTATGGGGCCGATAAAATCCTGGTCGCCGACCATTCCGCGCTGAAGGACTACCTGACGGAAACATTCACGCAGGTAGCCGCGGAAATGATCCGGAAAGAAGCCCCGGCATTCGTTTTGATGGGAGCCACTTCTCAGGGCAAAGACCTGGGCGCCGCGCTTTCGGCCCGGCTCAATGCCCCCCTGGCTACGGACTGCATCTCACTTCGATTCGATGGACAGAAAGCGGTCATCACCCGGCCCATGTATGGCGGCAAGATTCTGGCGGATGCCGTCATCGAAAGCAGTCCGGGAATCATCACCCTGCGGCCCAATGCCTTTGCACTGGCGGCCGTAGCCGGTTCCGGACAGATCGAGTCCTGGCCGGTCGTTTTAGATAAGGCCCGCACATCCTGCCTGGGAAGACAGATCGAGTCAGCCGGAAAAATCGACTTGACCGAAGCCGATGCCGTGATTTCCGGCGGCAGGGGGATGGGCGGAAGTGATTTTTCGGTTCTGGAAAGCCTGGCATCCGTCATGGGAGGAGCTGTCGGCGCCTCGCGATCTGCGGTGGATGAAGGCTGGCGGCCGGTGTCGGATCAGGTTGGCCAGACTGGAAAAGTCATTTCTCCCAATATCTACATGGCCTGCGGCATATCCGGAGCGATTCAGCATTTTGCCGGGATGCAGACGTCAAAAGTCATCGTGGCCATCAACAAGGATCCGGAAGCTCCGATTTTTTCCAAAGCTGATTATGGCCTTGTCGGAAACTTGTTTGAAATCGTGCCGATGATTACGGAAGAAGTCAAAAAACTCAAAGGCAGTTGATCCGGAAAAATTTCTTCTGTGTGAGGATTAGATCATGCAAATAGCCGACCGTATAACGCTGGATACTCATATTTGCCATGGCAAGCCATGTATTCGTGGTATGCGTTATCCAGTCGAAAATATTCTGGAGTGGTTAGCCGGTGGAATGAGTATTGATGAGATTCTATTCGATTATGAAGATTTAGAGCGAGAGGATATTTTGGCGGTCTTGTCCTATGCAGCTCGTATCACTCAAGTGAAATCCATCAATCGTTTAGCCGCATGAAATTTTTAGTGGATGCCCAACTACCGATCCGTCTTTGTCAATTGTTGCGAGAGAGGGGTCATGATGCAGTTCACACCCGAGACCTAAATTCAGGAAATCGAACCCCGGATTCCGAAATCATCCGGATTGCTGATTCAGAAGGCCGGATTGTTGTGACGAAGGATAGCGATTTTGTTGACTCCTTTCTGTTAAGGAATCAGCCGCAAAGGTTGATGTTGGTAGCCACCGGAAATATAGGGAATACGGAATTGGTGCAATTAATGATGAAGGTATTGCCAGCAGTGATAGATGCTTTTGAGAAAGCATATTATATTGAAATCAACCATCGTTTGATGGTGATTCATGAATAATGCAAGCCTCTGTCGAAAGTTTGGAATTTTCTCCCGATGAATAAAAGGATTGCAGATGAACAGTGAACATGAATCGATGGAAGTCGATGTTCTTTTTGTCGGTGCCGGGCCGGCCTGTCTTTCCGGAGCGATTCGGCTGATGCAGTTGGCTGAAGAAAAGGGATTGAATCTTGAAGTCGCGGTGATCGAAAAAGGAGCGGAGGTGGGTGCGCACAGCCTGAGTGGTGCGATCCTGAATCCGATTGCGCTCAAAGAACTCATTCCGGATTTTCTGCAAAAAGGATGTCCGGTTGAAACGACCGTTCGAGACGATGAAATCTACTTTCTGTCATCTGAAAAAGCCTATCGCATTCCGTTCATTCCCAGTTATCTGGAAAACCAGGGATATTTTGTCATCAGTCTTTCCCGGTACTGCCGATGGCTGGCCAAGATCGCCGAAGGCCTCGGGGTCAGTATTCTGCCGGGTTTTTCCGGAAAAGAAGTGCTGTACGGCGCCGACAACAAAACCATTGTCGGTGTCAGAACCGGGGATAAGGGTGTTGGAAAGGAAGGGCAACCCAGAAGCAATTACGAGCCGGGTGTGGATATTCTGGCCAAGGTGACGGTATTCGGAGAAGGGGCCCGCGGCAGCCTGATGAAGGAAATTACCGCCCGGCTGGGCATAGGCGGTTTTATGCCGGATGTGTATGAAACCGGTATCCGGGAAATCATCGAGTTGCCGGAAGAGAACTATTTCAACGCCAGCTTCGGCAATAGCCTGCATTTTATGGGGTATCCGCTGGAACTGCACACGCCGGGCGGCGGATTCATTTACCAGATGAAGGACAGCCATATCGCCATCGGCTATCTGACCGCCCTGTCCTATGCAGATACGCTTCTGGATCCATACGATGCATTCATTCGATTCAAACTGCATCCGTTTGTATCCGACATCATTCAAGGCGGCAAAGTCATCGAGCAGGGTGCTAGAACCGTATCTGTGGGTGGCTATCATGCCATGCCGAAACTCTGTGTCGGCGGCGGGTTATTTATCGGGGCTGCGGCATCCATGCACAATGCACCGGCATTGAAGGGAATTCACTCGTCCATGACTTCCGGAATGCTGGCGGCTGACGCCGTTATCCATGCTGTTGAAAAAGGCGATTTTTCGGAAGATGTCCTGAACCGTTACAACGCGCTTTTTGAAAAAAGCCGATTGCGGGAAGAGTTGATGGCGGGCAGGAATTTTTCCGCAGCCATGAGTAAAAAATCGCCGATTAAATTTTTTCACCTGGCGGCGCAATACCTGAATGACGGTCTGGGATTCCGGGACAGGCTCCCCCTTGTGGAAGATTGTAAGACATTGCAGCCGGCTCGCCCCGGAGCCGTATATCAGCCGATCGGCGCTAAATCATTTGACGGGGTGCTGGTTGTGGACAAGCTGACCGGTGTCTATCTGTCCAAAACCCTGCACCGGGAGGATCAGCCGTCTCATCTGGTTGTTCATGATCCGGATATCTGCGTGACGCGGTGTGATGAGATGTACCACAGTCCCTGTACCCGGTTCTGTCCGGGCAATGTTTATGAGATACGGGAGGATGAAAAAACTCACAGGAAAGAGCTGAAACTGAATCCGTCAAACTGTCTGCACTGTAAAACCTGTGATATCAAGGACCCGTTCCGGAATATTACCTGGACCTGTCCGGAAGGTGGGGACGGGCCTGGATACCGGCGAGGCTGAACGGAATTCTTTTCATGACTGCAACGCACCCTCAGAATGAAATCTATAGGCATCCAACATCATGATACAAGATCCCATTTCATTGGCTTTTTCCACTCCGTTCGTGATGGATCTGACCCGAATCAGATTTGACGACATGGTGTCTTTTATAGTGGGGATATTGCTGGCCGTGACAGCGCATGCGGAGGCGCAGGCGTTTGCCGCCACTTTTTTCGGAGATGCACAGACCGATAATTCCGGACGTTTTCACTTCAACCCGCTGCTGCATCTGGATATTTCAGGAACCATCTGTTTTCTGGCTGCGGGTTTCGGGTGGCCTAAACCGGTTCTGATGAAATTCGAGCAGTTTTCCAGGCCCCGCCTTTATATGCTGCTGGCAAGCCTGGCCGGCCCGTTTGCCAATTTTCTGCTCGCCAGCATTGCCGGCAGTGTTATTTGGCTGTTCCGGGAATACGGAGTGGAAGATCGGGTGTTCGGCATGGTGATGGCGGTCAATCTGACCATGGCAGTCTATCATCTCCTGCCGATTCCGCCGCTGGCAGGCTCCGCCATACTGCCTATTGTGTTTCCGGCGCTGATAAAGGTGTGGCCGTCCCGTATCGCCGGGTGGGCCGGAGCGGCTGTGCTGATCCTGTATTTCGGATTTGAACGGGTCAGTGGCCGCCATGATGTCGGCGGCATCCTGTCCCAACTGGCCGGCAGGCTTTACCAGATATTCATTTCATAACATCCCCTTTATCCTGCAAATGCACAAAAGCCTTGCAGGATAAAGGCGGATATGCATAGGATCGCAACAATCGCCATGTGTTCTTGCGCATTTGCGAATCTCTGATAATAATGAGGGGGGTGTTGTTGCTTCGTAACGTCGTTAGACCGTATCTCAAATAGGCGCTACTAAATTCTTATATCATCTTGTCCTTGATTAAAAGCGTTGACGGATCAAGATAAAGATTCGACTGCCCGGCTGCCGGATTGCCGCCTTTCATCGCTTTTACCAGAACATCTTTTCCCTCGGGTTGAAGCTGTATAGCCACGTTGAAGAGTTCTGAGATGCCGTCAATCTGAAGCGGCAGGCCGTCCGACCCGGTTTCTTCATGGTGATGGGTCCGAACTGACAGCCATACCGGAAGGCGATAGTCGGTTGCCAGTGCTTTCAAATCTGATAGGATCAGATTGACGGGTTTATCAAACGGCAGGCCGTCCAGAATGACCATCTGGGGGAAAAATATGCCCTGGGCGGTCAAATCGGTCAGCCGCTCTTTGAGCTTGGGAACGCTGAAACCTTCGACCTGAAACGTCATGATGAATCGATGGACGAGAATGGTTTCCCATAGTTCGTTCATTTCATGCAGTTCATAGGATTGGGTGATATTTCGAAACACTTCTTCATACCACAGGGATACTTTGTGGACCGGCTCATTCAGGCTGATATGCAGAACGTTTTTGTCCCTGAGCAAGGCGTTTAAGGCGATCTGCACCATCAGTGCGGTTTTCCCGACACCGGCGCAGGCCAGAACGGCGCCGAAGCCGCCTGCCGGCAGGATGTCATCGGTTTCATGACCCAGTAATCTCAAAGGGTTTCTTAGAATAAGATCCTTTCTCAGCATGGCAACATTCCTTTCCTTTAGATAAATGACTTTGGCGGCACGAGGGGGAGAAACCGCATGCTGCCGGGTATCTGAAGCACCCCTTCGATTATGCGACATGTTTTTTCGTTTCGGATGCTTTTTTGATCAATTCTTCGGAAACAGACTGCGGGACCTGCTTATAGGTAGAAAACTCCATCGTAAACTGGGCCTTGCCCTGGGTGGAGGATCTCAACACCGTTGAAAATCCGAACATTTCGGCAAGCGGTACCTGTGCTTCGATCGAACACATCACACCTTCATCCTGAGCTCCGACGATCATCCCCCGTCGCTGGTTCAAAAGTCCCATGGCCGAGCCCTGAAATTCGGTCGGCGTTTCCACCACCACTTTCATGATCGGCTCATGAATCACGGACTTGGCTTTGGCATATCCTTCCAGAAAAGCCCCTCTGGCGGCTGCCTGAAACGCCATGTCCGATGAATCTACGGCATGGGATGCGCCGTCGTTGATAACGACTTTAATGCCGGTAACCGGATAGGCCAGTTTTGGACCTTTGGGCAGGCAGAGACGGAAGCCTTTTTCGCAGGCCGCAATGTATTGCGTCGGGATGGAGCCGCCAGTCACTTCATTGACAAATACGAACGGGTCTTCGGCCGGTTCCATGTATCCAGCCACCCGGCCGTATTGGCCGGAGCCGCCCGTCTGCTTTTTATGGATGTAGTTGAATTCGGCCCGGCGAGTGATGGTTTCCCGATACGCCACCTGCGGCATGCCTGTGATGACTTCTGCCTGGTATTCCCGCTTCATGCGCTCGACATAAACTTCGAGGTGAAGCTCTCCCATGCCTTCGATGACGGTTTCGTTGGTTTCATCGTTGTAGTGGGATTTGAATGTGGGGTCTTCCTTGGTAAACCGGTTCAGTGCCTTGGACATGTTGATCTGTGATTTATTGTCTTTGGGTGCGATGGCAAGGGAGATGACCGGGGCCGGCACGAACATGGATGTGAGGGTCAGGCTGAGGCCCGGCGCCACAAAGGTGTCTCCGGATGCGCAGTCGATGCCGAACAAGGCGCCGATATGCCCGGCGGGGATGGCCTCGATATCCTCCATCTGGTCCGCATGCATCCGCGCGACCCGGCCGACTTTCACTTTCCGTCCGTTTCGGACATTGACGATGGTGGAGCCTTTGGCAATCACGCCCTGGTATACGCGGATATAGGTAAGCTGGCCGTACTGCCCATCTTCGAGCTTGAAGGCAAAGGCGACGACCGGTTTTTCCGGGTCTGTCGTAAGGGTTACCACGGCCTCGTTGTTGTCCATATCCAGGGCTTCGTTATCCACATCCGACGGGCACGGAAGAAGTTGTGTCACGCCGTCGAGTAAGGGCTGAATGCCTTTGTTCCGATAGGCCGATCCCATGAAGACCGGTGTGATTTTTCGCTCCAGGGTGGCTGTTCGGAGCGCGGTCAGGATAAGCTCCGGCGGGATGTCGCGTTCTTCCAGAATGGCTTCGGTCAGCTCATCGGAAACCACAGAAACTGCATCCAGCATCTGCTCGCGCAGTTCTTTGGCGTCGTCGACCAAATGGGCTGGGATTTCCTCGGTCCGGATGATTTCTCCATTATCGCCGTCAAAATAAAGGGCTTTCATGGTGATCAGATCCACCAGTCCCTTCAGGTCGGACTCCAGCCCGATCGGCAGTTGAACGGCCACCGGGTGATGCCCGAGTTTGTCACGCAGTTGCTGAATCACCCGAGCGGGGTTGGCGCCGCTGCGGTCGCATTTATTGATGAAGGCCGCGCAAGGAACCTTGTAGCGTTTCATCTGCTGATCCACCGTGATGGACTGCGACTGAACCCCCCCGACCGCACACAGCACCAGAATGGCGCCATCCAGAACGCGCAGAGATCGTTCCACCTCTATGGTGAAATCCACATGCCCCGGTGTGTCGATAATATTGATCTGGTGGTTTCGCCATTCGCAGAAAGTTGCGGCAGAGGCGATGGTGATACCGCGCTCTCTTTCCAACTCCATAGAGTCCATGGTGGCGCCGACGCCGTCTTTTCCCTTGACGTCATGGATGGTATGGATGCGTTTGGTGTAGTAAAGGATTCTTTCGGTCAGGGTGGTTTTTCCGGAATCGATGTGGGCGCTGATGCCGATGTTTCTGACTTTTTGGATATTTCTTTCCATAGAGTTTTTCCTTAATAATAAAGACGCGGGGTATGAAAAAAAAACCCTCATTTGGAAAAGGCATCCAGATGGGGGTTTGAATACTTTTTATATTGAATTTAAATAGAATAACTTGTTTTGTATTTTGTGTCAATAAATATTATAAGATTTTGTGATAGGAAAAACTGTCGTGAATGCTTCCCAAAGTGGAGAGGGTATGAAATACGCCCCTACGGGTGGTCATCCTCAATCAGATTGCTTTGAATAAAAATGGTAAGACTGTCTACAGCCGTCATAACTCAACCGTGATATTATAGAATTGGTCAGACCGCTGGAGCAGAATCACAACAGATACTTTCCGGCGATATTTGACAATGGCCTTGTTAAAATCTTCGACAGAGCCGATCCCGATATCATCGAGCTGATGGATGATATCGCCAGGCTTGACACCGATTCGGGCAAGATGGGAGGATGGAAAAACCTCGGAGATGACAACACCGCCGGAGGAAAACGATTGCCGTCCCGGCCTTTTTCGAGTGGGCGGATTTTGAACCCGGATTCCCAACAATTTCTGGGCTAAGGCAGGGGCTCTTTCTTCCGGAAATACCGCTGATTTCAGGGGAAGGCCCAAGGATCCGCCATTTCGCCAGACTTCAAAGACAGCGGTATCCCCTGCTGAAATGCCGTTAACCGCAGTTTGATAATCTGCGGCAGAAGACAGTGGGCGGTTGGCGATGGAAAGTAGAATATCTCCCGTCTGAATTCCGGCGCTCGATGCCGGGCTGGAAGGCTCGACTTCTTTAACGACAACCCCTTTCCGCTTGGTTTTATCCGGTTCGGGTAGATTCAGATACTGAGACAGCGTGGCGTCCAGGTCCTGAACTGTCAGGCCGACCCAGGGCTGAATGACCTCGCCGTGGCGGATCAAATCCGTGATGATTCTGCGGGCTTTGCTGATCGGAATGGCAAATCCGATTCCCTGCGCCTTGGCGTAAATGGCGGTATTGATGCCGACCAGCTCCCCGTTGATGTTCAGCAAAGGGCCGCCGCTGTTGCCTGGATTGATGGAGGCATCGATCTGAATGAAATCATGAAAGACCCGGTCTTCGGTGCGAAAACTGCGGTTCAGTGCGCTGATAACACCGGTTGTTACTGTGTTGGAGAATCCGAAAGGATTGCCGATGGCGATAACAGTTTCACCGATCATCAGATCGTCGCTGTTTCCCATGTCAACGGCCGGAATTGACTCTTGCGTGGTGATTCTGAGAACGGCCAGATCAGAGTCCGGATCTGCGCCGACGATTTGGGCCTGATATTCCCGCTCATCTTTGAAAATGACCTTGACCTTACCGGCGTTTGCAATCACATGGGCGTTGGTCAGAACATATCCCCGCTTGCCGTCGATGATAATGCCGGAGCCAAGGCTGGTTCTTTTGTAATCAGGTTCGAGTCCACGATCGAAAAAATCTCTGAAAAAATTATCGAAAAGCGGGTTGTTTCCGTATTGTGAAAACGGGTTGGGGCGCTGTCGGGTCTGCTGTTCCGAGCTGATGTTGACCACGGCCGGGCTGACCTTGCGGACAGCTTTCACCACGGGGGTCTCTCTGGATAAATCATCGGCAGCGTTCGCGAGGGAAGAGAAAAACAGGGCAACCAGTATAACGATGCCGGGTAAATATTTCGGGGTTGTCATTTGCATGGGAATCATCTATCTTTCAGCGTTGTTCACGACCTTGCAGGCCATTGCGGCGCCACAAAACATCCATTGCTTTCACGATAAAGATTTTGGGCGCGTTAGCGGTCGGGGATGTACGAGAAAAAAAGTACGATCTCCTCCCGGCTGCCTTCCCAAGTCCATTAACGTGAAAGCAATAACATATCAATTGGAAACTACAATATCATGACCTATGCGTGTATTCAAGATATCTTGCCGCTGGTTGAAATGCCCAGTCAGTATATCGGCTCGGAAGTCAACGCCGTCAAAAAAGACCCGAAAACCGTCGAGCTGTCGATTGCTCTGGCATTTCCGGATTTATATACTATCGGTACATCCCATTTTGGGCTTCAAATTCTTTATCACTTGCTGAACCGCGAAGAAACCATTGCAGCGGAAAGAGTGTATGCGCCGAGTATGGATATGGAATCCCGGCTGCGAAGCGCCCGGCTGCCCCTGACATCGCTGGAATCCAAGCGGCCGCTGAGGCAGTTTGATATCCTTGGGTTCAGTCTGCTTTATGAACTCAATTATACCAATATCCTGACCATACTGGATCTGGCCGGTATTCCATTTTTTGCAAAAGACAGGGATTTATCCTTTCCGCTGATGATCGCCGGAGGGCCGTGTACCGTCAACCCCGAGCCTGTGGCAGATTTTTTCGATGCCATGGTGATCGGAGATGGCGAAACCGTCATTCTTGAAATGGCCGGCTGCTGGAAGATGTGGAAACAAAACGGCGGTAATGATAAAAAGCAGCTATTGGAGTCTTGGCGGCATATCGAAGGGGTGTATGTTCCGTCTTTTTTCGAGCCGGTATACACCGCAGAAGGGTTTCAGACACTCATCCCACGATATCCGGACTATTCGCGGGTGCTTCGGGCGATCATTCCCAGTCTGGACGATGCCCCTTTTCCGGAAAAACCGGTGGTGCCTTACGGCCGTCCGGTTCACGACAGACTGCGGCTGGAAGTTTCCAGAGGCTGTACGCGCGGATGCCGATTCTGTCAGGCCGGTATGATATACCGGCCAGTTCGGGAGCGTTCGGTCCACACCCTGATGCATCAGGCGGAACAGGCGCTGGCGGCAACCGGTTATGACGAGCTGTCATTGCTGTCGCTCAGTACCAGTGATTACAGTTGTATGCCGGAATTGATGGCCGGGCTGATTGCCCGATGCATGCCGGAACACATTGCCGTATCCTTGCCCTCGTTTCGTGCCGGTACCCTGACCCCGGAGCTGATGACCCGGATCAAACAGATCCGGAAAACAGGTTTTACCATTGCCCCCGAAGCTGGCAGTCAGCGGCTGCGGAATGTGATCAATAAAAACATCACCCGGGAAGACATTGCCTCGACGGTTCGCGATGCCTTTTCTTTAGGGTGGCAGGTGATCAAACTCTATTTCATGGTCGGGCTTCCCACGGAAACCGAAGAAGACCTGAGCGCCCTTGTGGATCTGGTACTCGATCTTCGAAAGCTGAGGCTGCAAAAAACCAGGGGGATGAAAGGGCATAAGAATCAGATCAATGTCAGTGTCAATACATTTATCCCCAAACCCCACACACCCTTTCAGTGGTCGCCGCAACTGACGGTCGAGGCGTCCCGCAAAAGAATTCAATGGCTCAAAGAAAATCTACAATATTCGGATATCCAGTTTAAATGGCAACATCCACAAGTAGGTCTTCTGGAGGGGCTGTGGGCAAGGGGAGACCGGCGGCTTTCCAAACTTCTGGTCGCCGCCTGGCGCAACGGCTGCCGCCTGGATGGGTGGAGCGATCATTTCGATGCTGCGAAATGGGAGAAATCGCTGGCGGAAACCGGCATCGACATCGCTTTTTACACAACCCGCACCCGGGATATTTCAGAGCCGCTTCCCTGGGATCATATTCATGCGCGGGTGACCCGCGACTTTTTGATTTCCGAATGGGAAAGATCGCTGCAACAGGAATCCACCCCGGACTGCCGGACGGGGGATTGCCAATCCTGCGGAGTCTGTGATTTTCAGGCCATTGAACCCAGAGTGTTTACGGCATCCGAGGAGAGGCACACTGAACTACAAGTAGATTCAGCCGTTCCCACAATTGTAAAGCCTGTCCGGTACCGAATTTCCTATGCCAAAGCCGGACCTGCGCGGGTTTTCGGGCATCTTGAACTGGCCAATATCATGTTCCGCGCGCTCCGCAGAGCCAAGATTCCAGTTGAGTTCTCCGCCGGGTTTCACCCCAAGCCCAAAATATCTTTTAACGATCCCTTGCCGGTGGGTATGGAAAGTCTGCATGAAACCTGTGTGGTGTCCGCCATGCCGGCATTCTCATCCCGCCAGATGATGGAAAGACTCAATCAGACCCTTCCTGAAGGATTGACTGTTACCCGATGGGAAATCGCCCCTTCAAAAAAAGAGGTGGGTGCTGGCGGAAGCATCTGTTATCAGATCGAACTGAAAACCGGGAAGTTTGAAAAAAGCCGAATCGAAGTCTTTCACACAAGTGAAGTGTTCGTAAAAACCCGCGTCAACCGAAAAGCGATGATGGATCTGATAAATTATAAAGCATATGTGGAAGAAATGAAACTGGACAAAGAGGACAACCTGATTCTGTCGATCCGTTCCGGCCAGCAGCAGACGTTGAGGCCGGCGGAGATTCTGGCTGCTGTGTTCGATCTTTCGGAAGATGCGATCAAAACGGCCCGAATCATCAAACTGGCGCCGGGCACAACTTGTTGTCTTCCGCCTGTTACCCCAAGAGAACAAGTTCCGGGTGAAGCACCTTGCCTCTGATATAAAGTTTCATGAGTGAAGGCGGCGAGTTGCGGCGGGGATTGGTTGCGCTGCCAGGGTTCAGAAACCGGACTCCGTTTTGCATCGTATCGGAAGGCTGGTGGGTGTGGCCGTGTACGACCGCATCCATTCCGGCAGCGGAAGGATCGATATCCAGTCGGTTGATATCGTGAAGCACGTACAGGAGACACTCGCCGATTTCAATGGCTTCGATTTCACAAAGGTGCGATGCCCATCTGCCTCTGTCCATATTTCCTTGAACGGCAACAACCGGCGCGATACGGCTCAATTCGCTCAGCACCGCCGGGGTATCGATATCGCCGGCATGGATGATCAGGTCAACACCCATTAAACGCTTCAGGGCTTCCGGAACCAGAACGCCGTGCGTATCTGAAATTACGGCTGCTGTCAGGCTGTCAGACTTTACTTTCATGTCTTTACCCGGAATCCTTTTTTAGGGTGACATTTCGTTCATGAGCAGCTTCATATCCTCCCAGACTTCCCGTTTTTTGTCCGGACTCCGGAGAAGATACGAAGGGTGAAATGTGGGAAGAAGCCGAATGCCGTTGTAGTCATGAAACCGGCCCCTCAGCTTGGATATCGGTAGCGTTGTCTTTAAAAGTGTTTGCGCAGCAAACGTTCCCAGCGCACAAATAAACTCCGGCTGAATCGATGCGATCTGGCGGTTTAAAAACGGAACACAGGCCAGAATTTCATCGGCTTCCGGATCACGGTTTCCCGGGGGGCGGCATTTGATGACATTGCAGATATAGACCTGATCCCGTGTCAGGTTGATGGCCTGAATGATCTTGGTCAACAGTTGGCCGGCCTTGCCTACAAAGGGCACCCCTTGCTGATCTTCATCAAAACCCGGCGCCTCTCCCACAAACATGAGGGAGGCGGTTGGACTGCCCGCACCGAAAACTATGCTGGTTCGTGTGGTTGACAGCTTGCATCGTCGGCAGTCTTCCATATCCGTAATGATGGATTCAAGTGAGTCAGTGATCCGTGGTACATCCCCCCGGCAAGGGGAGGGTTGGAGGGGGGGGTGAACGATTACCGCAGCGGATTCGGGCGGAACAGGTTCGGCCGAGGTCGACCGCGCCCAGGACTTTAGCACCGACAGGCTGTGTTCCGAGCAGTCGAAACCCCGGCATCCTTTTTCAGCCAGATTCCGCAGCGAGTAAAGAATTTCATCTACGATGGATATCATAACATGTTGTCGGTTCATGGTGTTCCTATCAATGATCCGCCGGCGGTTTGAAAGAGAGTGGTTACGCTTTTTGATTCAGACATTCGGCCATCCGGTCCAGAATGATGCCGGCCACCGTGTGCTTGGGCATCAGAGCAAGAGACTCGCTGGCGCCGTTACTGTAGAACAGTGTGACCTTGTTGGTTTCAGAGCCGAAGCCGGCATCTTCTTCTCCGATGATGTTTCCGACGATGATATCCAGATTTTTTTCCAGAAGTTTCTGTGTTGCATAGGTCTGCAACGACTGGGTTTCAGCGGCAAACCCGACCAAAATCTGGTCTTTTTTGCGCGCTCCCAATTCTTTAAGAATATCCTGAGTTCTTTCAAGCGTCAAGGCCAGCTCGTCGGATCCTTTTTTGATCTTGTGATTCGATTGGACCTTCGGACGGTAGTCGGAGACGGCAGCCGTTTTGATAACGGCGTCCGCCTGATCAAAAAGACCCAAGACCGCATCCGCCATTTCCTTTGCCGAAAGCACTCGGATCACCTTGACATGGTAAGGGTCAGGCAGTTCGGATGGGCCTGAGACGAGAGTGACCGTTGCGCCGCGCTGGGCCGCTGCCTTGGCAATGGCAAATCCCATTTTCCCGGATGACGGATTGCTGATGAATCGGACCGGATCGATAAACTCTCTGGTCGGGCCTGCGGTGATCAAAATATGTTTGCCATAGAGGTCTTTTTCCGTCAGCGTTGTGATCAGGGCATCGAGAATTTCAGCGGGTTCCGGAAGTCTTCCTGGGCCTGTTGTGCCGCAGGCCATCAGGCCGGAGCTAGGTGCGACAATCTGATATCCCCTGTTTCTGAGCGTATCGAGATTTTGTTGAACGGCACCATTTAGATACATATTGGCGTTCATGGAAGGGCAAAGCAGCCGGGTGGCAGTTACTGCCAGCAAGAAGGTGCTTAAGGCGTCGTCAGCGATACCACAGGCCAGTTTTCCGATGATATTGGCGGTTGCCGGTGCGACCACGACGGCATCGGCGGTCTGCGCCCATTCGATATGCTGGATGGACGTATTGCCGCCTTTTTCAAACAAGTTCCGCCCGACTGGCTGACCAGACAGGGCTTCAAACGTGAGGGGGCCGACAAAATGCTCGGCATTTTCCGTCAGGATTACGCGAACTGTGGCCCCGCACTTGGTGATAAGTCTGAGCAAATCGACACTTTTATAGGCGGCGATTCCCCCGCATACTCCGAGAACAACGGTTTTATCCGTTAGCGATGTCAGCATGGCAACCATCCCTGCACTATTTCAAAAGATCGGAATTTCCGGCCGTAGGAGCAACCCATATTTCCGCATAGGTATTGAACGTTTCTTCGTGGATATTGATTACCGACCAGCGGGTTTCTTTTCGAAACATCATGATGGATTTTGGGGACTTGAAAACACTGACCATTTTCCAATTATCCTTGGCCATATTGTTTTCAAAAAAAGCGATCAGTGATTCTGTGTCCACTCTTCCTTTGATGGTAAGCACCCCGGCCGTGAACCCGGATGTTGAATAAATGAAAGAGGAATCGGGAACAGGATCCATTTCACTGGGGATAAGCACATCCCCGAATTCACGGTATAAGGGTGTTGACCCCTGATCCTTCTGAATCGCTGCCTCGGATGTCCCCCCTGCGGTATTGGAGTCGGCGGTGGCGCAACCCGTCATGAAGAGTGCAATGGCTCCAAACAGGATAATAGTCACGAACCGTAGATTTGTCATATGTGAACAGCCTCCTCTGTAAGCAATAACGTTGATGCGTGAAAATGAATCGTACATTGAAAAACGGTAATCCTGATTTTTATTTACAATTGTATGATGATAAAAGTCAATTCCAATTCCCATTAAAAGTTGCGACTGTATAAGCTTACAGATATCACATTTCGCAGGCCTATAGGAAGGAATCTGTATTATAATTCGCTGACGACCGGTAATGCAGCCAAATTTACTACCTGAAAATCTATATATACTGCGAACGGATATAATCTGAACTTTCCAAAACTCCATCTCCCGGCTGGGGCAGGGGAGGTAAAAGTGCTGATTATGACCTTTGGCGGTTTATCATCACCCGGTAATGGTATCATGTATCCTGGAAATCGTGACAGCCTCTGAAAAAATCTTTGACATGATAAATGTTCTCGATTAAATAAAAAACTATGATTGTCTAAAGAATCTTTTTTTTATTGAATCCTGATTTTTCAGCAAGCAGCGCTTGCGCCCAATTTGATACAGTCTCGAAAGCACCAGGATGACCCACCCTCTCCGGGACTTAGCACGGATTCCATTTTTCATCCGGTCAAGGAAATGCTGTGAACTCTTGACAGATGCTCATGATATATTAACTCTCAGACATTACTTTTTATGAAGGATAAATATTGGGGGGTTCATGGCGGACACAATCGCGTGGGACTGGCAGACAGGGGAAAAAAGCATACCCGTCGGGAATTCGAACAGCCGGTTTGAGTGGGTGGAGGAGCCCTATGTCAGTTATGACGGAGAACGGGTCGCCTCGATCGTCAATATCGCTGAAGGAGAATTCACTGTCTGTGTGAACGGCCAGACCTGGGAAAATCCTTTCGAGAAAATATGGCATCTCCGCTTTACGGCCGATGATAGATTGACGGCCCTGGTTTCGGATGCGGGGGAGTGGACTCTTGCCGTGGATGGGGTTTCCTGGGAAAACCGATTTGGTTACGTGTGGAATCCACTGTTCAGCCAGGACGGACGGAGCATTGCCGTGTCGTTTCAGCAGGATCGGCAATATGGGATGGCTTTGAATGATGTTCCCTGGGAAGAAACTTACGGAAATCTGACTGATCCGGTACTAAGCCCGGACGGAAACCACACGGCGGCATCCGTTCAGGTGATACCGACCGGAGAAGTCGAAATCCGCAAATTTCAGCAAGGAACGATTTCTGCGGCCAAGGATGGCGTGGTCTGGGATCGCCCCTTTGTCAATGTCTGGCGCAAGGCCATGAACCTGAACGGCGATCTGGCTGCCGAAGTGAGGTTGACCCTTTACGACTATACGATCGCCGTCAACGGCAGCCCCTGGGAGAAAACCTTCGGCGGGGTGTGGGAGCCCATATTTCATCCGATCAGTGGCGCCGTTATTGCTCCGGTCAGGGTGAAAGGAAAATGGTATCTGGCTGAAGAAGGGCGGCTCTTGTGGAGTACTCCCTTCGATCAGCTCTGGCATCCTGTGGTCAGTCCGGACGGAAAGTGTATCGTCGCCATTGTCGCCACCGGGTTCGGAAAGTGGACCGTAGCCGTGGACGGCAGGGCCTGGCGCCATGTTTTCAGCGATTTTGTCACGGATATGACATTCAGCTCCGACAGCCGAAAAATCGCTGTGATCGTCAAGGATAAAGAGCGTTGGAGCATAGCTGTTCAGGGAACGGCCTGGAACAACACATTCGATATGATATGGAAACCGGTTTTCAGCCCGGACGGCGCCCATGTGGCTGCCAAAGTGGAACGCGGCGGCAAATACACGATGGCCCTGGACGATCGACTGTGGCGGCAGGACTGCGAAGCGGCCTGGGATCCTTTGTTCAGCCCGGATGGAACCCGGCTTCTTGTTAAGACCATCGAAGATGGGACGTATTTTCGCCGGGTCATTCCGGTCGGTGAATTCGGATGATAAAAGGAGAAAAACCATGCACGATATCTATCAATTCGTGAGCGGTCCCCTGGCGAGGCTGGCTTTTACGGTTTTTGTCATCGGCAGCCTGTACCGTCTGGTTCAGATGTTTGTTCTCGTATATCGGAAAGAAAAATTCATATTTTCGTTCATGAGCTGGAAATACAGCCTGCGATCCATTTTTCACTGGATCATCCCTTTTGCAGCGGTCAACATGCAGCAGCAACCGATCATGACCCTGGTGACGTTTACGTTTCATATCTGTTTGTTGGTGACGCCAGTTTTTCTTCTGTCTCATGCCGTACTCTGGGAGGAGCGCTGGAATATCCGGCTATGGAGTCTTCCGGATCAGTTGTCCGATATCATGACTCTTGCCGTGATCGGCTGCTGTTTTTTTTTCTGGGGCCGCCGGATAAAACTGCCGGAAGTCCGGTATCTGACATTCGCCTCGGACTACGCACTCCTGGGGATGGTTGCCGCGCCGTTTGTCACCGGCTTAATCGCCTATCACCAATGGATCGATTATCCATTTTTTATGATTCTTCACATCCTGTCAGGTGAAATTCTGCTGATGGCGGTTCCGTTTACCCGACTGAGCCACATGCTGTTTTGGCCGTTTACCCGTGCCTATATGGGTTCGGAATTCGGAAATGTACGGCATGCAAGGGACTGGTGATCTGAGCGATTTGAAAGAAAGTGAGATTTTCCGAACATGAACGAACCGGTAAAAAAAGTTGCTGAAATCATTCCGGATGAAGGCATCGACGCGGGGCTGGCGAGGCTTACGGAGGATCGCATCGAAAATACCATTCTCCGGGTGCTGAATGGTGAAACCGGGGCCCGCCTCAAGGTCTATGTGGAAACCTGCATTCACTGTGGGCTGTGCTCGGAAGGCTGTCATTATTACCTGTCTTATGACAAGGATCCCCGCTATTCTCCTGCCGGTAAGGTCAAGCAGACCCTGTGGGAAATGATCCGTAAAAAAGGCAGGGTCGATAAGGCGTTCATGAGACAGGCGGTTGTCATTGCGGCCACCCAGTGCAATATGTGCAAGCGATGCGCCATGTACTGCCCTTTTGGCATCGATGTGGCCTATCTGATGAGTGTTGTCAGGCGTATCACCCACCTTCTGGGGCTGACGCCCCAGTATATTCAGGCGACAGCGCACAGTCATTCCGTCAATATGAACCAGATGTGGATCAAGGAGGATGAATGGCCGGATACGCTGCAGTGGCAGGAGGATGAAGCCAGAAGCGAGATCCCGCATCTTCGCATTCCGCTGGAAAAAGAGGGGGCGGATATCATGTATTCGGTGATCGGGCCGGAGCCCAAGTTTCAGGCTCAGCTCATTTATCAGGCTGCCGTCATCATGAATGTCGCCGGCGTCAACTGGACCATGCCCGCCACTCCCGGCTGGGATAACAGCGACATGGCCATGTTTACTGGCGACAATGAACTGATGGGCCGAATCAAGCGGGTACATTTTGAAACTGCAGGCCGGCTGAAAGTGAAAAAAATCGTAATGGGCGAATGCGGTCATGCCTTCCGATCGGTTTACGACATGGGTAACCGGTGGCTGGGGTGGAAAATGCCGCCGATACCCGTGTTTCATGCCATTGAATTTTATTATGACATGATCCGGGAAGGCCGGATCAGGATTGCCCAGAAATATGCAGAACCAGTTACTTTCCATGATCCCTGTAATGTCGTCAGGGGCCGGGGGCTTCATGAAAAGGCCAGGTACGTGGTAAACGCGATGTGTGACACCCTGATTGAAATGCACCCGAACCGTGAACACAATTACTGCTGCTGTGCCGGCGGCGGGGTGATCAACTGCGGGCCTCCCTATAAAATGGTGCGGATCGATGGCAATCGCATCAAGGCGGAACAGCTCTTCGCCGTTAAAGCCAGGGGGGCAAGAACCCTGATCGCCCCTTGTCATAATTGCCATAGTGGGCTCGAGGACATCAACCACTATTATGGTCTGGAAATGAATATCAAATTCATCGGAGATATCCTGTATCAAGTCATGAAAAAACCGTAAAGCAGCAGAAGGGCGCCGCTCTTACTTCCTTTTCAATCGGGATGGGGCTGAACCCTTAGGTGAAAGGAGAAATCAGAAGATGAAAAAACAAGCCCTATCCCTGCTTATTTCGGTACTGGCTTCCGTGTGCATATCGGCTGCTGCCTGCGCACAAGATAACATGACGGCAGTTGATAATCGTGTATTTGAAAAACCCGAACGGACCCGGGCTGTGTTCCGGCATGAATCACACAATGAGAGAGCTAAAATAGACGTTTGCAATGAATGCCATCATGTGATGAAGGATGGGAAAAAGCTGGAACATGAATCTTCAGAGGACAAGCGATGTTCAGACTGTCATGGCCTTGCGGATTCCGGGGAAACTCCCTCTCTGAGAAAAGCTTTCCATTTGAACTGCAGGGGATGTCATGAGAAATCCGGTAAGGGGCCGGTGATGTGCGGGGAGTGTCATCCAAAAGAAGACAGGTAATCGGGGGAGACAATGGCGAAAAAAATCTTGATCATTGATGATGATCCCATCATCGTGAAATACTTGGTAACATTGTTTTCGGACAATGGATACGACACATGTACGGCGTCCGACGGGGTTGAGGCTCTGGAAGCGGTAAAATCAGCATGTCCGGACTTGATCACATTGGATCTGGAAATGCCTCAGGAGTGGGGATCTCGGTTTTACCGTAATCTTTCCAAAGAAAAAAATCTAAAAAAAATACCCGTCATCGTCATCAGCGGACTATCGGGCGATCACGCGGTGAGAAATGCCGTGGCATTTATCAAGAAGCCCTTTGATCCGGACAAGCTTCTGGGGATTGTAAAAAAAACAATTGGATGAAGGCGTCTGTCGCGTTACCTGAAAAAAGCCCACCATAGATAAAAAACAAGAAATGACCAAGACAGAAAACAGATGATGTAAGAAATCCATGCAACGGGATGCTTGGCCATGCCGGTGGCTTTATTCAGTTTTCCGACCCTTCTGTTACAGGAAAAACAAAACCGGTCATCAACTGCCATATGGTTTTCACAATACGGGCATTTCTTAGAAGTAAACGACGAAGTTGTTTTGTCCTGTCGAGCCTGCATGATGTGGTGTCCTTCCAGTGATCAGCGGGTGAAAATCGCAATATCGTTCCCTCATTTTTCACCCGCTGCGATGGATTACAGATACGCATTTTCTACAACAATTTTGCCGGTGTTTCGAAGAGAAGACAACAGGTCTTCAAAGGTTCGGCGCTGCTTCTGCGTCGTAAGCATTTCGGATATCTGGTCTTTTTCAGTTGCCAATCCAGCAGGATCAGCCGCTTTTCTTTCTCCGAATACGATGACGTAATACCCTTTCTGACCTTTAACTGGTTCATCGGGGTATTTCTTTTCCGGTGACAGGCCAAAGGCAATGGATGACATTTCGCGCTCAAAGCCGATTTCCGGAATACGGTCGCTGCGCTTGAAAAAATCGGTTGTTCCGGTTTTGATGTCTTTTTTTCCTTGAAATTCTTTCAACAGTTTGCCACTTTTCAGATCGGACAAACACTGCTTGGCATTCTTTAATGCCTGATCATCCTGCTTTTCCCTGGTTAGATCCGCCCGAACCTTTTCTGCAATCTGAGCGAATTCGGGGATATTCTCAGGGATGTCTTCAACAACCTGAAGTATGTAGTAGCTGCCTTGGGAATCGATGAGATCGCTGATGGCATCGGGAGCCAGTTCAAAAGCGGTCGAGGCGAACTGGGCTGGATTTTTGACTCCAACCGGGCCTGTGCGGCCAAAGGGTTCAGTCGTCAGCAGCGGTTGCTTCACCGTTTCGGCAACCTTGGAAAGTGTTTCGGCATTCAATGCAGCATTGTAGGCTGCGAAAGCATCTTCGTAGGCCTGGTTTTTGGCCTTTTCATCGCTGAGCTTCCTGATGATTTTGGGGCCGGCCTGCTCAAGGGTAAGGGTTGTGGCATCATTGATCTTTTCAAGCTTGATGATGTGCCACCCAAACTGGGTTCTGACCGGATCACTGATTTCTCCGGGAGTCATGGAAAAAGCTTTTTCACCAAAAGGCTCAACCATGGCATCCCGTTTGAATGCGCCGAGACTCCCGCCGTTTTTGCCGCCGGGATCATCGGAATATTGTTTTGCCAGTTCTGCGAAATTCTTTCCTTCCTTTGCCAATTTAAAAACCTGCAAAGCTTTTTCTTTGGCTTTCTCAACGAGCTCGGCGTCGGCATTCTGGTCGACTTTTATCAGAACGTGGCTGGCCTCAACGGTTTTTGGCGTGTCGAATTCACCGGGATTGGATTCAAAATATTCTTTGATCTCGGCATCCGGCACGGATACTTTGGGTAGATACATTTCCGGGGTAAATTGCAGATAAGTCGCTTTCCGTTTGGACTCAGTCTTATAGCTGTTCTGATGGGTCGCGAAGTAGGATTGTGCATCCTCTTCAGAAAGGCGAATGCCGGTGATCAGAGATGGATCATACAGCACATAGTCTATTTTGAGCTGCGAATTTTTCCACTGATAGGAGTCTTCCACCTCGGAATCGGAAACCTTGACGCTGTCTGAAATAAACGATCTGATCTTGTCCATCAATACGAACTCGCGCTGTTTGGCTTCAAAGGAATCAGACGTCATCCGGTTCTGAGCCAATACCGCATGATATCTGCGGCTGTCGAAGCTGCCATTATCTTGAAAAGCCGGAATGGCTCGGATCGTGGCGGCCAGTTCTTCGTCGCTGACATAAAAATTCAGGCGTTTTGCTTCTGACAGCAACAGCCTTTTTTCGATGAGTTGATCCATGGTCTGTTTTTTGACCTGAAGCATCTTCAGCATCTCATCGTTCAGGCGATTGCCGTATCGCTGTTTGATTTGTTCCAGAAGGCGATTATAGGCATCGTTGTACTCTTCAATCATGATCGGGTCTCCGTTGACCATTGCAACCCGTCCGACTTCCCGGTCCTGAAAACTGCCGACTCCCCAGAAGACAAATACCAGAACGATTGCGCCTAAAAGAATTTTGATCAACCAGGTTCCTGCATTTTTTCGCATTAAATTGAGCATTATGTTCCCTCACTCGATCTTATGATAATTCAATAGAATATCATCATTTTTACAAAGCGGTACAGCATCCTGATAGCTTTCAAAATAATTGCTTCGGGCAAGCAGCAGTGCGCGGATAGACCTTTTTCAGCCATCCCCGACCGTATAACGCACCCAAAATCTTTATCTTGAAAGCTATAAAAATGGTTACCATAATCAACACATCATTCTGAATCTTAAATGCAGCACTATATTTTTCATGTTCATATTTGTCAATAAATTCCCTGAACTTCCGATATGTTCAAGCCATGCGGTTTTCGCTGTGACGGTCCCTGATCCGTGAGTTGAATACCCCGATGCTATCTGAAATTCACCTTGATCTTGAATTTCATTTCATACTATGATGCAGAGATAATGCCGCTGCTGGCGAAAAAACATCAGGGGAACATTGAAACAGACGGTTTATATCCCTGTAATAAGGAATTGTTGAATGACGTCAAGTATTGAACAGGCCGTGGAAGTTCTGAAAATTGAGGCTGAAGGTATCTTACAGCTCATGAACCGGGTCGATCGCCATTTTGAAGAAATGGTCGATCTCATCTGCAGCGCTACCGGCAGGCTGATTGTCAGCGGAATTGGAAAGTCCGGGATTGTCGGCAGGAAAATCGTTGCGACGTTGAACAGCACGGGAACCCGTTCTTTATTTTTGCATCCGGTCGAGGCCATGCATGGAGATTTGGGGATGGTCAGCCCGGACGATGTCTTTCTGGCCCTTTCTAACAGCGGAGAAACCGATGAACTCAACATGCTGGTGCCCAGCATCCGAAAAATCGGGTGCCGAGTGATCGCATTCACAGGGAATCTTCATTCTACCCTGGCCCAGCACAGCGATATCGTGATCGATGTCAGCGTTGAAAGAGAAGCCTGCCCGCTGGGTCTTGCGCCGACCGCCAGCACCACAGCACTTCTGGCAATGGGAGACGCCCTGGCCGTGGTGCTGATCAACCGCAACCATTTCAATTCTTCCGATTTCAGGCGGATTCACCCCGGTGGAAATCTGGGGCAGCGCCTGGCCAGTCGGGTTCAGGATATCATGTTGAAAGAATCTCAGATCCCCCTGGTTTTTGCCGGCGCCACCATGGATACCGCGGTAAAGGAAATCAACCGGCTGGAAATCGGGGCAACCCTTGTTGCATATCCGGATATGACGCTGGCCGGAATTATCACCGATGGCGATATCCGCAGGCTGATTGCCGGAAGACGGCCGGTGTATGGGGTGTCGGTCGATGAAGTCATGACCCCTCACCCCCGGACGCTGATTATGGATTCTCTGGCCTATGACGCTCTGAATATCATGGAAAAACACCAGATTACCGTACTGCCGATTGTCAATTGGCAAAATAAGATTACAGGCATTCTTCATCTTCATGATATTCTGGGCAAGGGTGAATTTAAATTCAACGGCCATTGACGACTGGTCGACGGCATTTATGTGCGCTATGATTTTTCGGGAGGAATATGGATATTGAATGTATAGATACCGTCATACCGGTTCTGGGGGAGCGGAAAATCGCCTCCCCGATTAAAAGCCGGGAAGAGACAAATGTTTTTATTTCAGATGCCGATCAGGTGATGATCGATGTCAATCTCGATCGCATGAAAACCTTGTTTCAGGAAGGAAGTCACGTTCCAGCCTTTGAAATGGCGGGCCCCCGGGAAAAGATTTATTTCGATCCCAGCAAGGTCCGCTGTGCGCTGGTCACCTGCGGGGGGCTGTGTCCCGGACTGAACGACATCATCCGATCCATTGTCCTGGGGCTTTTCTATGCATACGGCGTTACCAATGTTTACGGCGTTCGGTATGGGCTTCAGGGGTTTATTCCCAAATATGGCCATGACGTTTTTCAACTGACCCCGGCGGATGTTTCCGGAATTCTGGAGCGCGGCGGATCGATCCTGGGATCATCCCGGGGTCCGCAGCCCATCGATGAGATTGTGGACTGTCTCGATCGCATGAATATCGGTGTGCTGTTTATGATCGGCGGAGATGGCACCTTGAAGGCTGCGACGAAAATTGCCGATTGTATCACTGACAGAGGCCTTAAAATCTGTGTCGTGGGCATACCCAAAACCATAGATAATGATATTTTTCTGGTGTCGCGTTCTTTTGGGTTCGACACGGCCGTGGATATCGCCACCCTGGCCATCAAAGCGGCTCACAGCGAGGCTGAAGGATATCCGAACGGCATCGGGTTGATCAAATTGATGGGTCGATATTCCGGATTCATCGCTTCTACCGTCGTGCTGGCCCAGCAGGATGTCAATTTTGTGTTGATTCCGGAAGTGGATTTCGATCTGGGAGGACCGAAGGGCTTTCTGGCAGCCCTGGAAAAACGCCTGCATGAACGGAAACACGCGGTAATTGTCGTGGCGGAAGGCGCCGGACAGAAATATTTTACTGTCGATAACCCGGACCGGGATCAATCCGGAAATGTCAAACTGAACGATATCGGATTGTTTTTGAAAGAGGCGATACAATCGTATTTCAAGGCAAAAGATGTGGAAGTTTCGCTTAAATACATCGACCCCAGCTACATCATCCGCAGCCTTCCGGCCAATGCGAACGACCATGCCTTCTGCAGCGTTCTGGGCCGGGATGCCGTGCATGCGGGAATGGCGGGGAAGACCCGGCTGATGATCGGTCACTGGAACAACCATTTTGTTCATATCCCCATGAGCGCCTCGGCCGGTAAACGGAAACAGGTGGACACAAATGGAAAATTATGGCGAAGTGTTCTGGAGTCGACAGGGCAGGGAACGATGCTCAATTAGCCGCGTAACAGATGGTAGATGGCTTCAGCATGCTTTCGGGCAGCGCCCTGATTCATCTCGACGGCTTTTCGCGCCGCATTCCCGGTTTTTTCGGCTTGATCCGGCCGGGTGATAAAAAACAGGACTTTTTCGGCAAGGTCGTGTCCATCTTTGACTGCGATGCCGCCGCCCGTACTTTCCAGCAGGTTTCTGGCATCCAGAAAATCTTCCATATATGGGCCGTACAATACGGGTTTTGCCCACACCGCCGGCTCTAGAATGTTCTGGCCGCCGAGCGGGGCCAGGCTGCCGCCGCAAAAAACAACCGTTGCAATGCTGTATGCGGCCTGGAGTTCTCCCATGGTATCTATAATAATAACAGGCGCCGTTCTGTTGGCGCCGTTATTTTCAAGACGGGTCCGCAATTGACAGGTCAGTCCCCTCTCTGTGATAAATTTTTCAATATGCCGGGATCGCTCGACATGCCGGGGGGCGATAATCAACAGGGTGTCCGGGGCGCTGCGAATTACGTTTCGATACGCATCCAGAATGATTTCTTCTTCAGAATGCCGCGTACTTCCCGCCAGAAAAACCGGCTCATTTCCATTGATTCCGAACATTCGCCGGATTACCGGCTGAATCCGGCTATCAGACTGGCGAATCAAGAGA
Organism: uncultured Desulfobacteraceae bacterium; assembly: GCA_903953895.1. GTDB lineage: Bacteria > Desulfobacterota > Desulfobacteria > Desulfobacterales > Desulfatirhabdiaceae > RAAP-1. Next base: position 93,485 of record CAJBLH010000167.1, on the reverse strand, counting down.
TCGTATTTTGCGTTGCCGTTGACCTGAATTTTCTCCGGCGGTGCGCCGATATCTTGAATCCTTTGGGCATCGCTCTGCTGAATCATGCTGAATATGTTCATACTTTTCAGCACTTCCCGCATCAGCGGACGGATCTTCATATACCGTTTGCCGGACCTTTCCGAAATCCGGCCGTTGACGATGGCAGTTTTTATTCCCATTTGGTGAGCGATCATCAACCAGTTCGGCCACAATTCCGTTTCAAGACAGACCAGCAGGTCGGGTTTGATCCGCCTCAGGGCAAAAGCTGCGGAAAGAAAAAAATCAACGGGCGCGTAAATGCAGGTAACATCGTCTGGGAGCCGGTTTTTAGCCAGCTCCTGACCATGTTCCGTCGCGGTGGAAAGGATAACGGCGCATCGGGGTGTCATCTCCCGAATCGCCTCGATGATGGGAACAGCCGCATTCACCTCTCCCATGGAGACCGCGTGAAACCAAATTCGCGGAGAACCGGAGACAAGCGGATTCAGCGGGGGATATATGCCTATGCGCTGTGCAATGCTGCTGCGGTAGCGTCCGGTCAGTTTTGTGTAAAGCAGGGCATAGGGCAGTGCAAGTAAAAACAGCCCGGATGTTATTCCCAAATAGCCCAAACAGGCCGGGTTCATAAACGGCGTTCGGGTTTTTTCAGGGCGGTGTGATTTCAACAAATTCTTCACCTTTGATCTGGAGCAGAAACAGTTGTTTCTGAACTTCCCGGTCCTGACTGAAGTGATATTTTCCTGTAACGCCGGAAAAACCTTCGGGCCGGAGAAGTTCTTTCTGAATCGAGCTTCGGAAATGAATGTCCGGGCTGCCGACGATTTGAAGCATCATCATCGCCGTATCGTACGATACCGCTTCGATATATCCGGGAGACTCCTTGTAAGTATCTTGAAAGGCTCGGACAAACTGCTGCACGGATTCCAATGTGCTTTCCGCAAAAAAACCTTCCGGCAGAATGCTGCCCTGAATCGCTGGGCCGCCTGTGTGGATAAGCTTGGCGGAATGCCACAGGTTGGTACCGAGCAGATAAGCGGGGCGAAGCCTGCCATAGGCCAGTTGCGGAACGATCACCGCCACTTTTTGAGGGGAGTCCGGAATAAAAAGAGCTTCAAATTCTTCCGCCGCCGGAACGGCATCAGAAGCCGCAGCCGGATCGATGAGCTTTGTGGCTTTGGATGTTTTGATGCCAACATCAACAGGCAAATACCGGCTTGACAGTTTTTGCAGGGTTTCCCTGAAATCGGTCTGCGTGGGATCATACGCTTGAATGGATACCACGCAGCCACCAGCAGACTCCACCTGATCTTTGAAAAGGTTCATGAAGTTAATGCCATAGGGTTCTGCGGGGTAGAGAATCGCAAAGCGGCTGAGGCCCAGATTCTTTGTAGTAAAAGAAACCAGTGCAGATGTCTGTGATCCCGGGGTCATAAAGTTGCGGAAAACGGCGGTTCCGATTTTGGTGATTTGGTCTTTTTGTGTCAGGGTAATGATCGGAATGCCGTATTTTTGCGCCTCGGCTGCGGCGATATCGGCAGTTGCCACCGGGCCGATGATGGCTGCTACTCCGGACTCGGCCAGCTCTTTTACGGCCGCAATGGTTTTCTGAGGGTCAGATTCCGTGTCTTGAATACGGATCGTCAGCGGCGGATCGGGATTGAGCTGGGCAAACTGATTTTGCGCCAGCTCGATTCCCTTCATTGCTTTTTTTCCATAGGCTTCATAAGTTCCGGTCAGCGGCAGCAGACACCCTATCAGATGATTTTGATAAGCTGGTTGGGCTTTCAGGTCTTGCAGCATTTGCAATGCCAGTGCGGCTGCCTCATGCTGCGGGTACTGTTGGGTCAAAGTGGTCAGGACGCTGTAGGCATCCTCCGTATTTCCTGATTCCACATAATTTCGACCGGCCAGTAACAGAATTTCGGCGTTTATATGGGATGGCGCCGGACGATTTAATAGACCCAATACATCAGAAACAGTCAGCCTCGACAAGGCTTCTTGCAGCTTTCGGGCGATTCGGTCTGAATCCGGCGCCGACGATTTTTCCAGAGCCCGGGAATAGGCGTCGGCGGCTTCTGCAGGCAGTCCGATGCGGGAATAGGCATCGGCCAGGATCTCAAAGCCCATGCGCATGAAATCGGCAGATCTGTTTTTTTTCACATAACCCTGCCCCAATGAAACGGCCTTCTGGTAGTCTCCAATGGCGAAAAAAGCTTTCAGTATGCCGAGTTCGGCCGGCTCAACTGATTCGCTTTGGGGATAACGGGTGATCAGACGCTGATAATAGGGAAGGGCCTGTGCTGGTTTTCCGGATATCATGTAAATTTCCCCGGTACGCAGAAGCGCTTCAACGGACCGGGACCCGTCAGGAAAGGAAGATAAATATTTCAGATAAGCGTTCAGCGCCTCCGGATAGGCTTTCGCCAGATACGATTTTTCAGCCGAAGAAAAGAGCTCCTCTGCCAGATTCGCGGCGACAGCCGACGGTATTTTTTCAGGCTTCGGAGCAATATCGGTTTTGATCGCCTTTCTGGAAGCGCAGGAAGCCAACAGCAGGATCAATAGAAAAAAAAACGGGCATCGATAGTATTTCATCATGATATCTCTATATTAAATAAACGATCATAAATCATGCCGGTCTTCACCCCCAATCATCAAAAATTCATGATAGATTTTTTTCGTGTATCTCGTGGCCAACAGTATTCTCACGATAAAGTGATGATGGGGGGTTGATTCATCGAAATTCCTGTTGATCATAGCCGAATCCATCATCAGGGTCAATTGCCAGTTTCGTGCCGTCCGCAAGCTTTCCGGCGGGGTGAATCCCTCACAGAATTCTTGACTCCGGCGTTTGGTTGGAATAATATATCACGTTTATAAATGGCGTCTTGGCAGGGGGAAGTTCAACAACAAAAGGGTCAACGGTTTCTCATCACTGCTGAAGGATAGGCTGTCATAACTATGGTGAAATCTATGCTGAAAACAAAAATATTGTGTGTGGTCATTCTGGCCAATATGGCCGTTTGGCTGGCGTTCAACCGTCCTGCCCCCCAGGTTGCTTCCTGGACTGACAAGATCGAGGGTGTTTCTTTCAGCCCTTATCACAAGGGGCAGAATCCCATGGATAATATTTATCCATTTCCGGATCAGATCGACGGCGATCTGAAAATGGTCAGAGGCGTGACCCGCAGCGTCCGCAGTTATTCATCTCTGGACGGGTTCGAAAATATTCCAGGCATGGCGGTTCGCTATGGATTGAGTGTCACGGCCGGGGCCTGGCTCGATCAGGACAAAGAAAAGAATGAAAGGGAAATTCGCAGCCTGATCCGAAATGCCCGCACGTACACATCCACGGTTCCGCGCGTCATCGTCGGGAATGAATCTGTGCTGCGGGGGGATTTGACGGTCAAACAATTGATTGAATACATCCGCAGGGTGCGTGAAAAGGTACCCTGTCCGGTCAGTACGGCGGAGCCGTGGGATGTATGGATCAACAACCCCGAACTGGCCCGAAATGTGGACTATATCGCTATTCACATTCTTCCCTACTGGGAAAAAATTCCCCTGGAACACTCCCTGAAATGGGTGGTGGACCGCTATCGACAGGTACAGCAGGCTTATCCGGATAAGCATGTTCTGCTGGCGGAGGTCGGCTGGCCCAGTCACGGAGAGCGGCGGGGGCCGGCAAAGCCCAGCACGGTCAACGAAGCCTTCTTTTTGCGCGCATTTTTCAATCTGGCCGCTGAGCTAAAAATAGATTATTTTATCATGGAAGCCTTCGACCAGCCCTGGAAAGTGGATCTGGAAGGGGTCATGGGAGCCCACTGGGGCCTGTTCGACAAAGACAGAAATCTTAAAATCCCGCTTGAAGGCCCTGTGAAGGAAGTCTCCCCGCTTCCCATGCCGCTGGTGCTGTCCTTTCTGCTGGCGATTATTCCCCTGTCCATGTATCTGCGGAAAAAACAGGATCAGCCCTTCAAAGGGCAACTTTTCTTTGCGATGGTCATTCAACTGAGCATATCCGCTGCGGTGTGGATTGCATCCACCCCGTGGATTCACGAACTGCTGCCGACCGAGACCCTGATTTGGGGGCTGTTGCTCCCGCTGCAGGCTGGGCTGTTGCTGGTGGTGCTGATCAATGGGTTCGAGATGTCTGAAATGCTCTGGCCTGCGGGGTTGAAGCGACTGTTTCATCCGCTTGTTCCCGAAAAAGGAAGATATTTCCCCAAGGTGTCTTTGCATCTTGCTATTTGCAGCGAACCGCCGGACATGGTCGCCAAAACGCTGGACAGCCTCAACCAGCTCGACTATCCGAACTACGAAGTTCTGGTGATAGACAACAATACCATGGATGCCAATATCTGGGAACCGGTCCGGGATTATTGCGAAAAACTCGGCGCGAAATTCCGGTTTTTTCATCTGGGGAAATGGCCTGGATTCAAGGCTGGCGCGTTGAATTTCGGGCTGAGCGTCACCGCTCCGGATGCTGAGATCGTCGGCATTGTCGACAGCGATTATATTGTTCGTTCCGACTGGCTCAAATCACTCATTCCTTATTTTGACAAGCCGACAGTGGGGTTTGTTCAGGCGCCCCAGGATCACAGGGAATGGCATGGCAATCTTTTCAAGGAAATGTGCAATTTTGAATATCACGGGTTTTTCCAGATCGGCATGATCCACCGGAATGAGCGGGATGCCATCATTCAGCACGGAACGATGACCCTGATTCGCAAACAGGCGCTGGTGGATGTCGGCAACTGGGCCGAGTGGTGCATCTGTGAGGATTCCGAGCTGGGGCTGCGACTGATGAATGCGGGACACGAATCCGTTTATGTCGGCGAAAGCTTCGGTCACGGCCTAACGCCCGATTCTTTTGCCGGATACAAAAGACAACGGTTCCGATGGGCTTATGGGGCGGTTCAGATCATCCGGCGGCACTGGAAATCTTTTCTGCCCTGGAATTCTCAATCCGGCCTGACCATGGGTCAGAAATATCATTTTGCCACAGGATGGTTTCCGTGGTTCGGGGATGCGTTGAATGTCATCATCACCTGGGCTACCCTGTTCTGGGTGGCGGGGGTCATTATTCTTCCTAGGTATTTCGGGCAGCCGCTGTATATCCTGCTGCTTCCGGCTTTGGGGGTATTCGTTTTCCGGCTGCTTCATTTCTTCTGGTTATACAAAGTCCGGGTCGACTGCACACTTAAACAGCGGATTGGTGCTGCAGTCGCCGGCATGTCTCTGAGCCATACCATTGGAAAAGCCATTCTTTCCGGGCTGATATCTTCAGACAAGCCTTTTTTGCGTACCCCGAAATGTGAGAACCAGCGGGCCGTCATCAGGGGCGTACTCATGGCATGGGAAGAGGCGCTGATATTTCTGACATTCTGTCTGTCAGCCGCCGCCATTATAAACCGGCATGGAACCGACAACCCTGAAATACTGCTCTGGGTCGGCGTGATGCTCATTCAATCGCTGTCATATGGGGCTGCATTGCTGTCATCCATGATCAATGTGATTCCGGCATTGGTTCCACGGGCTGTTTTCCAGCAACTGCTGCAGCCCCGCAAAATCGGCTTGCGATTTTTTGCCGATCGCACCGAGAATGGATGAACGTTGCGATTCAAGACACAATACGGAAATGTTGGATTCCATCAATATTTATATTGACACAATCGAAACAATGCAATAAAAGTACCAAGTTCAGATTATAATATCAGGAGATACCCGTGAAAAAATATACTTACAGTGCAAAAGAATCGGATAACCCGGGCAAGTGGTTCGTGGTTGACGCCAAGGAGGCTGTGCTGGGCAGACTGGCATCGTCCATCGCCGCCCGACTGAGGGGAAAATGTAATCCCCTGTTCACTCCCCATGCAGATATGGGAGACTGGATCGTGGTGATCAATGCGGATAAAATTGTTCTGACCGGCCGAAAATGGGCGCAAAAGACGTACTACCGACATAGTGGTTATACCGGCGGTTTGAAGGCCATTACCGCCGAAAAACTGCTTCTGAAGAAGCCGGAGGACATCATCCGGTTTGCCGTAAAAGGAATGCTGCCCAAGAATAGCCTTGGCGGAAAAATGCTCAGCAAATTGAAGGTGTATGCCGGAGACAAGCATCCGCACGAAGCCCAGCAGCCGGTTCAACTTTCGATACCCAAATAACTTTAATATAACACCGGGGAAAATATGGATAAAGAAAACGTTTACTATGCAACCGGCAGGCGAAAAAGCGCCATTGCCAAAACATGGTTAAAACCCGGAAAAGGGATCATCATGGTGAACGATAAACCGGTCGATGATTACTTTTCTGTTGCCGCAGCCAAGGCAGTGGCCGTTCAACCGCTGATTCTTACCAACAATATGGACTCTTATGATGTCATGATCCGCGTTCTTGGCGGTGGGATCAACGGACAGGCCGGCGCCATTCGCCACGGTATCACCCGTGCATTGATGTTGGTTGATCCGGATCTTCGGCCGTCATTGAAAAAAGCGGGCTTTGTTACCCGAGATCCCAGAGTCAAGGAGCGGAAAAAATACGGTCAGCGTGGCGCACGCGCCAGGTATCAGTTCTCGAAACGTTAATCTGCTGGTTGTCAGATCATGAATTGTTGTGCAAAAAGGGAACAGTGTTCATTCTGTTCCCTTTTTTGTTAGGCAACCGCAATCTACCCTTGATTCATTTAATTTTTTTTACATGGATATACAGGATAATGTAACACACAGAATAAAAAGTTTTCTGCTTAATCCTGTTCATCCATGTGAATTATTGATACCACGATCTGGTAGATTATTTCATGTGAGCTGCCATATAGCCTTCAATATCTAAGATGTTGGGTGCGTTATCGGCGGGGCCAAAACGCTGATCACGGTCGAAAACCGCCTGCTGTACCCCGTACTAGACGACAATGATATTCTGGTCAAAAACCGTTAGTTGCTGCAATCCGTCCGGTGTTACCAGATGGGTGTTTTCGATACCGACGACACCCCTTTGCGGAAAAATGAGTTTGGGCTCCAGGGCGATGACCATGCCTTCCTTTAGCTGCATCTTCTGGCCGGCGGCCAGAAATGGATATTCATCCAGCTCCAGCCCTACCCCGTGGCCGACAAAACGGATGCGCTGGTCGCCTGTGCCCATGAAGTGCGCAGAATATCCCGCCTCTCCGGCCAGTTCAACGGCCATTTCGTAAATACTGCCGGCGGCTGTTCCTGGTTTGGCTTCGCGGATGATCGCATCCTGAATGGAGAGCATGGCCCCATGTGCCTGAACCAGGTCGTCCGGAAGCTCGCCGATCGAATAAATTCGAGTATGATCTGAAAGATATCCTTGATAAGCAAATACGTAGTCCACAAGAATCGGCTCATGGGCCTTGATGCGTCCGAATCCGGGACCCTGTGCCACTGCCGGGCCAACACCGATCCCGCCCGTAGGAGATGCCAGATAGCTGGGAACGGCGCCGGATGCGCCGCACATCAAATGGCCATAAAACAATTCACTGCCCCATAATCGCATCCGGACAATGCCCTGGTGTCCCAGTTTCCGGGCATACGCTTCGACCTGTCCGGCAAGTTCGATTTCCGTCATGCCTGCTTCGATAATGCCACGGACATATTCGGCGAGCTGATCGGATTTTTCAGCAGCATTTCGGATACGGTGAATTTCATAATCGGATTTTACCGCGCGAACGCGGCGGATAATATCTGATACATCACAGATGTGGGATTGATCGAAGACGCTCTGGAAATTCAAATACATTTGGGCCGGCGCCACGTCCAATTCCATGCCAAGTGTTTTGGGTATCATAAGTCCTGCGGATTTCATTAATGCCGGTACCTGCCGGGGGCTGCTGAAGGAAACGATGTTTTGAATTGTCGATTCCGACCGGGCACGTTCTACACTTTTACGGACCATCAGCAGTGGATCACCGGAGGCAGGAATGTACAACTGGGATTGCTGGATGGTTCCGGAAAAATAAAACAGATCCGAATTTTGAACAATCATTGCGCCGTCGATTTCATTAGCCGTCAGTAAACCCTGAATCGCTTCGATTCGGTGCAGAATTTCGGACTCAGGGGTTGTGTCTGTTGATGTAACTGTTGTCATCACGATCCTTTCGCATCGGTTTTTAATAATTTATTGGTTGATGATGAGGTTGACATTTTATCAGAAAATAGTACTCTGTTCAGTTCAATCCGGTCGTTCTTTGCCATGAAAAAAATGGGAAAATGTGAAAAAGGCATGCGGGTGCCCATCACGTTCCATTTCAGTTGTTGAACCGAAATTTGATTCATGAACTTTTATTTTACTACACTATAGAGGATTATCCCATATGGAAAAAGCAAAAAATGCCGATGAATATATCGCCACGCAACGATCGGCCATCGCCCAGAATCCCGAATGCGGCACCTCTCATTATAATTTAGCAGTAGCGCTGCTGGGTCAGCGGAAATTCGAAGAAGCGGAGGAGGAACTCAGAGTCGCCATAGAATGCAGCCCCGGACTTGCCGAGGCCTATGTTCAACTGGGCGGCATTTATCTGAACCGGGGAGATCTCGAGGGGTGTCTGGCGTATAACCGGCAGGCGGTTAAAGCCAGGCCCGGATTATCAGAAGGATATGGCAATATCGGATTCGTGGAACTGCAGCGGGGAAATATCGATGAAGCCATTAACGCTCTTGAAAAGGCAACGCATTTCAATTTTCGGTATATCCAGGCGTTTGCAACGCTTGCCAATGCCTACCTAATGAAGGGCATGATCGAAAAGTGCATTGAAACCAATTTTAAGGCGCTGGCGCTGGAACCCGATTTCGCGGTGGTTCACAACAATCTGGCCATTGCCTATCTGGAATGCGGCGATCATCAGCAGGCCGTCACGCATTGCGACAGGGCCGTTTCACTGGGATATGAAGTGGCATCAGAGATCCGGAACGAAATCGAACAGCTCCGCCGGAAAGCTTCTTGATGCATCCGGAAGAAGCAGCCGTCCTGTCTTCTGAAATGATGTCAAAAACCACTTTATCCGTATGCTTCAGATATTTTCTGTCTTCCTGTTCCGAAGCCGTAGAAGAAGACGGCGGCATCTGGTGTTCTGCCCTTCCGCTGTCCCGAAATTCGCAGAAAAACTCGGACGATGACCCCGCCGGACCGACCTATGGAGATTATTTTACGGCAATTCGTCTTTTTCTCGAAGACCGCCAACTCCGGATCATCGTATCCGCCATTACAACTGCCGGCAAGCAGTCCTGCCGGGCTTGCGACATCGTTTCGATCGACATTTTTCTTGTAAAACACGGCCAGTTTTATCATCCCTGCCGGGTAGAAGCGCTGGCGAAAGGACAGCTATTTACGTTCGTCGTCAATGCCGCTCTTTCAATTTTCGGAAAAAGTGGCATCGAGCGGGAATTCAATCTTCTGAACCGGCTAAGTTTGACTCCGTCCGGTGCGTATATGCCGAAAGTTTACGGTTATGGCCGGGTGATTCTGCCGAAAGAGCTGGATGTGAAGCTTTTTATCGGGGAGTGGTTCGAAGATTTTCATGAATTTCACATCTCAGTAGATCCAATGGATAATCGGTATAAAATACGGGTATGGCATGCGGATGCAGCGGCCGGATTTCTGAGTGCCGGCCAGACCCGGGAGTTGTACCGGCAAATCGCGGTAATCTTGACCGGGTGCTATGATCCGGAATCTCTTGAACAGATATTTCCCTGGCACCATGCCGCAGGGGATTTCATTGTCCGTTGTGCAAACGATTCGCTGCAAGTAAAACTCATCACGGTTCGACATTATGGGGCGCTGCTTGAAACCCCGGATCGAGATGAAGCAACGGTACTGGAAGCCATGCTCTTTTTCCTGGCCAATCTATCCATGCGTACCCGCCTGGACAGGTTGGACGGGGTCGGGGATGTGGTGTGGGCCGGGATGCCGGCGGTTAGCGGAACAGTGCGGGGATTTATGGACGGAATCGCATCGAAAATCCCGCGCTGGGACGCGCGATTCAAAACATTTCTGGCATCTGTTTCGCTTTCAGACATGACCGAAATCTGCGAAGCGATTGCCGATTCCTATCACCCCCTGGCACCGGAACTGCCGGTTGTCCGGAAGCATTTGACCACCCACGCTGCAGAAGTGTTTGCGGTGCTGAAGGTATTTTCAGAATGAAAGCAGCGATTGGCTCCGCGTCGTTACCTTTTTCGTTGACAAATATCAGGATTGATTTTATATCCTTTCCTTGATTTAAAAATTTCAGGGTGACATGCCTTTTCAATATCCGCCGATCGACATGCATTTTGAAAGGAGGTGACCTTCACCACCCGATTTTGGGTAATTTCTGTATCTGGTAACGGTTTTTCAATAATAATCATACTGGAGGTAAACGATGGCAAAACATGCAACCCCATTGTTGGACCAGCTTGAATCCGGCCCATGGCCGAGTTGGGTGTCCGACATAAAGCAGGAAGCTGAGACGAGAGCCAAAAATGTAAATGGAATTGAATATCAGATTCCTGTTGATGTTTGCGAAGATGTTCTGGGCTTGATGGAACTGACGTATGTGCAGAAAAGAACCCACTGGAAACACGGCGGAATCGTTGGTGTTTTCGGTTACGGCGGCGGTGTTATCGGAAGATACTGTGATCAGCCGCAACAATTTCCAGGAGTTGCCCATTTTCACACGGTTCGCGTAAGTCAACCGGCTGGCAAATACTATTCCACTAAGTATCTTAAAGATATTTGCGATCTGTGGGAACGGCGCGGCAGCGGTCTGACCAATATGCACGGCTCCACCGGCGATATCATTTTCATCGGCACCACCACCCCGCAGCTTGAAGAAATATTCTTTGAATTGACTCATAACCTCAACCAGGATCTTGGCGGCTCCGGCTCCAACCTTCGCACCCCATCGGACTGTATTGGTTCCTCCCGCTGCGAATACTCCTGTTATGATACCCAAGCCCTATGCCATGCTTTGACCGTTGATTATCAGGACGAACTTCACCGCCCTGCATTTCCGTATAAATTTAAATTTAAATTTGACGGCTGCCCCAACTGCTGCGTGGCATCCATCGCCCGTTCAGACATGTCTTTTATCGGTACCTGGAAAGATGATATCCGCATCGACCAGAAAGCCGTTCAGGCTTATATCGGCGGCGAACTCAAGCCCAATGCCGGCGCACATGCCAGCCGCGACTGGGGAAAATTCGACATTGCCAAGGAAGTGCTGAACCTTTGTCCGACCAAATGCATGTGGATGGATGGCGGAAAACTGGTCATCGACAACAAGGAATGCACCCGCTGCATGCACTGCATCAACGTCATGCCGAGAGGCCTTCGCATCGGACAAGAGACCGGTCTGTCCATTCTCGTCGGCGCCAAGGCCCCGATTCTGGATGGCGCACAGATGGGCTCTCTTCTGGTTCCGTTCATCAAAGTGGAAGAACCCTATGATGAAATCAAGGAAGTGATTGAAGGCGTGTGGGATTGGTGGATGGAAGAAGGAAAGAACCGTGAACGTTTGGGCGAGTTGATCAAACGTCAGGGCTTCCAGAAACTGCTTGAAGTCACCAATATCGAAGCCATGCCGCAGCATGTCCAGGAACCGCGTCACAATCCGTATATTTTCTGGAGAGAAGACGAGGTCGAGGGCGGTTTTGAGCGTGAAATCACTGAATTCAGAAAACACCATCAGAGATAGGGGGTAACAACAATGGCATTTATTTCATCAGGTTACAATCCTGACAAGCCGATGGAAAATAGAATAACGGATATTGGTCCACGGCATTTCGAAGAATTCTACCCGCCGGTCATCAAGGCCAACAAGGGTAAATGGCTGTATCATGAAATCCTCGAACCCGGTGTTCTGGTTCACGTTTCCGAGTCCGGCGATGAAGTGTATACGGTCCGGGTCGGCGGTGCGCGCCTCATGAGCTGTACCCACATCCGCGAAATCTGCGAAATCGCAGATAAGCATTGTGACGGCTACGTACGTTTTACCACGCGTAACAACATCGAGTTCATGGTGGATAACAAGAACAAGGTCGCCGCCCTGAAAGCGGATCTGGAAAGCCGCAAATTCATCGGCGGCTCCTTCAAGTTTCCGGTCGGTGGAACCGGTGCGGGTATTACCAACATTGTTCACACCCAGGGATGGATCCACTGCCACACACCGGCTACAGATGCTTCCGGACCGGTCAAGGCAACAATGGACGTTCTGTTTGACGATTTTAAATCCATGAGAATGCCGGCGCATCTTCGGGTATCTCTGGCCTGTTGCTTGAACATGTGCGGCGCGGTACACTGCTCGGATATCGCCATTCTTGGCTTTCACCGTAAACCTCCGATGCTCGACCATGAATATCTCGACAAAATGTGCGAAATTCCACTGGCAATCGCTGCCTGCCCGACCGCAGCCATTCGTCCATCAAAAGTCGAGCTGCCTGGCGGCGCAACTGTCAACAGCGTCGCCGTAAAAAATGAACGGTGCATGTACTGTGGCAACTGCTACACCATGTGTCCGGCCATGCCGCTGGCTGATGCTGAAGGCGACGGAATCGTTCTGATGGTCGGCGGCAAAGTATCCAACCGCATCAGCCGTCCGACATTTTCAAAAGTCGTTGTCGCTTTTATTCCCAATGAAACCCCAAGATGGCCGACTACGACATCCACAATCAAAAAGATCGTTGATGTGTATGCATCCAGTGCGAATAAATATGAACGTCTTGGCGAATGGGCCGAGCGGATTGGATGGGAAAGATTCTTCGAGAAATGCGAAATTCCGTTTACGCATCATCTCATCGACGATTTCCGGGATCCGGCCTATTATACCTGGCGTCACACGACGCAGTTCAAGTTTTAATCAGGCTTAATATTTTCCGGCTGAGTGGGTTTTCCTCAGCCGGAATCCTTGACAACAAAAGAGGCGAAGAAATGGATAAAGAAGCTGGAAAAAAGGCCATTGTGGAATATTTGACGAAAAAAGCGAAGTCAAAATCCAAATTTTATTTAAAGGATTTCTATGAAGTTATTCCCGAAGAAAAGCCCCGGGATGTGAAGAACCTGGTCAATGAAATGGTCAAAGACGGTACGCTGGAATACTGGTCAAGTGGCAGCACCACAATGATCGGTCTCAAAGGCACGGGAAAACAGGCTGCTGCTGAAGACGAAGCATAATTATCGGTTGTTACTGAAAACTATCCGTCAGTGAAATCTCCGGGAATGATCATCTCTGCCTTAAGGGGCGGATCGGGCAAAACCATCCTGTCTATCGGTGTTATCGGCGCATGGAAACAGCAAGGCAAAACCGTAATACCTTTCAAAAAAGGTCCGGATTACATTGATGCAGGCTGGCTTGCTCTTGCGGCCGGCCAGCCCTGCTACAATCTGGATTCCTTTCTGCTGAATCAGACTCAGATTCTCAAATCCTTCATCCGTCATGCAACACCATCCGGTATTTCCGTCGTCGAGGGCAACCGCGGCCTCTATGACGGGATCGACTTAAACGGAGCCACCAGCACAGCAGAACTTTCGAAACTGCTGGGTCTGCCGGTGATTCTCTGCCTCGACTGCGCTAAATCCACCCGAACCATGGCGGCGGTTTTGCTGGGGTGTCTTCACTTCGATCCCGATGTCTCCATTCAGGGCGTTGTTTTGAACCGGGTTGCCGGCAGCCGTCACGAACGGATTGTAAGAACCAGTATCGAACATCATTGCGGCATACCGGTTATTGGCGCGATCCCGGCCATGGACAGTCAGTTTCCGGAGCGCCATATGGGGCTAGTGCCCACACTCGAACATGACTGGGCCGCCGAGTCCGTGAACGCTGTCAGCCGAGTGGTGAAAGCCAACCTGGACCTGGACAGGCTGGAGGCGATCGCCAACCGGTCTCTTCCCGTAACAGCGCAGGAGTATCCCCCGAAAGACCAGCCAAAAGCGCAGACTGTCGAGACGCCGGTAACAGTTCGCGCTGAAAAGCCTATTATCGGAATTATCCGTGATTCGGCGTTCCAGTTTTACTATCCGGAAAATATCGAGGCGCTGGTGCTGGCCGGGGCTGAGCTGGTTTTCTTAAGCCCGCTGACGCAGCAACACCTTCCGGATCTGGATGCCCTCTACATCGGCGGCGGTTTTCCGGAAACCCATGCCCGGGTGCTGGCTGAAAATACCAGCTTCAGTTCGGAACTCAAGCACCTGGCGGATTGCGGCCTGCCCATCTATGCCGAATGCGGCGGACTGATGTATCTGGGAAAAGAAATCATTCTGGAAGACGCCACCTATCCCATGGCCGGTGTGCTGCCGATTGTTTTCGGTTTGAGTCCGAAACCGAAGGGCCACGGCTATACGATGGTGACGGTCGACAGAAACAATCCCTTCTATCCTGACGGCATGGAAATTCGGGGTCATGAATTTCACTATTCCTGGGTGGCCTCTTTCGAGGAGACAGCAGACTGCAAACTTGTATTTTACATGAAACGGGGAACAGGCTTTATGAATAGCCGGGATGGCGTCTGCTACAAAAACGTCCTGGCCACATACACCCACATCCATGCATCCGGCACACCTGAATGGGCAACGGCGCTGGTTCGAAACGCTGTCGCGTTTCGAACAAAATTACGAATTACGAATGATGGATATACAGTGATTCTTAATTCTTAATTATAAAATGACGAGTTTTTGGATGCTTTTTACGATCACGTCCGGATCATCCAGCACCTGAATGATATCGATGTCTTCGGGTGAAATCATTTTCTCTTGCAGAAGGTGGGTTTTAATCCATTTGATCAGCCCAGACCAGTAATCCGAGCCGACCAGGATCAGGGGGAAGGGTTTGATGCGGTGTGTCTGGATCAGGGTGACGGCTTCGAAAAGCTCGTCGAGGGTGCCAAAGCCGCCGGGAAAAATGATATAGGCCATGGCGTATTTGACGAACATCAATTTGCGGACGAAAAAATATTTGAATTCCTGGGTAATGTTGGCATGGATGTTGGGCTTTTGTTCGTGGGGTAGCAGGATATTCAGCCCTACAGACACGCCGCCGGCCTCGGACGCCCCTTTGTTGGCCGCTTCCATGATACCGCCACCACCACCGGTGATGATCGCAAAATTCAACATTGCAAAGCGTCTGGCCAGCAGTTCGGCTTTTTGATATATCGGGTCTTCTGGTTGCACCCGCGCGGAACCAAAAAAATTGATGGCCGGCCCGATATCATGCAGGGCCTCCACCCCGTCGACAAATTCCCCCATGATTCTGAACAGCCGCCAGGATTCTCCCAGCTTGATATCATCAATGATAAATTGTTTTTCCATGTTTTAATAGTTTCAAGTGAGTAATATTCATGCGGTGACGCTCTTCTGCCCCATGCGTCCCCAGATCATTTCTTTACTTATTTCTGATTTTCGCCCATTCATCTTTCAAGGTGACGGTTCGATTGAAGACAGGAGCGGTCTGGCGTGAGTCGACCGTGTCCACACAGAAATAGCCAAGGCGTTCGAATTGATAGTGACTGCCGGAGGCAGCATCGGCAAGAGCCGGCTCGAGTCGGCAGTCTGTGAGGGGTATCAGGGAATCAGGATTGATAAATTCTTTGAAATCGGTTCCATCCTTGGCACTGTCCGGATCAGGTCGGGTAAACAGATGGTTGTAGAGGCGGACTTCGGCGCCGATGGCATGATCGGCAGAAACCCAGTGGAGGGTTGCCTTGACCTTGCGACCGTCCGGAGCTCCGCCGCCGCGGGTTTCCGGGTCATAGGTGCAGTGCAGCTCCAGTATCTTTCCGGTTATCTCGTCTTTGACCACGTACGCGCACTTGATAAAAAAGGCGTAGCGAAGCCGGACTTCGCGTCCCGGAGCCAAACGATAGAATTTTTTGGGCGGGTCTTCCATGAAATCGTCGGCTTCGATAAAAAGAGTCTTGGAAAACGGAAGATTACGGGATCCCATCTGGGGGTTTTCCGGATGGTAGGGCGCTTCCAGCCACTCTACCTGGCCTTCTGGATAATTGTCGATGACCACGCGAATTGGGTTTAGGACCGCCATGACTCGAGGCGCCCGGTCATTGAGATTTTCTCGTACGCAGTGTTCCAGCAGCGCCATGTCCACCGTGCTGTCCCGTCTGGCAACGCCGATGCGCTCGCAGAAATTGCGGATCGCCTCCGGCGGATAGCCTCTGCGGCGGATACCGGAAATGGACGGCATTCTGGGATCATTCCACCCCGAGACGTACTTTTTTTCAACCAGCTCGATCATTTTTCGTTTGCTTAGAACGGCATAGGTTAGATTCAGCCTTGCGAATTCAATCTGCTGCGGGTGGCAGGCAACCTCGAGTTCATCCAGTACCCAGTCGTACAGCGATCGGTTGTTTTCAAATTCCAGGGTGCAGATTGAATGGGTAATCCCTTCAATGGCATCCGAGAGGCAGTGGGTGAAATCATACATGGGATAAATGCACCAGGTGTCGCCGGTTCGGTGATGGGAGGCGTGGCGGATTCGGTAGATGGTCGGATCCCGCATCACTAGATTGGGAGCCGCCATGTCGATCTTAGCACGGAGCACATGCGTTCCGTCCGGAAAATCACCATTTCGCATCCGGGCAAATAAATCGAGATTTTCTTCAACCAATCGGTTACGGTAAGGGCTGTCTTTGCCGGGTTCCGTCAGCGTGCCGCGGTACTGCCGGATATCATCGGCGCTCAGGCTGCATACATACGCTTTGCCTTTTTGAATCAGTTGAACGGCATGGTCATAGAGCCGATTGAAATAATCCGATGCATAATACAGGCGGCTTTCCCAGTCAAAGCCCAGCCAGCGGACATCTTCTTGAATGGACTCGACATATTCGATTTCTTCTTTGCTCGGATTGGTATCGTCGAAGCGCAGGTTGCAGACGCCGCCGAATTCTGCTGCCAGCCCGAAATTCAGGCAGATGGATTTGGCATGGCCGATGTGCAGGTAGCCGTTCGGTTCAGGTGGAAACCGGGTCATGATCGGGCGCTTATATTTTTGGGCCTGAATGTCGTCGATGATGATATTGCGAATAAAATTCGATGTTGGACTCTGATCCGTAGATGACATAACTTCTTTCTTCCCCTTTTTTATTCCCTACCGCTTCAGGCTTTCGTTTCTTTCCCGCTCCAGATCTTCCTTGCTCAGTGTCCAGAATGGTGTACCATCTTTTGTCAGGCGGAGCTTGTATTCAAAAAAATCCCCTTTAGAAATCTTGGAAGCGATGATGATGTCTTCATTGTTGAGTTCCACCCACACCCCCTTGACCTTGACTTTATCATCTTTTTTAACGCCGATGGCAGCCGGGTCGACAAACCAGCGGGGCCCCAGATGCACCGTAACGATATCGCCGTCCGGATCTTTCAGCAACAGCGCCACCCCGGGAGACATGCCCGGAAAAGGAACGACTTCCTTGAATCCGGTAATGATCCCCTTGATGCTGTCCCGATCACTGGGAACATAGAGCTTGTCGTATTTGCCGTTTCTTTCCCATCCGCCCATGTCTTTTCTCTCTTCAGCCACACCCGGGCAGGCCCACAGAAAAAACACCATAACACCCAATGCCGCAATTCGGTAATCTATGCGGAACATAACTGCCTCCTTGATAAAAAGAAATCAGTAGGCAGATTAAAACTTATAATCCACCATCTTCATTTCATATAAGTTGCCTAACCCTCAATCCACCATACTGCGTACTTCATATCATGCCTATCGCCCGAACCGGTGATCCATCGCCACCCCGGATCAGAAGCGGCAAAGCAAAAAAAGTGAATCCTGATTGCGGTAAGTCCTGAAGTCGGTTTAAATTTTCGACAATAACCATCTGATGTTCAAGCAGCCGGCGATGCACCGGAAGGTCCGGGGCGTTTAGGATATCCACTGAAATGGCATCAACACCGAGTCCTTTCAGGTTGAATTGAGATATCCAGTCAGCGGCATTTTCGGATAACACCGGATATCCGGAGTGGTAAGCGTCACTTCCCCAATGGCGGCTCCAGCCGGTATGGATCAGGATAAAATCCGCTTTCTGCAAAAGATGGCGATAGGGTTCCAGATCGTCGATATCGATTGTTGATCCCGGCACTGATGAAAAATCCAGAACTGCGGCAGATCCCACGAAATGGTCGACCGTCTGTTGATCCAGAGACAGGCCGCTAAATAAAATATGGGAGGGTGCATCCACGTGGGTGCCTGTATGTGAAAAGAGGGATATCCGCTTTTCAGCATATCCATCCCGGCTGACGCTTGCCACGGACTCGAATACAGGCTGTTCCGCACCGGGATAAACCGGCATGCCACCGCAAATGGGGTGACTTAAATCAATGATTTTCATTCGGCCATTGACCCCCCTCTTGATCCCATCTGCTGGGGGGAGGGTGTTGTTTTCACGGTAAAAAAAAGGGAACAAGCACGTTGCTTATTCCCTTGGATGAAACGAGACAGCGATCGCTGCAGGCAATTTCAGCCAGTCGGCATCTATCGCATGGCAGACCGAGGGGCCTTGCCGGCCAGGGGACTGTAAATTTTCATGATCGCCACTTTCATGACGTCGATGGTTTTCATGTTGCAGACAATATCCAGAAGTGTGGTTTCGGCAGTTTCGGGAATGACACAGGCATTGGTAGCATCGAATTCGAGATCCGGGAACCCCTTGGTGAGTTTTTTGTGCTCTTTGGCGCTGACTTCTACCTGGATGGCCTTCTTACCATCCACATCCTTGATGTGACCGGCAAGTCCCGCTGCATCAAGTTTCTTCTGCTTTTCATCATTCATAAAAATATTGATGTAATAATCCGCCATGTGAATCCTCCCATTGATAAAAAGTTGTGTGGATACTCCAAATTACGGTCTGCCTGCTGAATCTCTACGTTGTCAGCGATTTTTATATTACGACGGACGGTTTCTGTCAAGAAAACTCGACAGCCCCGGAATTCGACTGGATAGGATTTGCCCCTCGATCCCCCCGGCTGCTTTAGCCGGAGAGCGACTGTGGCCGTACATTTAAATGAGACAGAATCTTCCGGGACAGGCGACTGCCTTGCTGCTCGGAGCATTCGGGGCATAGTCCCATAAATTCCAGCCGATGCCCGGTGATGGCGTATCCGGTTTGTGAATTCAGAGATGAGTTGAAATCAAAATGAATGTGTTCCGGAACATCATCGATGCGGTGGCAGTTCAGACACCGCAGGTGATAATGGTCCTTGGTGTTCCCGTCGAAGCGCTTAAGTTTACCGCATATTTCTATCTTCTGAATTTCTCCTAATTCAGAAAGAATTTCCAGATTCCGGTATACAGTTCCCAGGCTGATCCGGGGAATCAGCCGCCGGACCATCTCATAGACTTCATCGGCACTAGGATGGGTCATGACTTTTCGAAGTTCCTGAAGAATCACCTGGCGCTGACGCGTCATGCGGAGCAGTGCGTCATTCAACACGATTCATTGTCCTTTAAGAGCGGGTTTCAATGGGGGTAAAGGAACATGTTTCCGGGCCGCAGTAATCTCCGACATACTCGGATTCCGGGCGATACAGAACAGGTTTGGCCGAGGCGCCGGCGTATTGCTCTTCGATCACATGCGCGACCCACCCCGCAACACGGGAAACAGCAAAAACCGGTGTGAACAGATCGATCGGAATTCCCATGGCATAATACAGAGATGCACTGTAAAAATCGACATTCACGACGATATCCATGCCTTTTTGTTGATTGAACGCGGCCTTGGCCCGGTTTTCGAGAAGCCGGGAAATATCATACCAGCGGGTATCGCCAATTTTCTCTCCCATGGCTTTGGACATGGGGGCCAGTATAAAGGCCCTGGGGTCATCTACGTTATAAACCGCATGTCCCAGCCCCATGATTTTGCGGCCGGCCGCAAACTCGGTCTGAACATAAGATTCCACCGCCTCTGTCGTGCCGATCTTCAGCAGCATGTCCATGACCCTGGCATTGGCACCGCCGTGAAGCTCTCCGGACAGAGACCCGATGGCAGCCGATACAGCGGCATACATATGAGCTTTGGTGGAGGCCACTTCCCGGGCGGCAAATGTCGAGGCATTGAAGGAATGCTCTGCATGTAGCACCAGGCAGACATCCAGAAAATGGGCGATTTCCGAATCCGGTGCTTCGTTATTGAGCATGTATAGAAAATTGGCTGCATGATATAGCAGGGGATTTGGCGAAACAGGGTCGAGACCACGCCGAATCCGGTGCCAGGCCGCAACAAGGGTGGCGGTTTTGGCAATCAGGCGAATGGCCGTGCGAACGGAGCCGTCCTGCGATACATGCGGCAGTTCGGGATCATGGTTTGCCAGCATGGAAATTGCCGCCTGAAGCACATCCATGGCCATGGCACTGGCCGGTCGAGTTTGGAGTGCAGCAATCAGCTCCGGCGGAATTTCGCGTTCCCGGACGAGTTCGGCAGTGAAATTCTCCAGCTCGGACTTGGACGGCAGCCTTTCGAATAGCAGCAGATAGGCCACTTCCTCAAACGTTGCCCGGGAGGCCAGTTCCTGAATAAGATACCCTCTGTAAATCAGCCAGCCAGCGTTTCCATCCACATCGCTGATGCGGGTCTGCGCGATCTTGACACCACGCAGCCCGGTATTCAGAATGATCTTGCAGTCGTCCATAATATATGTACCTGGCGTCTTACACGGTTAATAGTCGATCCACATATCGGCTTCGTTGCCGCATTGCGCGCAATGGGCCGTTCCCATGATTTTCTGGGGTGCAGTGGCTGGCTTTGCAGGTGCAGCGGCTTTTGGGGAAGAATCGGACGGTGCATCCGGCAGTGTACATGTAATTTCCATTTCAGCCTCATTGCCGCAGTTTTCACATTTGCAGACCTGTTTTTTGACGATGTTAGACATCTGTTTTCCTTTCCTGATCGTTGGATTTGAAAAAGTCGTGAAACAAATCAAAATATCTCTTTAAATATAATGGTTCTTATTCATGATTCAGATAGAAGTGTCAATAAAAAAGTCGGGAATGATGCTGGCGACCGGCAGTATGTCGGGCGGAAATTGACAAAGCCCTGCATTGTCTTCAGGCTTCTGTCAGGTGTGGATCATGCTCTTAAAGGTGTTTCATGTTGCCAAAAATTATGAAAAACCATATAAGGCAACTCATATATCGTGGTATTTTTTTTATGGGTTATGAAGATTCAATAAAAAGAAAATAAGATGCGGATATCCTTTCTGCGCCTCCTGTTCCATAGGCTTTACCCGGGCCCCACAATACTCAACACACAAGGCTGCCTTCGAATATGCTGATAGGTGAAATATTAATAAAAAAAAATCAGATCAGTCCTAAGGATATTGAAAGAGGCCTTCAATATCAAGCTAAATACGGCGGTGCGCTCGGCTCCATCCTTCTGAATATGGGGATCATTTCTGAAGAAATGCTGGTTCTGGCGCTTGCCGAACAGTTAAATCTGCAGGTGCTGAAAGACGGAGATAGAAGTCTAATTGATTTCAACAGTTTGAAATCATTACCAAATATTAATATATTTTTTTTGGCGCAAAGAGGTTGGTTTCCGATTAACGAAGCGGATGGCAAGCTTTATTTCGGTTGTGCGAATCCTCTCGATTATGAGGTGAACCAATATCTTGCCAATCTGAATATCCGTACGGAAATTGTAATATTGACCCAGTCCCAATTGCGGGAAATCGAGGGCGATTTGCGGGTACACCAGAAAGCAGGCGCCGGGGATGAATCCGATTTCGGGGACATTTCGGATAATGAAATCGACCGGCTGCGGGAAATGGCGTCCGAAGCGCCCATCATCAATATGGTCAATTCCCTGATTTCACGTGCCGTGGAAAGGGGAGCATCGGATCTGCATTTTGAGCCCTATAACAAAATGTACCGTGTCCGGTTTCGTATCGATGGCATGTTGCACGATATCGATTTTTTGCCGATGAAGATGCAGCTTCCAATTGCCTCCAGAATCAAAATCCTGTCCGGTATGGATATTGCCGAGAGTCGAAAGCCTCAGGACGGTCAGATATCCATGCGTATATCGTCCAAAGAAATCGACGTTCGTGTTTCGACCTTGCCGCTGGCCAAAGGCGAGAGCCTTGTTCTGAGATTCTTGGTTAAGGAATCGGTGGGATATGAGCTGAGTCAACTGGGCCTTGAACCGGATTTGACTAAACTCCTGAATGAAGACATCGTAAAGACAGCCGGAGTTATTCTACTGACGGGGCCTACCGGCAGCGGTAAGACCACAACCTTGTACTCCTGTTTGAATCGCATCAACAGTGAAGAAAAGAAAATTATTACCATTGAAGATCCGGTGGAGTATCAACTGGAGGGCATTAATCAAATTCAAGTGCGCCCAGAGATAGGGTATGATTTTCTCTCGGCGCTAAGAAGTATTTTGCGGCAGGACCCTGATGTCATCATGATCGGCGAGATCCGGGACGGAGAGACAGCACGAGTTGCCATGCAGTCGTCCTTGACCGGACATCTGGTGTTCAGCACCGTCCATACCAATGATGCGCCCACGGCTTATACCCGGCTTCTGGACCTGGGACTCCCTGAATTTTTGATCAATTCGTCACTGATTTCAGTCATCGCCCAGCGGCTGGCGCGTCAGTTATGTCTGAACTGTTCCTGCAGCACACCTGTCGAAAAAGACATTATTGCCACCTACCATCTGGAAGAACTGGCCACGCGATATGGAATTAAAAGCCTCGATATCCGAAATGCAGTTGGATGCGAGCTATGCAGCCATACCGGATATAAGGGCCGGATCGGTTTGATGGAGTATTTAAGGTGTAATTCGGAAATCAAATCCATGCCAAAGGATGATACATTTCCGGTGCAGGCCAGAGCTTACATGCAGGCCCGCAATGTCCGGTCCCTTGTCGAGGATGGCCTTTTAAAAGTGATTAGAGGCTTAACAACATTTGAAGAAGTTTACAGAGTATGCGGATAATTGTCTATACCTTGAAGACCTGTCTACTGTGGCGCCGGTTCAGTTCAATGGGATATCAAACTTTTGCGGCTGGCTGGATCATTAAGAGCTTCTCTCAAGTGAGTTTTTCATTGATAAATCCTTTGCCATCACCCAGAAAGCAAAGGAACTCATTTTGATCCGAAGGTCGTGGATATATTTGTTTCTTATTTCAGCTCCTTTTTATTTAAATATGCCGCAAGTCGGCGCAGTCCTTCTTCCGTGGACACTTCCGGAACATAGCCGATATCTTTTTGGGCGGCGCGGATATCGAACCAGTGGGAGGTGGATAGTTCTCCTGCGACAAAACGGGTCATTTGCGGCTCTCCCTTCAATGCCAGTGCCTTGTAAATCCATTCTAGGACAGCACCAATCCAAAAAGCTGTCCGCGGAGAGAGGGAGCCTTTAACCGGAGACTGCCCGCCGGCCAGAAGAATATCATCGACCATTTTCCATAATAAAACTGGCTCTCCCTGACTGATGAAATACACATTTCCTGAAAGCTGCGGATGACGGTTCAGTGCTTCTTCCGCCAGAAGATGGGCCTTGGCCGCATTATCGATATAAATCACATCCACCCGGTTCCTGCCGTCCCCGATGCGCCGGAGTCGTTTGGCTCGCTGGAGGATTCGCGGAACCAGGTGATTGTCTTCCGGGCCCCAGATCAGATGCGGTCTCAAGACGATAGTCTTCAGTCCTTCCCCTTCGTTCCGCCTGATCTTGCCTGTCTGCAGCCATTTGCCATCCGCCGCCTGGATGCAACCTCCGGCCTGCCGGACAGCCTGCTCGGCCAGGGCTTTGGTTTCGGGGTAAGCAGCATGATAACGGTCGGGATAGGGTACGGTTTCGTCCACACCTTCCATATTTCCGCCGCTAAACACGACACTGGGTGAACTGGTGTAGATCAGGCGCGAAACGCCGGCGGACAGACAGGCGGCAATGACGTGTCGTGTGCCTTCTGTATTGATCCGGTAATAGTCCTGGTAATTCCCCCAAACCCCTGCTTTGGCCGCCACATGATAGACGGTATCCACACCGTTGACGGCATTTTCGACAGCATCCGGATTCGAAATATCCCCTTGAATCTGGTGGACACCGAACGCATCGAGTTCAGGATAGTGGTTTCTGGAAAAACTGATGACCCGGTTTCCCCGGGCGACAAGACGCCGGACAATGGCCTTTCCCAGAAACCCCCCGCCACCGGTAACCAAAACAGTCCGGACAGAATTGACTGAATTATTTATCATGCTGAGTTCGTTCGTTATTTTGTGCATTTCGTGGCTGAAATCGATTTTCAAAATTCCGTCAAATCGGATAGAGGACTTTTTCCAGCCGCAGCAGGTCCATTTCCTGCCCCACGGCAATGACTGTGGAGCCGGGCTCCAGCAAGGTTTCAAAAGATGGGTTGAACATCATGCTGCCGTCCACCCGTTTGATGGCAATGATGATCAGGTTGTAATCCTGACGGATTCTGGAATTTTTAAGTGTTACATTCGTCAGCGGGGATACCGGGCTGACGGGAATTTCTTCCATCTGAATGTCTTTGCGATCGTAGGTGAGGGCCAGATCCAGAAAGCTGGTAACTGTTGGTCGGATAATCCGGTGGGCCATACTCACGGCGCCGACCTCATAGGGAGATTCAACGGCGGAAGCACCGGCAGCCAGGAGCTTGGACTTGGATTCTTTATAAATCGCTCTGGCCATGATAAACAATTTGGGATTGAGCTGTCTGGCGGTCAACACCAGAAAGACGTTGTCCACATCGGTGCCCAGAACGGCAATCAACCCCCTGGCGCGTTCAATCCCGGCATTCAGCAAGATCGTCTCATCCGCCGTATCGCCAGACATGTATAAAATCCTGTCTTCTTCCATGATCGGTATCAGTTCCGGGCTTTTTTCAATGACGACGAGATCGATGGGTTTTTGACGAAGATTCATACACAAGACTCTTCCGATACGGCCATAACCGCAGATAATGTAATGATTTTTCAATCGGGTAATTTTTCTGTCCAACCGTCGCCTCCCCAGAATGATACGGATTCGCCCCTCGATCATATATTGAATCAGTGTCGCCCCCACATATCCAAAAAAACCAACTCCCACAAAGATCAGGAGTATGGTATATGTTCGACCTGCGGGGCTGAGCTGATGGACTTCTCCAAAGCCCACGGTGGTCAGGGTGATCACCGTCATGAAAAGGGCATCCAGAAAATTCCAGCCCTCGATGAGCATAAACCCCCACGCCCCAAACAAAATGATGGCTATAGAGATCAGAATGGATATAATCAGATGTCTGGCGCTGTTCATGCTTATGGATATACGACAGAGGCGATAGCTAAATCAAGAGGATTTCCCAGTGGACCCCATCTGGATTTATCATATTTTGCATGCCGGGATCGGAATCCTCGCGCTGCTGATTGCGTTGGTCACCCTGATAGTCCTGTGGCGTCTTCGCGGAATGCTTCAGTGGAAGCGTTCGTTAAAGCAAGAATTCAGGAATTTAAAGGTTGAACTCGGTTCTGCGGGGCCTTGTCGGCAACAAGCCATTCAGGTGGTGCTGAATCGCTGTCAGGAAATCTGGCAGGCTGGTTTTTTGGAAATGAGTGCATTTTCCGGCCTTGCCGAATATTTGCGGGATATTGCCGCTGCATTTCATCCGGATCAGGAAAAGCCTGAACTTTGTGTGACAGCGGGAAACCTGATCCGCACCGCACATGATGCTGTTGAACGGCTTCAAAGTATCCTGAACAGGCCAGGATTCTTACGGTTTCAACATATTCGCATCCGACATATCCGAAAGGCCTGGAGCTGGTACGACCGAATCAGCAGATATCGGGCGGTTCGGGCCTATATCCGTTACCGACGATGGATCAATCGCGCCAATGTTCTCAGGCTCATCCTTCTGCCGGACCCCTTTTCCTGGCTGATTTATCTTTCCAATCAGTTGACGATTCTATCTCTTACCCGTTTCTTGTTAATGGATATTTATCTGTTTGCCGGCAAACAGGCGATTCAGGCTTATGATCATGAAACCCGCTGTGACATAATTTCTCAGGATACAAGCGAAATAGAGCAGGAACTGGCGGAGCTGGCAGAGCTGGCAGATCCGGAATTCCGTCCGGAGGATCCGCGCATTCAGGAGATTCGAAATCGCCTGATAGGCGTCAATTCTTTGATTTTTGCATCTCCCGGATTCACGGAATGGAAATCCGGATTTCAAGAGGCGCTTCATGTCATCGCCGGAACATATTTTCCGGAAAGTCCGGCTCCGATCGATGAAGCTAAACTAGGCCCGATTCTTATCCGGTGCCAATTCTGGCTACAATCTGTTTGCAACACGGAAAAACTGCCGATTGTCAGCCGTTTTCACCGCATTGAATTCAGATATCTTTACAGTGTCAAAGCAATCGCAGAACATCCGCGATTTCGGCAGTTCGGCGCACTCACCAAAAAGTCCTGGAATATTTATAGATGGATGCAGTGGCCGCTGTTGATCTACCGGCTGATCAAAAAGACAACGCCGGCGGGCATGGCCGCCAGCGTTGGATGGATGCTGGTGCAGAAAGGAACGGTCAACTATCTGAGTCGAAAAGCTTTTGATATGACCGTGCTGGAAATGGAGACAGTCTATCGGTTGTCTCAGGATTCAGAGAGCGGACGACAGAAAACAGAGGGCGGAGAAAATAAAATCCTGATTCCTGCCCCCTGATTCCTGCCCCCTTTTTTTTATCCCTCGGATTTACAGACAGCCTGAGGATCGGCAATCTGCTTCAGTACCTCATAACGTTCGAGAATTTCCTTTTCGATCTGCGCACGAAGTTTTTTGGATTCTTCCGGGAATGTCTTTTCTAACTGGGCATAGCGATTTTCACCGGATAAAAATGTCTGAAGGGTTCCATCCGGGGCTTTGTCGTAATCCAGCGTAAACGGATTTTTGCCTTCATCCGCCAGAAGCGGGTTATACCGGTATAGCGGCCAGTAACCGGCCTGCACCGCCAACTGCTCTTCAAGCTGGGTTTTCCCCATGCCTTTTTTAATCCCCTGATTGATGCAGGGTGCATAACAGATAACAATGGACGGACCGGGATAGCTGTCCGCTTCCATAAATGCCTTCAAAAGCTGCTGTTTGTTGGCGCCCATCGCAACCGATGCCACATACACATAGCCGTAGGTCATGGCAATCCGGCCCAGATCTTTTTTGCCGATTTTCTTGCCGGATGCGGCGAATTTGGCCACGGCGCCGCTCGGCGTGGATTTGGAAGACTGGCCGCCGGTATTGGAATAGACTTCGGTATCCATGACCAGAATATTGACATCTTCCCCGGAAGCAATGACATGATCCAGTCCGCCATATCCAATATCATAGGCCCAGCCGTCGCCGCCGAACGCCCATACGGATTTTTTGACGAACAGATCTTTCATCCCATAAATCTGTTCCAGCAGGCGATTGCGTTGCATACCGGAAAGAAGCTCTTTCAACTGATCGCTGAAGGTTCTGGAGCCATCCGCATCGTTGATGGCGCCGAGCCAGCCGGTCATGGCCGCTTTCAGGGCATCCGGTACAGGGGTTTCCATCGCCGCCTGCATCAGATCCGCCAGTTTTCTTCGGCGCTGTCCGACGGCTATCGCCATTCCATATCCGAATTCCGCAGCGTCTTCGAACAGGGAGTTCCCCCAGGCCGGGCCATGGCCGTCTTTGTTGACCGTATAAGGCGTTGAAGGCGCCGATGCTCCCCAGATCGAACTGCACCCGGTAGCATTGCCGATGATCATCCGCTCGCCGAAAAGTTGGGTCAGAACCTTGACATACGGGGTTTCGCCGCATCCGGCGCAGGCACCGGAGAACTCCATCAGGGGTTTTACAAACTGACTGCCCTTGACCGAATCGCGTTTCAACAGCGTATCCTTGACCGGAACGGTCAAAGAGAAGTGATGGTTGGGAACCTGTAACCCTGTCTGGGTTTCAATCGGTTTCATGACCAGGGCCTTTTTCTTGGACGGACAGATATCTGCGCAGTTACCGCAGCCCTGACAATCCAGCGTATTGACCTGGACCCGGAACTGATACCCTTTCAGCTCTTTTCCCAGGGAAGGACGGGTTTCAAAGGCTGTCGGTGCGCCGGCAAGTTCGGCATCGGTTGCCAGAATCGGAATGATGGCGGCGTGGGGACAGACAAAGGCGCACTGGTTGCACTGAATGCAATTGTCGATGATCCATTCGGGAACGTGAATGGCCACCCCGCGTTTTTCGTATCGGGCCGTATCCACCGGGAAAACACCATCCGGCTGAAACACGCTGACCGGCAACTTGTCGCCCTGCTGCGCCAGCATGGGATTCATCACTTTTTCGACAAAAGCAGGTACTTCCGATCCGGTGATATCGCTGCCGACAGCATCCTTCCAGGATTCGGGATAGGTGATTTCCTGGAGATTGGCAAGGGTTTGATCCACGGCGTCCATATTCATCTGGATGACTTTTTCACCCTTGTTACCGTAAACCTTTTTGATTTCACCTTTCAACAGCGCAATGGCCTCTTCAAACGGCAGCACGTTGGCAAGCTTGAAAAAAGCCGTCTGCATGATCATGTTGATCCTGCCGCCCAGACCCACAGCATCCGCGATCTTGACAGCATCCAGGTTATAGAATTTAAGCTTGTTGTCCGCAATGAACCGCCGCATTCTGGCCGGCAGTATCGTTTCCATGTCTTCAAGAGACCAGTTGGAGTTCAGCAGAAAGGTTCCACCCGGCTTGATGTCTTCCAGCACGTCATATATCTGAACGTAATTGGCTTTGTGGCAGGCCACGAAATCCGCAGTGTTCACCAGATAGGTGGATTGAATGGGTTCGCTGCCGAACCGAAGATGCGAAACCGTGATGCCGCCGGATTTTTTGGAATCGTAGGCAAAATAGCCCTGAGCGAACATCGGGGTGTTGTCGCCGATAATCTTGATGGCGGATTTATTGGCGCCGACGGTTCCGTCCGATCCGAGTCCCCAGAATTTGCACTGAACCGTACCCGTGGGGGTGGTATCGATCAATTCTTCAACATCCAGAGACGTACGGGTAACATCATCGACAATTCCGACCGTAAAATGATTCTTGGGGCCTGCGGCATTCATGTTTTTAAATACGGCCTTGACCATGGCCGGGGTGAATTCCTTGGAACCCAGTCCATACCGACCGCCGGTAATCATCGGCATTTCGCCTCGTTCCATGAAGGCCGTGCAGACATCCATATAAAGCGGGTCTCCGATGGCGCCCGGTTCCTTGGTCCTGTCCAGAACCGTTATTCTGTCGCAGGATGCCGGTAGCGCTTCCAGAAAATCGGGAATACAGAACGGTCTGTACAGCCGGACCTTGACAAGTCCGACCCGCTCTCCACTGGCATTCAGATGATTGACCACTTCCTCGATAACCTCGCAGGATGATCCCATGGAGATGATCACACGCTCAGCCAGCGGATCTCCCACGTAGTCAAAGAGGCGATATCGTCTGCCGGTCAAATCACCAACTTTTTTCATATAGTTGGAAATCACTGCAGGAATATTTTGATAAAACGTATTGGCGGCTTCTCTTCCCTGGAAATAGATATCCGGATTCTGGGCAGTGCCTCGGATATGTGGATGTTCCGGATTCATGGCCCGGCCGCGGAATGCCTCGATAGCTTCAAAATTGGTGAGTGCGGCCATATCTGCATAATCGATAAGTTCGATTTTCTGAATTTCATGGGAGGTTCTGAATCCATCGAAAAAATGCAGAAACGGTACGCGACCTTCAATGGCTGAAAGATGCGATACCAGCGCCAGATCCATGACTTCCTGAACCGAGTTGGAACACAGCATGGCAAAGCCGGCCTGACGCACGGACATGACATCGGCATGATCCCCGAAAATGGACAGGGCATGGCTGGCGATGGCGCGGGCCGTGACATGAAAGACGCCTGGCAAGAGTTCTCCGGAAATCTTGTACATGTTGGGAATCATCAGAAGCAGCCCCTGAGAGGCTGTAAACGTAGTGGTCAGAGATCCTGCCGCCAGCGCGCCATGAACAGCGCCGGCAGCGCCGGCTTCGGATTGCATTTGCTTGACAAGAAGGGTCTGGCCGAAAATGTTTTTTCGTCCCTGGGCTGACCACTCATCGGCAATCTCTCCCATCGGGGTTGACGGCGTGATCGGATAAATGGCAGCGACATCGCTCATGGCATACGCCACATGGGCTGCAGCAGTGTTGCCATCAATGGTTTTCATTTTCTTGGGCATGCGAATTCTCCTTTGTTCTGGTTTCACATCAGTTTGGTTGAAGTTGTATTAGCGGACACGCGGTGTATTGTAAACAGCATGGGCGATATTAACGAATAACCATGTTCGGAGCAGGCTTAACGATAGATGAAAATGATAGAAAAACATCGATATTCAAATTATAAATAACTTTGTTACTGTAAATCCGATATCCTGCTAAATACCAATACGCTTGAAAAATAACTATTTGATAAAATAATCTAATTTATTTTACCTGCCACAAATGCGTGATAAATACTACAATGATTTTATATTAACATAACAAAATTATCTGCTGAAATAATTGACTATTTAGTTGTAACTTGAAATCCGATATAAAATTATCGTAACGATGTTACTTTTTTGATACCTAAATGAATCTGTTCTGTCAAGTGGAAAGAGATTATTTCCAGGATCAATCCGATTTCTCACCGCTCAATAAACGATAAAACAATGACAATATTTGTTCGGCTTTGTCTAATACACTTACAGAGAAAATAAAGATCGGTTCAGACCGAAAACAATAATCAGGCCTAATCGATGGGCTCACCTGATTTGATTTGAAGATATTCATATATTGATGACAGATTTAATAGCGGTACGGCGATGGTGTGCTTAATAAACTATTGGGCATGTTAATTGCATAAATTTAATTTCTGAGAATACGGTCTGTTTTAGCATGAGAATATATATTCTAACCAAGCCCGCGAATTTGCAAATTCATCAGGAAAACCCCTTTTTTTGTGCCATATAATTTGGTGTTCGAGACACAATAATTAAATTATTGTGTAAAAGAAAAAAAGCAAAAGAATTGATTCGGAACTTAACTTTTACTATTATTGTATAAAATCTTGTTAGTCTCAAGTAAAATTCTGTCATTTCATCTGATAAAGGCAAACCATCTGAAAGGGTGGGGCGCAAAACTACTGGCCTAAGTTCCCTTCGGGAATAAGGTAGCAGAGATGCCGGGCTGGAATGGGTGCCTTCTTAATGCCATTCTGCCAGGATTCATTAAGGAGGTTATTATGACTTGCCCAAATCTATTTTCACGTTCTCGCCTTAGTGTCACACCATTTATTTTCCTTCTCTTCAACCTGCTGTGTTTGATCTGTATGGGGCCAGGCAGTTCCCCAGTCCTGGCCGCTCAGGTAACACTGGCCTGGGATGCCAATACCGATCCGGCAGTGGCCGGTTACAAACTGTATTATGGATATGCCTCCCGAATCTACGGAACGCCGGTGGATGTCAGCAATGTCACTCAGTACACCCTCACCGGCATTGAAGAAGGAAAAACCAGTTATTTTGCGGTTACAGCATACGATATAAATAGCAATGAGAGTGCGTTTTCCACCGAACTGGAATGTTTCACACTTGTGCCTGCATCGACTGTCAACGGCGCCATCAGTCCTTCTACCGCGGTAGTGGTCAGTCGCGGTATGAGTCAGGCATTTACGGTAACTCCTGCAGCCACTTATGCAATTGATGATGTTCTGGTCAATGCCACATCTGTGGGACCTGTCTCGACTTACACCTTTTTAAATATCGACAGCAACCACAGCCTGTCCGCCAGTTTTAAAATTGTTACACTCTCATACATCATTACTGCTGCGGCGGGAACTAACGGCACAATCAGCCCCTCCGGCAGTGTTTCGATATCCCAGGGCGCCAGCCAGACTTTTACCCTGACACCAAGCACAGGCTATCAGGTTAAAGATGTTCTCGTGGATGGCGCATCTGTTGGAGCTGTGACTACCTATACCTTTCCCAATGTTACCGCTGCACACAACATAGCCGTCACATTTGCGGCCAATACCTATAGCATCACCGCCTCGGCGGGAACAAACGGCACGATCAGCCCATCCGGCAGTGTTTCAGTATCCCAGGGTGCCAGCCAGGCTTTTACCCTGACACCAAGCACCGGCTATAAAGTGCAAGATGTCAAGGTTGATGGGGTATCTGCTGGAGCCGTGACTACTTATACCTTCTCCAATGTTACTGCCGCGCACAGCATAGCTGTCACCTTTGCCACCAGCACATACACAATCGTCGCTTCTGCAGGTACAGGAGGGAGCATCACGCCTTCTGGGACTGTGGTGGTACAGAAAGGGGCCAGCCAGTCATTTACGATCAAGCCCATTTCGGATTATAAAATTAGTGGTGTTATAGTAGACGGGGTTTCGGTCGGAGCTGTGACGTCTTACACATTTTCGAATGTTCAAGCAAGTCACACGATTTCGGCCAGCTTTAAATCTAAGAAACAGACCAAAGAACAGAGCAAAAACAACCCGCAGTCCGATACGGGTTCCAGTTACCTTCTGGCCGGCAGCGGTGGATCGATTGAGGTGCTGACCCCCCAGGGAGAGCAAGCAGCGCTTCCCGTTCATATCGACTGGCCGGAGTACAACAAACTTAACGGCGAAATGCGGGTTGCCACCGGAGATATCGATGGCGATGGACAGGATGAAATCATCGTGGGACTGGGTCAGGTAAAAGACGCGCCAGGCATTCCGGGCGGGTATTTTATGGTACTCGATGACGATTTCTCTATCATTGGTTGGGGACAGGTGGAATGGCCGGAATATAACGCCATCAACGGCGAAACCCGGATTGCCTGTGGTGATCTGGACGGAGATGGAATCGCAGAAATCATTGTCGGCCTGGGTCCCGGAGGCGAGGGGCGGATGGAGGTTTTTAAACTTGCCGACCTTCAGTTGAACCATGTTACATGGCTGCAGACCGGATGGCCGGATTATAACAGGGCCAACGGCGAAACCCGTCCGGCGTGCGGTGACCTGGACGGAGACGGCACGGATGAGGTAATCGCCGGGCTTGGGCCGGTCAAGAACAATCCGGATATCCCCGGCGGCGTCTTTTTTATCTTTAATCAAGCATTATCAGCAAATCCGGGTCTTCCGGATTCCAGTGAAACCGTTGCCAGTGGATCGGGCGTCGTCAACTGGCCGGACTACAACCGTACCAACGGGGAAAGCTGGCCGGCATGCGGTGATGTCAATGGGGATGGCAAGGATGAAATCGTGCTGGGTCTGGGAAAACAAGGTGATGGCAGTTTCGAATTGCTCGAATACGATCTGACTCAGAATCAAGCCAGGCATATCACCTGGCAGAAGAATGCTCTTGCAGTGGACGCGGAAGTTCACCCCGCCTGCGGCCGTTTGGAAACGGATACCACAGATCAAATTGTTATCGGATACGGCGAGAGAGGCATGTGTACGATGGAAATATTTGGAAATGTCGGTCAGAATTTTGAGTCGATCAGACAGGTGCCAGCACAGTTCAATGCCCTTCAGCAGCAGGAATGTCAACTCTGGCCTGCTGTTTTACGGGTAAAAGACCAATAAGGAATATTTGAACGGTCACAATCTGGGATTTTAGAACCCCTCACCCACAGGGATGAGGGGTTAATGGAAAAACCAAGTTTGTGACCGTTTAAATTATCCAAAGCTGTAAAACAGAAAATGACGATTATTTTTTTTGTTTAATAGCTTGATAATTTATAGTGATATTCAATAGATCAATCAACTGCTCAGCGTTTTCCATCATCACGAATCGCATCAGGGGAATCGGTTGACGGGGAGAAACCACCATTTCGATAACACCGGGATTTTTGA
This sequence comes from uncultured Desulfobacteraceae bacterium, assembly GCA_903953895.1. Taxonomy (GTDB): domain Bacteria; phylum Desulfobacterota; class Desulfobacteria; order Desulfobacterales; family Desulfatirhabdiaceae; genus RAAP-1. The sequence continues at coordinate 59,596 of CAJBLH010000167.1, read as the reverse complement.
TAAAATTTTCAATTGCCTGGAGCCTTTCAATGCCTGCAGGCTGTTTTTGTTTCTGAATTTCCTGGTTCAATTGCAGGGAGATGCCGGAGACGAACTGCTCTTCAGTTTGGTCGGACTGACGGGCTCCCAATTGGATCAACCTTCTTGTCAAGGAGTCGTCTTCGAAATTCAGGGAAATTCCGGATATTGCCACTGCAGGCACAAGCGAAATCAGCATCAACGGATTGTTGGGAACCGATTTGACTAATGCCAGGTCCAGGCTGTTCACCTGAGCTGTCATCTGTAACTGACCCGCATCTGCAACACGGATAAGGATATTCTGAATCTCCAGATCTTTTTTCACTGGATCATAGCGATAGGCATACGTCACATCAGCATTGATTTCCGCATACCCGATCTGGGCCAGCAGAGGCAATACCCCCTTCATGAAAGAATTGCCCTGGCCTATGTGAATCCCTTTCATCTGAACATGCATGAAAGAAGGAATCTCATTTTCAATGTCAAATGAATACAATATCAGCCGGTCGATGGAGATAGGACTGTCCGTATCCTTGATTTGAAGGGAAACCTGCCCAACTTGGATGGTTCTGGTAAAAAGTCCGACTTCCAGGGACTGATAGGAAAGTCCGGCAAACTTGGCGGACTGATTTGCCCATAGGTGGATGCGCTTTCTGGCATCGTTTTCAATATACAATTTCAGTCCCAGATAAGCGACAACACCCAGGACCAGCAGGACTCCCACCAAATATCCAAAGCGCTTTCGGGTCATTTTTCCCTCCATTATCTCTTAACATATTGAAAAAACATTCTCGACCTGCTACAGTTGCTGCATATTATGGAAATGCATACTGCATACACCCTTTTGGGAGCTTTCGTTCTTGACCTCGTCCTCGGAGACCCTCTCCGCCTGTTTCATCCGGTGCGATGGATGGGAATGGCCATTTCGAGCATGGAGCCGATTTTCAGGCGACTGCAAATTCCTCTGGTCATTTCCGGGGCGCTGTTTGCCGGTTCTCTGATTTTGGGTGCATGGGGGATTACCGCTCTTCTGGTGAATCTGGCCGGTATCGCGCATCCGGTCTGGCGGCTGATCCTTGAAACCATCTTGATTTATTACTGTATCAGTCCGTCATCTCTCAGAAAAGCAGCCATGGATGTTGATGATGCACTGATTTCCAGTGGATTGACGAAAGCCAGAAAGAAGGTTTCGTTTATTGTGGGCCGTGAAACCGAACATCTTTCAGAGCAGGGGGTGATTCGCGCGGCTGTTGAAACCGTTGCCGAAAATCTGGTGGACGGCGTCATCTCCCCCCTGTTTTATGCCGCCATCGGCGGGGCGCCGCTGGCCATGGCCTACAGAATGGTGAACACCCTGGATTCCATGGTTGGCTACCGAAATGACAACTACCTGCAATTCGGCAGGATTTCAGCCCGGATGGACGATATCGCCAATTATATTCCTGCGCGATTATCGATTCCGATTATTGCTTTTGCCGCACAACTATTATCCGGAAGCGGAAATCGCGCCTTCCAAACCGCCGTTCATGAAGGGGCGCATCATGCCAGCCCGAATTCCGGTTTTTCAGAGGCTGCTTTTGCAGGAGCATTAGCTGTAAAACTGAACGGCCCCAGCACATATCATGGCCGGGTGGTCAACAAGCCGTATATCGGCATCGCCTTTGGCGATGTAACAAGAAGCGATATCCGAAAAGCCTGCGATTTGATGTTGCTGTGTTCATTTTTATGGATAATTATCCTGGCCGTTATTTCCGTCTCGCGCTAACCCCTGATCCCTTCGTCTATCATATTAATGGCACAGCCGCTTTCATCCGTCATCGGGCTTTGCCATATCAACTAACGAAAGCTGCCGGCTATCTCATGTATCCTCGACTGCCCAAAACCTTTAAAAACACATACGCGTTTAAAGTCAGCGCACCGTCATTTATTTATCCGGACGACTATGTTCCCAATGTTCAGTTACTGGGGCCCTTCCTGGATGAAATCGAACTGCTGTGCTTTGAAAGCCTGCCGTCTTCCTTACCGTCACCTGGAACGATTCATGAACTGGAATCCCTGGCAAGAGAGTTTCAGTTCACTTACAATGTACACCTGCCGTCGGATCTTGATCCGGGAAATCCGGAACGCAAGGAACGGGACAATTTCGTTGAAAGCATTCTGCGTGTTGTGGAACTTACCCTGCCTCTTGCGCCGACTGCCTATATCCTTCATCTGCCTTATCGTCAGGCGCAGATCGGACAAATATGCGACAGAGCATGGCAGCTCCGGATTTCAGACTGCCTCCGCAGATTAAGTGAAGCCGGCGTGCCGGATCATGCCCTATGCATCGAGACTCTTGACTATCCGCTGGAATGGATTGAACAAATTCTTCAGGGACTTGACCTTAGCATATGTCTGGATATGGGACATCTGATCGTGAATCACCAGAATGTCGAAACCGCCTATCACCGCTTTGCCGGGCGAACGCGTATGATCCATTTACATGGCGTTTCTGATGGAAAAGATCATCTGTCTCTTGAAGTCTTAAATCAGAACCAGCTTGACGAGATATTCTCCGTGCTCAAGCAGTTTACGGGGACTGTATCCCTTGAAGTATTTTCATTCAACCACCTGCTGAATTCTCTTGCAGTTCTGGAAAAAAATTTGAGGTAAAAAACACATTCATGTCCAATCACTCAAAAGGGCTTCTGATGATCAGCATAACGGCCGTACTCTGGGGCATTCTTGCCATTGTGCTGAAATATGCACTTCAACGATTCAGCGGCTATACCATCATCTGGTTCCGGTTTACGTTTTCTTTTGTATTTCTATCAGGGTATTATCTCATCAAGCGTCCCCATTTTTTTGAGGTCCTGATAAAACCGCCGATTCTGGGAATCCTGGCCGGAATCGCCATGGCAGGCAACTATCTTGGGTTCACCAGCGGAGTTGCCCTGACCTCGCCCAGCAATGCTCAGATATTGATCCAGATATCTCCGCTTCTTGTGACGGTGGTGGGTGTCGTCTATTTCAAAGAACGCCTGAGCCTGCTACAGAAATCCGGCTTCGGCATTGCAGCAGCCGGATTTGTACTGTTTTATTGGGATCAACTGCAGCACTTGATCATATCTTCTCAACAATACTCGCGCGGTAATCTCTGGATCATTTTTGCAGCCATCACCTGGACATTTTTTGCAGTATGCCAAAAACTTCTGGTGCGAATCTGGACCCCCCAGCAGACAAATCTTCTGATTTATCTGGTTGCGGCCCTGGTCTTTTCCCCCTTGGCGGTTTTTCATGAATTTCAGGGATTGAGGCTTTCGGATTGGCTGACATTGATATTTCTGGGCGCCAATACCCTTATTGCTTACGGCACTCTGGGTGAGGCGCTCAAATTGCTTCCAGCCAACCAGGTCAGTGCGATCATTGTTCTTAACCCATTGATAACATTAATTCTTATCGGAATACTGTCCGTTCGACAACTGCCATGGCTTGCATCTGAAAGCACCACGCTCCTCGGATATGCCGGCGCGATGCTTCTTCTATCAGGTGTGGGGTTGGTTGTTAAAAAAGAATAAACAGAAACGGTCTCAAACTGCGTTTTCCCCTTAACAGTTCAATGATCAATTGCTGACTTTGAGTTTCTGACCCGTACGAACGGTATTGTCTGTTGGGGCCATGTTGTTTAACCGCTTTAGTTCATCGACCGTCAGCCCGTAGGTCTTGCCGATACCATACAATGTCTCCAGGGGTTTCACTTCATGATATTTCTCGGTCGTCGCCTTTTTTTCCGGTGTTTCAGTTGGTTTGGCGGGGCTGGGAGTCTCTGATTTGGCTGCAGCGGGTTGCTTTGGCGCAGACTCCGTTTTCGGAGCTGTGGGCTGTTTTGGAGCAGATTCTGTTTTAGCCTGAGCAGGCGGTGGCTTCGGTGCGGATTCAGTTTTAGGTGCAGCAGGTTGTTTATGTAATGCTTCGAGTTCCTTTGTCATCTGATCCAGCCGCTGTGTGGTGGACGTACCCAGTTTATCGAGCCTTGCGGATATCTGCTCAATTTTGTCATCCTGGAGGGCTAATTGCGCAACTTTATGATAATTTTGTTCCATCTCCAGCAGCTTGCCTTCCATTTTTTTCAATTTTGCTTCCATCTCGGTGTTCTGCGGCTTGGTGTCAGCCGGACTTCGCAGCATGGGCAAAAATACGAAAAAAGCAATCAGAACGAAAACACCGGCACCAATAATGACCAGGAGCAGTCCACTGCTTTTACTCAGATTGGACATAAAACTCTCGACATTCCCTTTTTTCCAAGGAGAATAGGCATCTTCCGGAGAATAATCTTCATCCGGAACCTGTTCAGTTTCAGTACCTCTCTTATCTCTGAATGTATCGCGCGAAATTCTTTCTGGCATAATCTTCCTCCACCGCCTTGATAAAGATTGAAGGATAATCGGAAGTTCCTCCCGACCGCATTCTACTTCTTATTTCTGCATGAAAAACCGAATTCTGTCTACGACATATTCCTGCTGTTCTTCCGTCAGTTCCGGATAGACAGGAATGGCCAATGTCTGATGGGCCGCACGTTCGGCTTCCGGAAAATCTCCTTGCTGGTAACCCAAAAAAGAAAAACATTCCTGAAGATGAAGCGGTACCGGATAATATACTTCGTTTCCAATCTCCGATTCCTGCAAAAACGCCCGAAGTTCATCTCTTTTATCAGCCACACGGATAATATATTGATTGAACGTGTGCCTGTTTTCTCTTTCAACGGGCAGCACGACACGCTCCTCCAAACCGTACAGTGAAAACAGACTGCGGTAGGTCGCCGCATGCTCCTGACGCATTTGGGTCCATTGATCCAGATATGTCATCTTGACAGATACGATAGCTGCCTGCAGCGCATCCAGTCGAAAATTACCGCCAATCAATCGATGATAATACTTGGGGTGGGAGCCGTGATTTCTGAGCATGACCAGAGTGTCATGAGCAGATTTAGACTGCGTGGTGACCATGCCGCCATCTCCAAATGCCCCTAGATTTTTGGATGGGAAAAAGGAAAAACATCCAAAATCACCCATTTCACCTGCCCTTCTGCCCTTGTATTCGCTACCAATGGCCTGAGCCGCATCTTCGATCACCATCAAACGGTATTCTCTGGCGATATCAAGAATCGGGAACATATCCGCACACTGGCCGTAAAGATGCACTGGAACGATGGCCTTCAAACGAGTTCTTTCTGCAGGACTCAACCGTGCAATGGCGGATAAGATGCCATCTGGAGAAATGTTGTAAGTTTCCGGATTGATATCAACGAAACAAGGTCGTGCTCCCACACGGGAAATCGAACCTGCGGTCGCAAAAAAAGTATACGGCGTTGTAATGACAATATCCCCTGCGGTGATTCCGGATGCCATCAAGGCGATGATCAGGGCGTCCGTTCCCGAAGACACACCGGTGGTATAGGCCGCATGGCAGTACTGAGCCACTTGTTTTTCCAAAGTTTCAACATGGGGCCCAAGAATAAAATACTGGCTGTCATAGATGTCTTCCGTGATCCTGAGAATATCCTGCCTGATCAGTTGATATTGTTTTTTTAAATCCAGAAGAGGAACTTTCATTACACCTCGGTTGAAAAAAAGGTTGCCGTCGCTATTTGGATGATAACCAGCGGATCATTACTGCCATTTTCAATGACCGCGTGGTTTTCCGGCGCAAGGTACAGGGATTCACCGGTTTGAAGCATCCGACGTTTCAACCCGACCGTTATGTCGGCTGTACCGGCTACAACAACGAGGGTTCTGGCTGCCGCTGGGTTCGTCTTAATGGTAACCGTTGATCCCGGATATACGATCATTCGGCCAACCCGATAATGGTCTTTTGTTTCCAGAGAAGTCAAACTTCCCCACGGCTTGGATGCCGTGGTGTGCTGCTGATACTCCCAGCGGCCCTTTTCCTTGAGGGTGCTTACTATGGATTTGACGTCGCGGCTGTTTTCAATATCCGAGACAAAAACCGAATCCGGGGTTTCCACAATCACCACATTGTTTAGGTGATTGGCGGCGATCAACCGCTCGTGGCCCATGACAAAACAGTGATGGGACGCATTGCTGATAACATCTCCATGGAAAACATTCTGATTTTCATCCTTGGGCAGAAAATCATACAGCGATTTCCAGGATCCGATATCACTCCAGCCGAAATCTGAAGGCAATACCGCACCCTTAAGCGTTTTTTCCATGACGGCAACGTCTATGGAAATATTGGGAAGCACTTGATAGTCTTCGATCGATAGGGCATCTGAAGCTGCCACAAGGGTTTTTAGCTGGTAATAGAGATACGGTTGAAACGTTTTGAATTCTTCCGCCATCACAGATGCTTTAAAAGCGAACATCCCACTGTTCCAGAAATAATTGCCTGCCTGAACATAATGTCCGGCCGTCTGAATATCGGGTTTTTCCACAAAACGGCCTATGGAAAGCGCCCCTTCGGAAATCAGACTCCGACCTTCGATATAGCCGTAACCGGTTTCCGGATATCCCGGCTGGATTCCAAAGGTAACGATGTAATCCGCTGCCGCCAGACGGATGGCGGACGCCAGCTTGACATGGAAACTGTCCACATCCTGAATCACATGATCCGCAGGAAAAATACAGAGAATAGCATCGGATTCGGTGCGGAGAATGTCAAAGAGCGCCAAAAGAACCGCGGGCGCCGTATTGCGTCCGCATGGCTCGCTGATCACATTTCCATCAGCGCGGATGCCGATGGATTCGATGTGTCTGGATATTTCTACGGAATGCTCGGCGCCGCAGACAATTTTGACGTTATGGCTGTCCAGAACCGGCGAAAGGCGCTTGAGGGTGCTCTGAATCAGGGAATCGCTACCGATAAAGCGGACAAGCTGCTTGGGATACAATTCCCGGGACACCGGCCAGAGTCGTGTTCCGGAACCACCAGCAAGAAGCACCGGATAGACAGGGAGATCAGAAGAAGTCATTTCAGGTTGTCCCTTTTCGATTATGATAACCATCTTTGGATCGTGCCGAGGATACGGCCGGGCTGCAATCCGTCTGCACAGCAGGATACCCCAGAAGCGCGTCGATATCGCGTTTGAGCCTGCTTCCGGCCTTTATTTTCAAATGTTCAGGAAGGGAAACAATGATCTGGGCGTGATCGGGACTATTCAGACGCAGCATCGCCGGACAGGTTCCGGGATGGTTGTTTATCACCTCCCGAAGCTTGATCAGGGTCTCCCGCTGAACCCGGGACAGATCCAGATTTATATGAAGGGTCGCCGCCCAGGTTTCCTCGGATTTTTCAATAGGGATAAGAGCTTCCGCCAGAATCTTGACTGCGTTTTCATCTTTTTGAACTTCTCCTTGAACCATGACAGCGACATCGCCGGACAAGAGGTCGCTGACAGTCGCATACAGATTTGAAAAAACCGTGATCTCGACACTACCGTTCATATCTTCCAGGGTAACGAAGGCCATCAGTTCATCTCGCCGGGTTTTAATCACTTTAACGCTTCGGACGATGCCGCCGATGCGAATGATCTGACCATCGGATTTGTCTGAAAGAGAAAGTGAGTCTACTGTCGCAAACTTATCCAGAATATCCTCAAATCCCTGCAAGGGATGGCCGGTAATGTAAAACCCCAGGGTTTCTTTCTCGAGAAGGAGACGCTGCTTCTGATCCCATTCCGTAATATCGGGAAGCGGAGAATGACCGATTTTTTGCTCTTTGCCGGTGCTATCGCCGAAAAGGCTCATCTGTGTATCCGAGCGCTTTCGGTGGACCAGTTGCCCGTAATCGACGGCATCCTCGATAACGGCCATGAGCTGAGCACGCCCAGCGCCGGTTGAATCGAAGGCTCCGCATTTGATCAGACTCTCGATCACCCGTTTGTTGACTTTTTTCAGCTCCACCCGCTCGCAAAAGTCATATATGGATATAAACCTGCCGTTTTTGCGTTCCGCGATGATGCCATCAATGGCTGCTTCGCCAACATTCTTGACGGCAATCAGGCCGAACCGGATTTTCGCCTCAGTTACCGTGAAGTTTTTTTGGCTTTCATTGATATCCGGAGGCAGCACTTCGATATCATGGCTGCGACATTCTGCAATGTATTTGACAACACCGTCCGAAGAGTTCATTTCGTTGGTCAGCAGCGCCGCCAGAAGCTCAACCGGGTAATGGGCCTTTAGATAAGCGGTCTGATAGGCGATCAGTGCATAGGCGGCACTGTGGGATTTATTGAATCCATATTCACCGAATTTTTCCATCAGGTCAAAGAGCTGGCTGGCCTTGTCTTTGGGGATGCCATTTTCTTGAGCCCCCTGAACAAAACGGTCCCGGTGTTTGGCCATGATTTCGGCAATCTTTTTTCCCATGGCTTTTCGCAGGTCATCTGCTTCGGACATGGTGTAATTGGCCAGCTCGGCCGCAATCTTCATGACCTGTTCCTGATAAACGATGACACCATAAGTTTCCCGCAATACTGGCGCCAGCTCAGGTACCAAATACTCCACGTTTTTCCGGCCATGCTTGCGATCAACAAAATCATCCACCATGCCGCTTCCCAGAGGCCCCGGACGATATAGCGCCACCAGGGCCGTCACATCGTCAAAGCATTCCGGCTTCAGTCGAACGAGCAGATCTTTCATGCCGGAGCTTTCCAACTGAAAGACGCCGGTAGTATCCCCGGAAGCCAGCAGGCGATAGGTTTCGGGATCGGAAAAATCCAGATCCAAAAGGTCCGGAGGCGTTTTGCCCTGCTCCCTGATCATTTGAAGCGCACTGGCAATGACCGTAAGGTTTCGAAGCCCCAGAAAATCAAACTTGACAAGGCCGATTTTCTCTACGCACTTCATATCGAACTGGGTGACGACTTCCCCCTTTTTCCCCCGGTACATGGGCAGGTAATCCACCAGGGGCCGATCTCCGATGACCACTCCCGCAGCATGGGTCGAGGCGTGACGGGGAAGTCCTTCCAGAACCCTGCATATAGCGATGAGATTTTTGATTTCCGACTTGGTTTCCATCAGTTCCGCGAGTTTCGGCTCCTGTTTAATCGCCTCCTCCAGGCTGATGTTGAGTACATCCGGAACCAATTTGGCGATGGCGTCTACCTCGCGCAGGGGAATATCCAGGGCTCGTCCCACATCCCGGATTACAGCCCGGGTCTTCATTCTTCCAAAGGTAATGATCTGACTGACATAGTCACCGCCGCCATAACGGTCCACTACATATTTATAAACCTGCTCCCGGCCGTTGATACAGAAGTCCACATCAATATCCGGCATGCTTTTCCGGCCAGGATTCAGGAAACGCTCAAATATCAGTCCGTGTTCCAAAGGATCCAGATCGGTGATCCCCAAAGAAAAGGCCACCAGGCTTCCGGCTGCGGACCCTCGGCCCGGCCCCACAGGCACCTGATGCTCTTTGGCGTACTGGATAAAATCCGCGACAATCAAAAAGTAGCTGGGAAATCCCATCTCCTTGATCGCGGCGATTTCATATTCCAGACGATCCTGGTAGGGCTTTTCATCCTGAGCCGGATGTTTTTTTTGGATCTGGCGCCACACCCTGGCATATCCTTTTCGGGTCTTTTCATCGAAAATATCGTCTGCGGAACGGTCGCTCTCGGATTCATATTTGGGGAAATGGAATGTCTTAAAATCAAATTCCAGATTGCATCGCTTGGCAATGTCCACTGTATTTGCAAGAGCGCCGGGATAGGATTTGAAATCCGCGACCATTTCATCCCTGGATTTGAAATAGAGCTGGTCTGTCCGGAATTTGAATCGCTCTGCATCATGAATCGTTTTTCCAGTCTGAATACACAGCAGCACATCATGAGCAAGGACATCATCTTGATCCAGGTAATGACAGTCATTGGTCGCAACCATCGGAATGGACAGCCGCCGGCTCATATCCAGCAGGGTCTGATTGACATGGTCCTGGATGTCGATCCCATTGTTTTGAACCTCCAGGAAAAAATTACCCTCTCCGAAGAGGCGGAGATAAAACCTGGCGGCTTCATCCGCAGCCTCCTGCCGCCCGTCTTTGATGCGTCGGGGAATTTCACCGTGTAGGCAGGCGGAAAGGGCGATGAGCCCCTTTGTGTGATCCTTTAGAATGTCCTTGTCGATTCTGGGTTTATAGTAAAAACCCTCAAGCTGCGCAATGGTGGCCAGTTTGCAGAGGTTCCGGTACCCATCTTCGTTTTCGGCCAGCAAGATGATATGGGAAAGTTCTTTATTGTCCTGAGCTGTTTTATCGGCAATGGAGCGCGGTGCAATATAGCATTCACACCCGATGACCGGTTTGATGCTGGCTTTACGGGCTTTTTCATAAAACTCGACCGTCCCGAACATGGTCCCATGGTCGGTGATGGCCACACTGTCCATGCCATAGGTTTTCACCCGCTCTAAGAGTGGTTCTATTCGTATGGCCCCATCCAGAAGGCTGTACTGGGTATGAACGTGAAGATGCACGAAATCTGTCATTATATCCTTCAAAAGGAACTGTATCAGGCGCCAAGGCTTCTTTACCTGCCCTCTGATACCTGTGCCATTCTTTTTCTGTTTTAATCCAACCGATAATTCGGTGCTTCCTTGGTAATGATCACGTCATGGACATGGCTTTCCCTGAGTCCTGCGGCGCTGATGCGGATAAACGTCGCCTTTTCTCTCAACTCTGCAATGGATCGGCATCCAGCATACCCCATGCCTGCCTTGAGTCCGCCGATGAGTTGAAAAATGTTGGCGGAAAGCGTACCCCGGTAAGGCACCCGTCCCACGATTCCTTCGGGAACAAGCTTATCGTCCGATTCCTGCTCGGTCTGGTAATAGCGGTCCTTGCTGCCTTTTTTCATGGCTTCCAGCGATCCCATACCGCGGTACACCTTATAGCTTCTACCCTGGAAAAAAATCGATTCTCCTGGACTTTCCTCGGTTCCGGCAAAAAGACCGCCGATCATCACCACATGAGCGCCGGCGCCGATGGCTTTGGTTACATCACCGGAAAACTTGATGCCGCCGTCTGCAATCAGCGGAACACCTTTGCGGTTGCAGATATCCTTGCAGTTCATGATCGCCGTCATCTGAGGAACGCCGGCGCCGGCCACGATGCGCGTGGTACAGATGGAACCGGGTCCGATGCCGATCTTCACCCCATCAACTCCGGCTATAATGAGATCATCGGCGCCTTTTTCAGTGGCCACATTTCCAGCAATCAGCTCGATATGGCTGAAGGTCTTCTTCAACGTTATGACCGCGTCCATGACATTTTTGGAATGACCATGCGAGGTATCGATCAAAATGACATCTGCACCGGCCTTCAAGAGCATTTCAGTGCGTTCCAGCATGTCCGGTCCGACACCGACGGCCGCCCCCACGCGAAGCCTGCCTTTGCTGTCCTTGCAGGCATTGGGATATTTCCTGATTTTTTCGATGTCTTTGATGGTGATCATGCCGGTAAGTTTGCCGTTTTTATCCACGACCAGCAGTTTTTCAATCCGGTGTTCGTGAAGCAGTTTTTTGGATTCATCCAGATTGATGCCTTCGGTAACTGTCACCAGATTTTTATAGGTCATCACTTCGGAGATGCATCGGTCCAGATCCGTCTCAAAGCGAAGATCCCTGTTGGTGACAATTCCGACCAGCCGATCACCGTCGGTTACCGGAACTCCGGAAATATGGTATTCTTCCATGAGATTGAGAACGTCCTGAACATTCTGATCGGGCCGGATGGTGACCGGATCGATAATCATGCCGCTTTCGGACTTTTTGACCTTTCCGACTTCAAGAACCTGGCTCTCGATGCTCATGTTGCGATGAATGAATCCCAATCCTCCTTCTCTGGCCATGCTGATGGCGGTTTGCGATTCCGTGACCGTATCCATGGCGGCACTGACGATGGGGATGTTCAACACCAGATTTCGCGTCAGCCACGTGGTGGTTGTAACATCTTTGGGAAGCACATCCGAATAGCTGGGTATCAGCAGGACATCGTCGAATGAAAAAGCTTCCTGGGTGGTTATTTCTTTCATGCGTTTCCTCCATAGGTTTTATACATGGCCTTTATTCTAACCGATTAAAATACAAGATGAGAATCGCTTTGGCAAATACTAATTTGGTCTTTCGGCAAATCATGGGGATTCTGATAAGTATCGGCGGTTTTTTTCTTTTTTCTATTGACGAACAAATTTTAGCCTGTATTTTGTTCGATAAATATCATTCATCAACCATTTGGATCTATCTTGAGGAGGTTTTTTATGAAAAGAGCTTTCGGGATGTTTGTCTGTGAAATGGTGTTCATTGTCTTGATGGTTGCGCCCCTTGTTGCGGCGGATCCCATCAAGGTCGGCATCGTCGATTGTTACACCGGACCTCCCAGCACCTATACCAACGATGTCCGGGATGCGTTTCAACTGGCCGTTGATAAAATCAATGCCAAAGGTGGGGTACTGGGCAGAAAAATCGAATTTACGACCCGAGACAGCAAATTCAAGGTAGATCTGGGTCTGAGTGCAGCCAAAGAGTTGATTATGCGTGAGAAAGTCAATCTCTTGATGGGAACCATCAACAGCGCCGAAGCTCTGGCCATCTCGGATTTATGCAAAACTGAAAAAATACCGCTGCTGGTAACCTTTTCCAAAAGTGACGCCATTACCGGCGAAAAAGGACACCGGTATGTGTTTTCCATGAATGAAAACACATCCATGGCTGGAAAAGCCGCAGCCGTGGCGCTTTCGAAAAAACCCTACACCAAATATTGGATTGGCGGAGACGATTATGAATATGGTCATGCCATTGCTGACGGCGTGTGGCAGAATCTCAAAAAACTAAAACCAGATGTCGAACTTCTCGGCCAAACCTGGTGGAAAGTCGGTGAATCCGATTTTACACCGTTTATAACTGCGATGATTTCGGCGAAACCCGATGCCGTGATCATTGCAACCGGCGGCAAGAACTGCGTTCCCTTTCTGAAAGCCGCTGAAACCACTGGATTCAACAAGCGCGTTCCGTTTTATATGCACACGGCAACCGAGCTGTCCACCCTGCAGCCGCTGGGAATGGATGCTCCCGAGGGGGTTCTGGGTACTTCCAATTATTTTTTCTACTATCCGGATAGCCCGGAAAACAAGGAGTTTGTCAAAGAATTCCAGCAGGCGTTCGGCAGACCCCCCAAGGTCGGCGCTTTATACGGCTACATTACGGCGGCTTTTATTGCAAAAGCCTATGAAAAAGCCGGGACTATCGACACGGAAAAATTCATCGACGCGCTGGAAGGCATGACGGTCGACAGCCCGGTCGGAAAACTTACCATCCGGCCCTATGATCACCAGGTCATGCTTCCCATGTTCATGGGTGTGACGCAAAAATCTCCAGGATATGATTTTTTGATTGCCTCGGATATCATCACGATTTCCGGGGAAGACGTCATGCCGACAATCGAAGAAATCAAGAAATCACGTGGACAGTGATGGGTTGATGCCATGCATGGATTTATCTCCCAAATCTCATTGCCTTCCCTGCTGCAGCAGATTCTGGTTGGTCTCAGTCGAACGACGATTCTGTTCATCGTGGCATCCGGCCTCAGTCTGGTTCTGGGAGTTTTGCGCATTCCGAATCTGGCGCATGGCTCTTTTTACATGATCGGCGCATTTTTAACCTATTCCGTTGCAGCAGCGGTGGGGGGAAAGGCGGGCTTCTGGGTGGCGATGGTAGCAGCGCCCATCGGCGTGGCCCTGATCAGCCTCGTTATGGAGCGAGGGTTGTTCTGTCACCTCTATGACCGGGAGCATCTCATGTTGCTGCTGTTTACATTTTCATTTACCCTGGTTTTTGGAGATCTCGTCAAAATCATCTGGGGGTCTGATTTCCGGTCAGTTTCCATACCGCCGGTTTTTCAGGGATCACTTTCAATTTTTGGTCTGCCGCTTCCGCGATACAATCTTTTTCTGCTCGTCATCGGACCTCTGGTAGCTCTGGGGCTTTGGATTTTGACTCAGAAAACCAAAATCGGAAAAATCGCCCGGGCCGCAGCCGTTGACCGCGAAATGGTTGGAGCTGTCGGAATCAATGTCAGCCTGGTGTTTTCGGCCGTTTTTGTCATCGGATGCTTTCTGGCCGGACTCGGAGGTGCGCTGGTGGCCCCGACCCAGAACATCACGCAGGGCATGGATCATTCCATTATCATGGAGGCGTTTCTGATCGTGATTGTCGGAGGCCTCGGCAATATCTGGGGAGCGCTTCTGGGGGCGCTCATCTTTGGCCTGACGGATGCCGTAGGCATCCTGTTATGGCCCCAGTTCGCCATTGTTTTTCCCTATGCCGTGGTGGTGACGATCCTGATGTTTCGCCCCAGGGGACTGCTGAAATCAACCTGGTAGAAGGAAAATCGCTTTGCCGGACCAAAAGATCGATGTTCAAAAGATATTCTGGGTGATGGGGATCGGACTTCTGTTCCTTTTGCTGCCTCGGTTCCTGCCCAGATTTTATGTCTATCTGACGGCGCTGATCCTGCTGACAGGATTACTGGCAACGAGCCTGAACCTGGTGCTGGGATTCGGCGGCATGTATCAGTTTCATCACGCGGTATTTTATGGCGTCGGGGCTTATTCCCTGGCACTCATGCTGACCAAGTCTGGTCTTCCGGTCTGGACTGGATTTATCGCCGCTCCTCTGATCTCGGCGATAGTGGGATATATCATCGGCCTGATCTGCGTCCGGCTGTCCAAACTATATTTCGGCATGCTTCAAATCTCTCTTGGATCTCTGGTTTGGGCCATCGTGTTCCGTTGGTATTCTTTTACCGGCGGCGATGACGGCATTCACGGCATTCCACTGCCAAAAATTTTGTCTGTTTCTCACGGAGCCTATTATTTTACCCTGATCATCACCGCAATCTCTCTGTATTTGATGTTCCGCATCGTCCATTCGCCGTTTGGCAGAACTTTTCAGGCCATTCGTGACAATCCTGAAAGATGTGAGGCCATCGGCATTCATGTCCGGCGTCACCAACTTGCCGGAGAAGTCATCGCCGGCTTTTTTGCCGGGATTGCCGGAACGCTTTTTGTAACGGTTGAAGCCTCCGTGTTCCCGGATTTGATGTTCTGGACCCTTTCCCTGGAAATTCTGATCATGTGTCTTTTAGGCGGATGGTTCACGTTTTTCGGCCCCATGCTCGGCGCCGCCATCATGGTTATCCTCAGAACGTTTGTGGGAATCTATACGGAATACTGGACACTGATCCTGGGAATCGTCCTGATGCTGCTGATTTTTTTCATGCCGGATGGCGTGCTGGGAATGATACAAAAAGCAGGGGGCAGAGGAGATGGAGTTAAAGGGAATCATAGATTATGACCGTTCCAATTACATTTGTGGAATCATGGTTACATGCTGAAAGTTGAAAAACTCCAGAAGTCCTTCGACGGTTTTATGGCTGTTGCTGATGCCAATCTCGAGGTCAGCAAAGGCGAAGTGGTTGCAGTCATCGGTCCGAACGGCGCCGGGAAAACCACGCTTTTTCATCTGATTACCGGACAGGTATCCCCTGACAGCGGCCATATCTTTTTCAAAGGACAGGACATTGCCGGCCTGGCTCCTTATCAGATCTGCCGGAAGGGTATCTGTCGGTCCTACCAGGTGGTCAACATATTCAAGCGAATGACGGTATTTGAAAATGTTCAGGTTGCGCTGATGTCATTTTTGAAAATGACATTGAATGTGATGACACCGGCGCGAAAACTTCTGATAAAGGAAACCCTCGATATTCTGGAAAGTGTTGGTCTGGCCGAAAAATCCAATCAGATCAGTGGCTCCTTGTCCCACGGCGATCAAAAAGTACTTGAAATCGCCATTGCTCTGGGAAATCGTCCTGAGCTTCTGATCCTGGATGAACCCACTGCCGGCATGTCCCCGGAAGAAACCGCCATGGCCCTTGGGCTGATGAACCGACTTTCCGGGAAATTGGGTCTTACCATACTGTTCTGTGAACACGACATGGAACTGGTTTTTTCCATTGCCGAAAGAATCATGGTCATGCAGTTGGGCAAGACATTGATTCAATCGACACCCGATCTGGTCAAATCCTGCCGGCAAGTACAGGAGGCCTATCTTGGCGGGGGGTACCTAACTGATGCTTGAGGTCAGTGAAATTCACACATACTATGGTCTGAGCCATGTCCTTTTCGGTGTATCTCTGTCGGTGAAGCCGGGAGAGATCGTCTGTCTTCTGGGGCGAAACGGCGCGGGAAAGAGTACCACCATGCGCAGCATCATGGGACTGACGCCTCCGCATAACGGAACCATCCGGTTTAAAGGCATCACCTGTACGGGCCAGAAGCCCTACCTTTTGGCCCGTATGGGTATGGGATTCGTTCCGGATGACCGCAGGGTGTTCGCCGATCTCACGGTCGGTGAAAATCTTGAGATCGTCCAACGGAAAAAACGAAAAGCCGGAATCTGGAACAAGGATTCGATTTATGATTTTTTCCCTCCACTGAGAAAAATCGACTCGAGGCGGGCCGGTTTTCTGAGCGGCGGCGAACAGCAGATGCTGACCATCGGCCGGGCGCTGATGACAAATCCGGATATGCTGCTTCTCGATGAACCCACCGAGGGACTAGCACCCCTTGTGGTGCAATTGCTGGAGCAGCAGATTCGACAGCTCAAGGAAACCGGGCTTACCGTGCTTCTGGCCGAGCAGAACCAAAATATTGCGTTGGGACTGAGTGACCGAGGCTATGTTATCGACAACGGCGTAATCCGTTTCGGAGGCACCATTCAGGAATTGATGGAAAACGAGACCATCCGCCAAAAATATCTTTGTATTTAACCCTTTCTTGATTTATCCTTTTACAGAAAAATATTTAACATATTTTTCTGTGTATTCCGTCTGCAAAATACTTTGAAACTTGGGGGCCATGAGATTGACATCCCGTGGCCCATTAAACTTCAGGATATGATACATGGTTGTTGAAAATGATCTTTTCGCCCGACACGTCGGTATTGAATTCATCGAAGCGGCCCAGGGCAGCGCCAAGGCCAGACTCAAAATCCAGAAGCATCATTTAAATGGCATGGAACTCACACAAGGCGGCGTAGTTTTCACCCTGGCAGATCTTGTTTTTGCCGCCGCATCCAATTCCTATGGACCTGATGCCGTAGCCATCAACGCCAACATATCTTTTGTCAAGGCAAGCACCGAGGGTGCGGTACTGACCGCTGAAGCCAAAGAGGTTTCCCGTGACGCCAAACTAGCTACCTATACGATTCTTGTCACCGACGAGATGCAGGACACGATCGCCATTTTTCAGGGAATGGTGTACATCAAGGCCTTTAAAAAATGATTGATTTGCAACAGTCGATCAATCGCAGGTTATGACTGTTTAAAAGATAACTTAAGAATCGCCATTTGCACACGGCAGGAGAAAGCTATAAATGAGAGTACTTCTGATTTCCGCCAATACGGAGCAGATCAACATGCCGGTGCTGCCGTTGGGGATGGCCTGCGTTGCAGCGGCAGTTCAGAATGCCGGCCATTCGGTACAAACCGTCAATCTCATGATGCAAAAAGATGTCCGCACCCCGATTGCGCAGGCGATCGAAGCGTTTTCTCCCGAGGTCATTGGCATTTCGGTCCGAAACATTGATGATCAATTCATGGAAACACCTATATTTCTCCTGGATTCGGTCAAAACCGTGGTTGCGGACTGTCGAAGCCTGTCAGATGCGCCCATTGTTCTAGGCGGCGCCGGGTACAGTATTTTCCCAAAAACCGCACTGACTTATCTTGGGGCCGATATGGGCATCCAGGGAGAAGGCGAATCTGCTTTCGTCCAACTTCTGGAACAACTCCACCGTAAAACGAGTTTATCCGGAATCCCGGGCCTTTATCTGCCGGAATCCGACCCTCCGAGAAAAACAGCTTTCATCCGGAATCTGGACGCATTTCCCATGCCACTTCCCAACATTCATCTGATTCCCCATGCGGACATCAAGGAAGACCAGTTGTGGATTCCGTTTCAGACCCGGCGAGGGTGCCCATTGGACTGCAGCTATTGTTCCACGGCAACCATCGAAGGGCGGATCATGAGAAAATATTCTCCCCAAAAAGCAGTCGAAGGTCTTTTTCGGTATGCGGAGGCTGGATTCCACCAGTTTTTTTTCGTAGACAACACGTTCAATCTACCACCGTCGTATGCCGGAGCACTTTGTGATGCCATCATTGCCGCTGGGTTGAATATCCGGTGGCGATGTATTCTTTACCCCTGGAAAGCAGACGATGCGCTCATCGAAAAAATGGCTAAAGCCGGATGCTGGGAAGTGAGCTTCGGGTTTGAAAGTGGTTCCGAAAAAATTCTGAAGCGACTGAACAAACGGTTTACAACTGATGATGTTGTACATATCGCAGAAACCCTGAAAAAATACGGTATTCGGCGGATGGGTTTTCTGCTGCTCGGCGGCCCCGGCGAAACACTGGAAACTGTCACCCAGAGCCTGCATTTTGCCGACTCATTGCAGCTAGAGGCCATGAAAGTCAGCACCGGCATTCGGATTTATCCGTATACGGCACTGGCCCGGATCGCTGCTGAAGAAGGTGTGATTGCCTCCGAAGCCGAGCTGATCTTCCCCCGATTTTATGTTTCCGAAGCCCTGAAAGACCGGCTGATCGAAACCGTTGGCAACTGGATGAAATATCGCCCGAACTGGCTGAAGTGACGATCAGCAAATGACAACTACTTATTCAATTATCATTCCCGCTTACAATGAAGAACCATGGCTGCCAGACACGATGGATGCACTGCAAAAAGCCATGGCGGCGATGGATTTGTCCGGAGAGGTGATTGTCGTTGACAACAATTCGACGGACAGAACGTCGGAGATTGCAAGCGTACACGGGGCGGTTGTCGTGTTTGAACCGATGAATCAGATTTCAAGGGCCCGCAATGCCGGCGCCAGGGCTGCCGAAGGACAGTATCTGATTTTTCTGGATGCCGACACAATCATTTCCACCGCACTGTTGAAAAAAGCGTTGGACAACCTTTCAACCGGCGCTTGCGGCGGCGGCGCCAAAGTGATTTATGAAGGCAAGCTTCCCGGTTTTGTCATACCCGCAACTGAACTCTGGAATTTTTTTTCTGTTAAATTCGGCGTGGCTGCCGGCTGTTTTATCTATTGCCTGAAAGAGGGATATGATGCTGTCGGCGGATTCAGTGAAGCCGTCTATGCCAGCGAAGAAATCTGGTTTTCCTGGAAATTGTTGGCGTGGGGGAAACAGCGTCGCATGGCATTCCGGATTATCGATCATCCGCAGGTGATCACCTCCAGCCGAAAACTGAAGTGGTTTTCACTGCTTCAGATGTTCGGAATGGTTGTGATGTTTGGTTTCTTTCCTTTTGCGTTTCGTTTCCGTTCGTTATGCCGCTTGTGGTACCAACGTCCGACAGACGGAATAAAAAGAACAGATAATCTCCTGATACAACCGGATACAACGGGTACAATTGCCGACAGCAAATGAATCGGTCTATAATCTGACACTGGCCCTGTATTTTCTGATTCATTGATTTGACTGTATATGTTATATTTTAAACGGTTACAAACCGAGTTTTTTTCAGCTCTATTCACTGTGTCCACTCCGGGCATGTGGGTTATTTAGCGGAATAACACTTTTCACCATTTGAAACAGGACCGTGCCGATGCAAAAAGAGATACATCAAAACCAGTTTGAACCCTGCTGCCTGGCAACGACTATCGGCAGTCTGCCTCACACGGATGCGGACCGGGCAACCCGCCTGATGCTCCGGAGCACACCTGAGATTCCTTCCTGGGTTCAGTTTCCCAAACGCGATTACCATGAGAACATGATGATGCAGTTTACCGAAGGCTTGCCTGTACTGATCCAAGAGGGGGACCGCATCTTTTTTTCGACTCAGGCTGATGATTTCGCCGAACAATTAACCGATTTCTATGAACGATTTCTGGCAGCAACCGAAGAAGGCAACCTCCAGGCGCTCGACAGCTTCGGGCTTTCCCCCCAGTATGCCGTTGGCTTTTCCGAATTTATGACAAAACTGGCTGAACCGTCGATATCGGGAGCCGCCGTGATGCTAAAAGGCCAGGTCACGGGGCCCTTTACCCTGGGAACCAACCTGATTGATCAAAATGGGCGCTGCGCCTATTACGATGAACAGCTTCGCGATATCATCGTTAAGACCGTATCCATGAAAGCCCTGTGGCAGATGCAGCGATTGAGTACATTTAACCTGCCTGTCATGATTTTTATCGATGAGCCGTCTCTGCTCGGGTTCGGGAAAATGACGTTTCTGTCTGTCAGTCGCGAGGATGTCATCCGGGATATCAACGAGGTGACTTCCGTCATTCACGCCAGAGGCGGGCTTGCCGGCGTCCACTGCGAAGAGAATACCGACTGGTCCCTGCTGATGGAAACCGAGTTGGATATTCTCGATTTTGACGCATATGATCACCTTCAAGGCATAACCCTTTATCCTGCTGAATTGGCAAAGTTTTTCAGGCGTGGTGGATGCCTGGGCTGGGGCATCATTCCCACGCTGGATAAGGACGCGGCGGCCACGGAAACGGTTGAATCTCTTCTGGAGCGTTTTGAAGAGGGAATCGAGCAATTTGTAGCGAGAGGTTTTTCAAGGGATCTTCTGAGGCGACGGGCGCTGATTACCCCAAGCTGTGGTGCAGGGGGAGTGCTGACCGAACCGCTGGCGGAACGGGTACTCGATCTGTTACATACTCTTTCCACAACACTCTGCAATCGGTATGGTTTTACGAAGGGATAGCGGGGAAAGTACGAGAGTTCTATATACTTATTGAAGCCCGCACTCCACGCCGGTTATTGCTTTCTTGTAATCCATCACAAGGTGCTATAAAATGCAAAAATGATTCAGCGGGCAAAGATAATTCTTAAAAACATTTTCGGGTACGATGATTTCCGGCCGCTTCAGCAGGAAATCATCGAAAATATCATCCGGCGGAAAGACACCTTGGTCATCATGCCGACCGGAGGTGGAAAATCTTTGTGTTACCAGATCCCGGCCCTGATGTTCGAGGAACTGACTGTCGTGGTCTCTCCGCTCATATCTTTGATGAAGGATCAGATGGAACAATTGACGGCCCTGGGCGTTGGGGCTGTGGCTTTGAACAGCACGCTGTCATCGGAAGAATACGGGCAGAATATCTCCCGCATCCTCAGAAACGATGTCAGAATTCTCTATCTTGCTCCGGAAACACTCTTGATGCCAAAAACCCTTGCCATACTCTCCTCCAGGCGCGTGGACTGCATCGCCATCGATGAAGCTCACTGCATCTCTGAATGGGGGCATGATTTCCGGCCGGAGTACCGTCAGCTCGTTGAAGTTAGAAAGCAGTTCCCCAAGGCCGTTTGTGTAGCCCTGACCGCAACGGCTACCCCTGGGGTTCAGAAGGATATTCAGATCTGTCTCGATTTTGAAGCCAGCAACGCCTTTATTGCCAGCTTCAACCGAATAAATCTTTTCCTCCAGATTGCGCCAAAAACAAATTCGGTCTTGCAGACCACCGAATTCATCAAAAAGTTCCCCAATCAGCCTGGGATCATTTACTGCCTGGCTCGAAAACAAGTGGATGATCTCACAAAAACCTTGACCAAAGCAGGCTTTTCCGTAAAACCCTATCATGCCGGGCTCCCGGATATCGAGCGCCGGCGGAACCAGGAACACTTTATCCGCGAAAATGTTCAGATCATTGTGGCGACCATCGCCTTTGGAATGGGAATCAATAAACCCAATATCCGATTTGTTCTGCATTATGATCTGCCCCAGAGCATTGAAAGTTATTACCAGCAGATCGGCCGTGCCGGAAGGGATGGATTGCGCGCCCACTGTCTGTTATTGTTCGGTTACAGCGATATTCATAAAATCAAATACTTCATCAACCAGAAGGCGGATAAAGAAAAGCGTATCGCAATCATGCATCTTAGCGCCCTGATTGGCCTGGCGGAAACCGGAAACTGCCGCCGGATCCCCCTGCTGAACTATTTTGGAGAAAAATATACAAAAGCTGCATGCGGTATGTGTGACAACTGTGCATCCGGACAAAAAACGCTTTGCGATTTGACTATTCCTGCACAGAAATTTTTGTCCTGTGTGAAGCGCTGCGATGAAATATTCGGCGCAGAACATATCACCGATGTATTAAGAGGCGGAAAAACGCAAAAGGTTATAAAATTCAATCATCAGGCGCTTTCCACTTACGGCATCGGAAAAGAATATTCCAAACAGGAGTGGTTTCAACTCAGCCGGCAACTGCTGCAAAATGGACTGTTGTTGCAGGATATGAATCATGGCAGCCTGAAGCTGACACCTAAGGCATGGGAAGTGCTGCGGGGAAAAGAATTGTTTTTAGGAAAAATGGAAGCCAAGCCCCGAGATATTACTCCGGTCGCAGACAGTGAAAGCGACTGCGATCAGGCCCTGTTCGAGCGACTTCGGGAAAAGCGAAAAGAACTGGCTGATTTAACCAATGTTCCTCCCTACGTGATCTTTCCGGACAAGACGCTCATCGAGATGGCGGTATTTTTCCCGCAGTCGCCCGAGAGTCTGCGTAGTCTCCATGGCGTGGGCGCTATCAAATCAGAAAGATACGGCAGTTATTTTCTTGAAATTATTGCTGAGTACTGTAATGCGCGAGGCATTCCGGAAAAGCCAAAAACCATCTTGAACCCGGAATCCGTCATCCTGGAAACCGCCGCAAAACGCAGACACCTGATTGTTGGTGAAGCTTATAACTCCGGGAAGACCATTGTGGAGCTGGCCGCTGATTACAACGTCAAACGAATCACCATTATAAATCATCTATACAACTACATTGCCGAAGGTAATGCCCTCCGGTCTGGAAATGAGTTTCAGGCTCATTCCGATCTGACCTTGCACCTGCAAACGGAGGTACTGGAAACGTTCAAAAAACTGGGTACCGAACAATTAAAACCTGTTTTCGAAGCGTTGAATGAAAAGGTGACCTATGATGAACTTCACCTGCTTCGACTGTATTATTTGGCAGGGGGCAAATGCTCAG
Organism: uncultured Desulfobacteraceae bacterium; assembly: GCA_903953895.1. GTDB lineage: Bacteria > Desulfobacterota > Desulfobacteria > Desulfobacterales > Desulfatirhabdiaceae > RAAP-1. The sequence goes on along the minus strand of CAJBLH010000167.1, from coordinate 36,509 downwards.
AATGAAAACATTCAGCCCGGAACAGATCCTTATCGTCAATCAGGCGGCAGCCATGGCGGAAGAGCTGGTCAGCAACCACTATAAAATGTCCCTGACGGAGTGGAAACGTCCTCGGTACGACTTTAAAACCCTGGCCGACCTCGATCCCGATGAAATCGTTGACGGTCCGCTTGCACAGATCATCCGCTACGAAGGCAAGCCCAAGCATGCTTTTCTGAACTCCTCGACCTATGATTTCTATAAAGTATGCTTTCAAGATGATGCCATAGTGAAACTTCTTGCTCAAAATCCATCTCTTATGTTACTCTCGCTTGTTTTGTATATTGCCACACATGAGCTGATTCATATTGTCCGGTTCAGCAAATTTCTGCAAAATTTTCATGCGACACCGGATGAAAAACAATCCGAAGAAAAACGGGTACACAAAAAAACGCATGAAATTCTCTGCGATATCAATCTGTCTGGAATGTCACAAGTGTTTGAATTATCAAAGAGTTGGCGAATTCCTCTCGACAGTTTGACAGACTCGCATGAAAAATATTCCGGCTGATTCTTGACAAGATCATTTCTTACATTATTTTTAGTACGATTCAGGCAAATTGATCTAAAGAAAAGATAATTTGCCCCCAAAATCATTTCAGGAGGATATCAATATGCCGATTTATGAATATGAATGCACCCAATGCGGCGCAGTAGAAGAAGCAATTCAGAATTTTTCCGACAAATCGCTCAGTGTCTGCAAAAATTGTTCCGGCCATCTTCAAAAACTGATTTCCCAGAGCAGTTTTCACCTGAAAGGAACCGGCTGGTACGTAACAGACTATGCCGGAAAAAATAATAATAATGCTGTGTCCGCACCAAAAAAATCAGAGGATAATTCCGCATCGCCATCAGCAGAAACTCCCGCAGCAAGCTCAAAAACATCCGACAGCTCAGATTCATAAGCAAGCAATACCCCGGTATATTTCGAAATTTATCATGAAGGGAGGTGACCAAATCCTGCTGATACGCTTCTGAAATATATGATATATCGTTTTTCAGTTTGTTCAATGAAATTTTAATACTATTGGAATTTAAAGGAGAATTAAACCATGAAACTCAGACCGCTACAGGATCGTATTGTTGTAAAACGCGTTGCAGAAGAAACCACAACCAAAGGCGGCATTATCATTCCCGATACAGCCAAGGAAAAACCCGCAGAAGGAAAAGTTGTTGCAGTTGGAAACGGCAAAGTTGCAGATGACGGCAAGCGAATTGCCCTCGAAATCAAAACCGGAGATCGCATTCTTTTTGGCAAATATTCCGGAACGGAAGTGAAGATTGAAGGTGAAGAATTCCTGATCATGCGGGAAGATGACGTACTTGGCGTAATTGAATCATAACAAATTGATGTTTCAGATATGGAGGAATGAATAATGGCAAAAATCATCAAATATGACATGAAAGCTCGCGAAGCCATGCTGAACGGTGTCAGAGCTCTTGCAGATGCAGTTGTAGTAACCCTTGGCCCCAAAGGCCGCAATGTGGTTATCGACAAGTCCTGGGGCTCCCCCACCATCACCAAAGACGGCGTAACGGTTGCCAAAGAAATCGAACTTTCAGATAAATTCGAAAATATGGGCGCCCAGATGGTTAAAGAAGTGGCCAGCAAGACCAGCGACATGGCCGGTGACGGCACTACGACGGCTACCGTTCTTGCCCGCTCGATTTATGAAGAAGGCCAGAAACTGGTTGCAGCGGGAAACAATCCGATGGCGATCAAACGCGGTATTGACAAAGCGATCGAGGTCGCTGTCAAAGAACTGCACAAAATGAGCAAGCCCACCAAAGACAAACGTGAAATCGCCCAGGTTGGCACCATCTCCGCCAATAACGACGAGACCATTGGAAACATCATTTCCGAAGCCATGGAAAAAGTCGGAAAAGAAGGTGTCATCACCGTTGAAGAAGCCAAGGGAATGGAAACCACTCTGGAAGTCGTCGAGGGTATGCAGTTTGACCGGGGCTATCTGTCTCCCTATTTTGTGACCGACCCAGAAAAGATGGTGGTGTCTTTGGATGATCCATTCATTCTGATCAACGAGAAAAAAATCAGCAGCATGAAAGACCTTTTGCCCATCCTGGAGCAGGTCGCCAAAATGGGCAAACCCCTGGTGATCATCGCTGAAGATGTCGATGGTGAAGCCCTTGCAACACTTGTTGTCAACAAGCTCAGAGGCACGTTGCAGGTCGCTGCTGTGAAAGCTCCTGGTTTTGGCGATAGAAGAAAAGCCATGCTTGAAGATATCGCCATTCTTACCGGCGGCCAGGTCGTCTCCGAAGATCTTGGTATCAAACTGGAGAATCTGACCCTTTCAGATCTGGGGAAAGCCAAACGCATCAGCATTGATAAAGACAATAGCACCATTGTAGACGGCGCCGGTTCCCGCTCTGCGCTGGAAGGCCGTGTCAAACAGATCCGTGCTCAGATCGATGAAACCACTTCCGATTATGATCGTGAAAAACTTCAGGAACGCCTTGCCAAGCTGATCGGCGGCGTTGCGGTGATCAATGTCGGCGCAGCCACCGAAACCGAAATGAAAGAGAAAAAGGCCAGAGTTGAAGACGCCTTGAATGCTACCCGTGCAGCAGTCGAGGAAGGCATCGTCCCCGGCGGCGGCGTTGCTCTGGTTCGCTGTCTGGACGCCTTGGACAAAATGAAACTGAAAGGCGAGCAGAAACTCGGCGTCAAAGTCGTGATGCGCGCCATGGAAGAACCGCTGCGCCAGATTGCCAACAATGCCGGATACGAAGGCTCTGTTGTTATCGATAAAGTCAAGTCGGGTGAAGGTGCGTTCGGTTTTAACGCCGATACCAATGTCTACGAAGATCTGATTGCCGCAGGTGTTATTGATCCGACCAAGGTTGCACGCTTTGCACTTCAGAATGCCGGCAGTGTTGCATCCCTGATGCTGACTACCGAGGCTATGATTGCCGATAAACCCGAAGACAAGGCCGATCCGATGCACGGCGCCGGCGGTGGCGGTGGTATGGGCGGCATGGGTGGTATGGGCGGCATGGGTGGCATGATGTAATCAGAAAATCTGTTTTTTTAATGATAAATGCCTCTATGAATCGATCATGGAGGCATTTTTTTATCTATTTCATTCTTGACATCTATTTTCTTAAATATAATAGTAAAAGTTCTATTTTTGATAAAAGGGAATTTCTTACGGAAAACGGCCTATGATTAAATTGGCGGCTCTCATGAAAACGTCAATAGCCTTTCTTTTTAATGCTTTTCGTGGCTGATAAATTCTTTAGTATTTGCAGTAAAGTTGTCGAATTCACAAAAAAAGAATTGAATGTCGATCAAGGAATATCGAATGAAGAAGGTCTCAGTCAGAATTCCTTATTCGATATTTTTTTTATGCTTCAATTTATTATTTAATCAGTTTATAAGATTTTACGGATTTTCTCCGAATGGATATTTCCATAGAAGGTATTGTCATCATTTCCGGAAATTATGGTAGCGGAAAAACAGAAGTAGCCATTAACCTTGCGGTGTATCGCAAGAATCAGGGGATCGATGTTCGCGTGGCGGATCTGGACATTGTAAATCCCTATTTTCGTACACGGGAAGCTCGAAAACAACTGGCTGAACTTGGAATCGAAGTGGTTCTGCCTCCCGAACAGTATATGCAGGCGGATCTGCCCATTATCAGCCGTTCCGTCAGCGGATTGATCCGACATCCGTCGACGCTGACAATACTGGATGTCGGTGGAAACAACGTGGGAGCGATGGTTCTGGCTTCCCTTGCGGATTCCTTTCGGGGAGTTTCCTATCAGATGCTTCAGGTGGTCAATCCCTTTCGCCCCCTCACTCAGACCCTTGATGGGGTGCTGAAGATGAAGCAGGAAATTGAAAAAGCATCCGGAATGACAATCAGCGGCTGGATTGGAAATGCCAATCTTATTGATGAAAGCACAACGGAAACCATTTTTTCTGGATATGCATTCATGAAACAGATTTGCGAATCTACCGGGTTGCCGCTGGCGTTCATTACAGCTCCCGCTTTTTTACTGTCCGAATTGAACATCGACCAGCTTTTATGTCCCATCCTCCCCATCAAACGGCAACTGGTCCCCCCCTGGAAACAGGCAGTTCGATTGAAAGTATAAAAATAAGCGTGAACACCCTAGTTGTTACGAATCATTTAAAAAGAGGAATCATCGGCTATGGCCTACCAACATCATATCGACGTGGATCGGTGTAAGGGATGCGGTTTATGTGTGGCCGTATGCCCCAAAAAAGTACTTGAAATAGCCCGCGAGGTGAATACCAAAGGCTATTTTCCAGCCTATCAGGCCAGGCCTGAAGACTGCATTTATTGTTCAACCTGCTGCATCATGTGTCCGGATGTGGCCATGTCCATAACGGAAACATCATAACCCTGCAGTCATGTGGATATTACGGAGGATTCCATGAGCAAAGTTCTCATGAAAGGAAATGAAGCGATCGGGGAAGCCGCCATTCGAGCAGGTTGCCTTAATTATTTTGCCTATCCCATTACACCTCAATCAGAGGTAGCCGAATATCTGGCTCGTCGTATGCCGGAAGTCGGCGGTGTTTTTTTACAGGGTGAAAGCGAGGTGGCCGTCGGCTATATGATTTTCGGTGCATCCGCCTGCGGCGCCCGGGTGATGACCACCTCATCCAGCCCGGGTATCAGCCTCATGAGCGAGGCTATCAGCTATATTGCCTGCGGCCAGTGTCCGTCAGTTTTTGTCAATATCATGCGCGGTGGTCCAGGCCTCGGCGGCATCCTGCCATCCCAGGGTGATTATTTCCAAGCCACAAAGGGCGGCGGACACGGGGATTACCGCCTTCTGGTCTTAGCCCCGGCCAGCGTGCAGGAAGCGGTCGATATGGTGATGATGGCATTTCCCCTGGCGGAAAAATACCGCAACCCCGTCATGATCATGGGCGATGGTCTGATCGGGCAGATGATGGAACCCGTCGTATTCCCGGACCATCTCAAAACCGAGCAACTGAACACCGAGACCTGGGCGACCAGCGGCATGGACACTCGGAAGAGCAGCACACGAAATCTTGTCAAAACCCTGTATCTGGATCCGGTACAACTCAATGCACAGAATCTGTTGTTAAAAGCCAAATACGAGCGAATGAAAAAAGAAGATGTCCGTTTTGAACCCTATAATATCGATTCGGACTATCAGGTGCTGATTGTCAGCTACGGTACGATGAGCCGAGTATGCAGAACTGCAATTGACAACTTAAAGAACAAAGGCATTCAAATCGCCATGATTCGGCCCCAAACTCTTTTTCCTTTTCCGGAAACAGCTATTCGTGATGCTGCTTCCAAGGAAAGCTGCAAAACCGTGATCAGTATCGAGATGAGTATGGGGCAAATGGTTGAGGATGTCGAACGCTGCGTTCAGGGCAGAAAGCCGGTTGAATGGTATGGAAAATGCGGGGGGGAAGTTCCCACACCCGAGGAAATCATGGAAGTGGTTCAATCTTATTTAACGACGAAACGAAAGGAGCAGAACTGATGGGAAAGACATTTCACAAACCCGAAGCCCTTTCAAACCAGCAGACCCACTACTGCCCGGGATGCACGCACGGCGTGATTCACCGGCTCATTGCGGAAGTGATCGATGAACTGGGAATCCGCGGGCGAACAGTGGGCATCGCCCCTGTGGGGTGTGCCGTTCTGGCCTATAATTATTTCACTTTCGATTTTCAGGAAGCCGCTCATGGCAGAGCCCCTGCTATGGCCACTGGGATCAAGCGGGTCCGGCCCGATTTGGTGGTGTTTACCTACCAGGGTGACGGCGATCTGGCAAGTATTGGTATGGGTGAAATCGTTCACGCCGCCAATCGGGGGGAAAAGTTCACCACCATTTTTGTCAACAATGCTGTTTACGGTATGACCGGAGGACAGATGGCGCCGACCACCATGCCTAATCAGCGCACCACCACCTCGCCGTTTGGCAGAGACGTTACCGATGTCGGCATGCCGATCAAGGTTGCGGAGTTGCTTGCGGCATTGCAGACTCCGGGTTATATCACCAGGCAGACTGTCATTCGGCCCAAATATATCGTTAAAGCCAAAAAAGCCATTCGCCGAGCTTTTGAATATCAACTGGAGGGAAAATGCTTCAGTCTGGTTGAAGTGGTCAGTACCTGCCCTACCAATTGGGGGATGACGCCCCTGGAAGCCGTGGAATGGTCCGAAAATACCCTGCTTCCCTATTATCCACTGGGGGATGTTAAAACACCCGAACCCATGAGCGGAGGAACAGATGCAAAGTGAAGTCATGTTTGCCGGTTTTGGCGGTCAGGGTATTTTATTGAGTGCGAAGATTCTGGCCCATGCCGCCATGGAACAGGGTTTCGAAGTTGTATGGATACCTTCCTACGGCCCAGAAATGCGAGGAGGTACCGCATACTGCATGGTTGTCATCAGCGATCAGCCTATTGGTTCTCCCATCATTCGTAACCCCACGCACCTGGTAGCCATGAACAGGCCCTCACTGGAAAAATTCGCACCCGTGGTGAAGCCCGGAGGGGTCATTTTGATCAACAGTTCCTTGATAACCGTTGGCAGCGGAAGGACCGATATAGATGAATTCATCGTGCCGGTGAATGATATCGCCATTGGTATTGGAAGCATCAGATCCGCCAATATTGTCGCTTTAGCCGCGTTTGCAGCCCGCAGCAAAATGGTGGACAACGATATTCTACGTAAATGCGTCAAAGAGGAGTTTTCAAATAAAACCAAACTCATTCCTTTGAACATGAAAGCAGTTGATGAAGGACAAAAGGCTGCCGAGATCCCGGTGAAGTGAGCGAACCGGCCGGACCTTCCCGTTAGTAAACGCGATCACATGGCGTTTTTTCATAAAACAGGAATTTCGGCCTTTTCTTTCATTGGCATCCGCTTAGTTTTTATACACGTACCAATAATCGAGTCTAAAATGTTTTTTAAGATTCCGGAATACATTCAGTCTATCGAGCCTTATAAACCTGGAAAGCCGATCGATGAGCTGGCCAGGGAATACGGTATCCAGCACGCCATTAAACTGGCTTCCAACGAAAATCCGTTGGGCCCGTCTCCCAAAGCGGTTCAGGCCATCGGTTTTGCCCTGTCCAATCTGCACCGATATCCGGATGGAAGAGGCCATGACCTGACGGTCAAGCTGTCCAGCCGCCTGGGTTTTCCCCCGGATCATTTTGTTCTGGGAAATGGATCGGATGACCTGATCGGCATGCTGACCCGTGCACTGCTTCAGCCAGGTGATGAGGCCCTTATCCCGACCCCTTCGTTTTTAATGTATGAGATCGATGTTCGAAGCGTTGGCGCCATTCCGGTCCGCGTGCCCCTGAGGCCGTCTCTGGAGATTTGCGCCGATGATCTTCTGGAAAGGGTGAGTTCCCGAACCCGAATGATTTTTATCTGTAATCCCAACAATCCCACCGGCACCGTGATATCCCGGAATATTTTTAAAATGTTTTTAAAGAATCTTCAGCCGGGCATCGTTGTCGTGGTTGATGAAGCTTACATGGAATTCGTCAGAGACCCGGATTGCGCCAGCAGTATGGAATTCATTCATGGAGACCGGCCGGTTGTATCATTGAGAACTTTTTCCAAAGCTTATGGCCTGGCCGGTCTTCGGATCGGTTATGGCGTGATGGCACCCGAACTTGCCGGAATTCTCCATCGGATACGCCAGCCGTTCAATACCAGCCTGCTGGCCCAGGCCGGCGCTGTTGCCGCTTTGGAAGATGAGGCGTTTTTAAATAAGACCGTTCAAACCGTGCATGAAGGTCTTGATTATCTGTACACCGAGCTGAAAAGGTTAGGCGTCCGGTATTTTCCCACTCAGGCCAATTTTTTTCTGATCGATGCTGGAAGAAATGCAGACAATGTTTTTGAAGACATGTTGAAAAAAGGCGTTATTGTTCGTTCCATGATATCTTATGGGTATCCGGAATATATACGAGTCAATACAGGGGTTCCTGCAGAAAATAAACGGCTGATTGAGACCCTTGAGCAGGTACTGTGAATGAACACCGACTCGACAGACAACTCTCTCTCGATGACCAATCCCCTATTAATCACCATAGATGGCCCTGCTGGCGCCGGCAAGACGACGGTCAGCCGGCTTCTTGCAGCGCGTCTCGGATACCGGTATCTGGACTCCGGGGCATTATACCGGTCGGTTGCCTACAGTATTATTGCTGATGGCATCGATTTCGAGGATACGGAAGCGCTATCGACACATCTGAACAGACTCGATCTATCCACGCGCGCGGAGCAAAATGGGTTTCGCCTCCTGTGGAATAAACGGGACATCACGGAATTGATCAGAACTCCTGAAATCGCCATGACAGCTTCCGTTGTTTCCGCCAGACCCGCTATAAGAAACTTTCTTCTTGCTGTACAGCGGGAGATGGGAAAGAATAAATCGTTGGTCTGTGAAGGACGGGATATGGGAACCGTGATATTTCCGGATGCGGATATCAAATTCTACCTGGATGCCGATCCCCGTGTGAGAGCTTCTCGGCGATATAAGGAAATACCGCAAGGAACAGCCGCCACCCTGGAAGATATTTCAAGAGATATGCTTCGAAGAGACAAGAATGACACCCAGCGGCCTATAGCGCCACTGAAAGCATCTGAGGACGCAATTCTGATCGATTGTACCAGTATCGACTCTGAAAATGTGGTCAACCAGATGATGGATTTCATTGCTTCAACGATTCAGAATGGGAGCCGTAAACTAAGCAGAACAATATAATTATTGTTTTTTCGAAGACCTTCTGATATAAAACGGAAGATATACTGCACACAGTGTATGGTTTGGCAGGTAAATAAGGCTAAGGGGGATAGTTAACTTTCATGGAAAACGATATACAAATCAATTCAGAACAAACAATTCAAACTCCGACAGTTATTTCAATGAGTGAGGTCGATGCATTTGATGGTGCGCAAGATGCGTCCGAAGGCATGGACAATCTGATGGAAATGTACGAGGAGAGCTTCAAGCGTTTCGCCGAAGGCGAAGTGGTTACGGGCCGCATCATTTCGGTCGACAAAGATCATGTGCTGGTGGACATCGGATACAAATCAGAAGGCCAGATCCGGATTCACGAATTTCGGGATGAAACTGGAAATATCAACGCCAAGACCGGAGACTCGGTTGAAGTCATGGTGGAATGGTGGGATGATGAAAATGAAGTCGTCATTCTGTCCAAAGAAAAAGCCGCCAAGGTCAAAGTGTGGGATGATATCAAAAAAGCCCATGATAATGATGAAGTGATTCAGGGCATCATCCTGGCTCGCGTAAAAGGTGGTTTTTCTGTGGATGTCGGAGTTCAGGCATTTTTGCCAGGCTCGCAGGCTGATCTTCGCCCGATTCGCAATCTGGACGAAATGGTCGGGAAGACATTTAATTTCAAAGTGTTGAAATACAACCGAAAACGCAGCAATATTGTTCTATCCAGACGTGCTTTGCTCGAGCAGGAAAGAGAAACCAAACGATCGGCAACATTGACCACCATCCATGAAGGTAAAATTCTTAGCGGAACCGTAAAAAATCTTACCGAATACGGCGTTTTTGTTGATCTTGGCGGTGTTGACGGCCTGCTTCACATTACAGATATTTCCTGGGGGAGGGTCAAGCATCCGTCTGAACTTTTTAAAGTTGGAGATGAAATTACCGTCAAGGTATTGAATCTGGATGTAGAGAAAGAACGCGTCTCGCTTGGCATGAAACAATTAACCCAAGACCCTTGGATTTCCGCAGTTGAAAAATATCCGATCGGAGTACGCATTTCCGGCAAAGTAGTCAGCCTTACCGATTATGGTGCTTTCGTCGAACTCGAAGAAGGCATTGAAGGCCTGATTCACGTTTCTGAAATGTCTTGGACACGGAAAGTTCGTCATCCTTCCAAGATCGTTTCGATTGGCGATTTGGTCGAGGCGGTAGTACTGGACATCAAGCCGGAAAATCGCAGAATTTCACTCGGAATGAAACAGATTGCGCCCAACCCATGGGATGTGATCAGTGAAAAATATCCAGTTGGTACAACCATCGAAGGAAAGATTAAAAATATCACAGATTTTGGTATTTTTATCGGAATCGATGAAGGCATTGACGGCCTGGTTCATATTTCAGATATTTCCTGGACCAAGCGCATCAAACATCCCTCGGAAATTTATAAAAAAGGGGACGTAATTCAAGCCATTGTTTTGGATATTGAAAAAGACAACGAACGCTTTTCTCTCGGAATCAAGCAGATTCAACCAGATCCGTGGAAAACTGTAGCCCAGCGATATGAAGTAGGCAAGATTATCACCGGAACTGTCACAAATCTAACTGATTTCGGCATCTTTGTCGAGCTTGAAGAAGGTATTGAGGGGCTCGTTCACGTTTCTGAAATCAGCAAGGAAAAAATCAAAACACCTGTTGGCAAATTCAATATCAACGATGTTATCACGGCACGGGTCATGAACATCAACAGCGATGAAAGGCGTATCGGACTTTCCATCAAACGTCTTGAAGTGGAAGATGAACAGGCGCTCCTATCTGAATATGTCAACAGCATGAAACCTGGACCATCAACCTTCGGGGAACTTCTCAAAGAAAATCTCCAGGAAAAGCTGAGCAACGAATCCAATCAGTAATGCTTTTTTGTTGATGAATATTTTATATTGCGTTTCCTTTCCCTGAAGAAAACTGGTGAGGAAACGCATTTTTTTTCCGCTGGAATGGAGATATGTTGTAGATCGTTATAACTCTTCAATTATTCAGCCCTACCGTTTTGTAGAATATCACCTCCTCAGATATTTCATCACCTTTTAAATGGAAACGAATCATGTTCTCCCGAAGGCACCCTTATCTGCATTTTATCTTAATCTTTTCAACCATTTTATCCGTTTCGACGATCGTTATTTCACTGATTGTCATGATGGGAATCAAATACACAAACCAGAACGATATTGAAATTTCTAATGCCGAAGAAAAAGTCGGTGTTATCGAAGTGGAAGGACTGATTGCAGACTCCCATGATATCATTCAGGATATTCGCCGTTATCGTGAAGACGATGCGATCAAGGCCATTGTTATTCGAATAAACTCACCCGGGGGAAGCGTCGGCCCTTCACAGGAGATTTCAAGAGAAATTCTCAGAACGCTACAGTTTAAAAAAGTTGTTGCATCTCTAGGTGCCGTGGCAGCTTCAGGCGGGTATTATATCGCATCAGCAGCCAGTGGTATCATCGCCAATCCAGGTACCATTACTGGAAGTATCGGGGTCATCATGGGGTATGCCGACGTACAGGGGCTTCTGCAGAAAATCGGCATCACGCCTGTTGTCATTAAAAGCGGTCTTTATAAAGATATCGGCTCTCCGGTACGCTCCATGACGGATTCCGAAAAAAACATTCTTCAAACGTTTTCGGATCAGGTTCATCGACAGTTCATTACGGCTGTTGCAGAAGGCAGACATCTTGAATATGAAAAGGTGGCGTCCATAGCAGATGGACGAGTCCTGTCCGGAGAAAACGCGATCGAACTAGGACTAGTAGACCGGCTTGGAAATCTTGAGGATGCCATAGAATGGGCGGGTCAACTTGGGGGTATCGCCGGTAAGGTTTCTGCAGTTTACACTCGAGATAAAAAACTTACATTCATCCGACGATTGGCGGAGTCATCGCTTCATGAAATCATGGGTCAATTGTCTGCAAATCAATTTATGGTCGGTTATGTACTCTAATCGATATTGAAAAGTCTTGAAAAGAATCCGCGTTTGGGCACATCTACTGGTGAAACCAGATCAACCTTGCCGACCACCTCGTTGTTGAAGCGGATTACCATCTCCCCCATCCGTTGGCCTTGCTTGATCTCCCCCTTTACCTGATCAGGGAGATCGAGATTTTTTGTAAGCAGTTTTTTCTTGTCGCGGGCCAGCGGATAGGAAAAACCGGAAACAGCCACCGGCTTTACAGTTTTTTGTTTCCCGTCGGGCAACGAAATGTCTTTTTCGACGGTGTCTCCCTGTTTTATCACGGATACCATTTCATATTGGCCAAATGCTTTTTTCAGTTTTTCATCGACAATACCGTCACGGAGTTTGGCTGCAGAACTTCCCATGACAACGGCAATCAACCGCAGCTCGTTGCGCTTGGCTGTTGCAACAATACTGTAACCGGCTTCGCGGTAAAAACCGGTCTTCAGCCCGTCCATACCGGAAAAACGATTCATCAAATTGTTGTGATTTCGCATCATTAGCGTGCCATCTCGAAATGGCTCGGTTTTTAAAGAAGTCCATGTCAACAACTGGGGATTTTTTACGAGTTCCCTGCCCAAAATGGCAAGGTCAAAGGGGGAGGATATGTCTGGTTCCTGGTTCTGGGACGGCGGCAATCCGTGCATGGATTGAAACTGAGAATCTGTCATACTGAGCTGCTTGGCTTTTTCGTTCATCATGTCAACAAAGGCGTTTCGGCTGCCTGCAATGAACTCCGCCACGGCATATGCCGCATCATTGGCCGAGGCTACCATGACAGCCCGCATCAATTCATCGAGAGAAAAAATCTCCCCAGCTTTCAGATATACTTGGCTTCCTCCCATAGATGAAGCATCCAGAGAAACGGTCACCTTATCGTCAAGCTTGAATTGCCCGCTTTTCAGTTTATCAAGCACCACGGAAGCAAGCATCAGCTTGGTAATACTTGCCGGCCAGCATTTCTGATGCACGTTCTCGCCTTCAATGACCATCCCGGTTTCCGCTTCAATGACAATAAAAGCCTTATAAGGCTCTATTTTCACTGGCGCTGGTGGAGGTATTTGTTTCGCACTTTGCGGCTTAGCAGGGGGCTTAATCGGCAGCGCAGCTTTCGGCAAAGATGTTTTTACATCTTTTTTTTGAGGAGCTTCCTTGGCCCAGGCAGGGCAGAGCAGAAAAGATATAATAAGCAGTGCAGCAAACCAATTTCTCATGATAATGACCTCCAATTATTTTTTATCCTTATTTCTTGTCATTCCCACATCCTCCCCGCCTAACACATTCGTGAATAGCGAAAGTGTTAGGCGATAAATAAAGGACGCCAAATCAGCAGACGGGTTCTTTGTGAACTGATCAACTAAAAGCGTAAAGCGAAAAATGAAGGATGCCTGTATTCGAAACTATATTTCTACTGCCAGTAAACAACCCGGCAATATCCTCGATGCCATTACCAGAGCAGTCGAAGGTCAACCATTCATCCCCTCAATTTTCCAGTAGTTGTCAATTGACCTGAGCAGTTACGAAATGTTTACAAAAAAGGATGATTAACCACAATCGTTTCGTGCCTTCCAGGACCGACAGAAATGATGCCTATGGGGAGACAAGTAAATGCTTCAATCCTGTTCAAGTAGTTTCTGGTATTTCGGGGAAGATCTTCTTTTATGCGGATGTTTGAAATATCCTCTGACCAGCCGGGAAGCGTTTCATATATCGGCTTGCATTTGGATAATACTTTCAGACTGGATGGAAAATCTGTCAACACTTTGCCCTGATATTCGTACCCGGTGCAAATATTGATATGATCAAAGCCGCCAAGCACGTCAAGTTTAGTGATGGTAAGACTGGTCAGACCGTTCAGCCGCACGGAATTGTTCAGCACCACCATATCGAGCCAACCACAGCGTCTTTTGCGGCCGGTTGTGGCGCCGAATTCGGCCCCTTTCTGCTGAATACGACCTCCCGTTTCATCAAACAGCTCCGAGGGGAATGGCCCTTGCCCCACACGAGTGGTGTATGCCTTGACAATGCCGATAACACCGGTGATGCGTCCGGGTCCAATGCCTGATCCGGAACAGGCATTTCCTGAAACCGTATTGGAGGATGTGACATATGGATAAGTTCCGTGGTCGATATCAAGATGGGTTCCCTGTGCACCCTCAAAAAGAAGCTGCTTACCGGCGGAAATGGCCTGGTCGAGTTCAACTGAAACATTGGTCACATAGGGTAAAAGGCGTTCCGCATATCGGTTGAAGGTGGCGATAATCGGCTGTGGATCCAAGGGAGCAGTTGAAAGATAATTCTTCAGGTAATAATTTTTTTCATCCAAAAAAGATAGCAGCCTGTCTTGAAACAGCTCTGGATCGATTAATTCAACAAATCGGATGCCTCGCCGGGAGACCTTGTCCTCATAACACGGACCGATTCCGCGGCCTGTCGTGCCGATTTTCAGATCGCCTTTAAGGTGCTCACGCGCAATGTCAATCATCTTGTGATAGGGCATGATCAAATGGGCCAACTCGCTGATCTTGAGACTATGCGGCCCCACGTCGATTCCCCTGCAAGAAAGATAATCCATTTCATCAATCAGCACTTGAGGATCCACAACGACTCCATTGCCAATATAACATTTTTTTTTCTGAAGAATGCCGGAAGGAACCAGATGACTGATAAACTGTTCACCGTTAACAACCATGGTATGTCCGGCATTGTTTCCACCCTGAAACCGTACCACAACATCAGCGATATCCGAGAGTAGATCGACGATTTTTCCTTTACCTTCATCCCCCCATTGGGTTCCAACGATTACAATATTTGCCACATGCTACTCCTTTAATTAATGACTTCTCCAAAAAACATCAAAATATTTCAGTTTGGCAATCTCGCCAAAGCGCCTTTCGAGGGAAGCACTCGACTATCCGATCTAAGAGTATCTCCTTTCCCGAAAAAAACGCTGCAAAATACCTCTGCATTCGGTTTCACGAACCCCGGAAATGACTTCCAGTCGGTGATTCAGACGATTGTCGGTAGATAAATCATACAAAGATCCGGCAGCGCCCCACCGAGGATCTCTGGTTCCGTAAACGAGTCTGCTGACTCGGGCATGGATGATTGCCCCCATGCACATCATGCAGGGTTCTACCGTAACATACAGCGTAGTGTTTAACAATCTGTAATTCTGAATCAGTTTGCCTGCTAGACGCAGTGTAAGAATTTCCGCATGAGCAGTTGGATCAGACAGTGAAATTGTCTGATTATGAGTCGCAGCCATAACCATTCCCGACTCTGAAAGCAGAACTGCACCAACCGGCACTTCTTCTGCATGAAATGCTGCTGAAGCCTCAGAAAGTGCCTGATCCATCACAATGTCGTGAGCGAGTAAAGTATCTACAACAGCTTTATCGAATTTCATTATGGCGCTAAACCCCTCTCAGCTTATCACTCAAGGTGATTTTGTGCTGATCATTTTTAGTTTAAATGGTGTCTGAACGGAAAGTAACTTCTCAATCACGTCCGAAGAAGTTCTTAAAGGCGCAGCTATCCCTTAAAGCAAAATTACTATTTTCAACATTATGCGATGCAATCATAATGTTGTATCCCACTCTACTGAACCAGTGCCCCCGTGTTGAATTTGATTCATTACAGACTGACGAATTAGAAGCGGCAGCAATCAAAGCGCTGTATCGAGATGCCAGGCATCGAAAACTGCTTTCACCAGCAGAAACCATCAACGGCCTTACGGTAGGTGCAATCCATCACGATAGCTCTCAAGCGGCCTATCCTGAAAATAGGTTTGATCCTTTCGGACTGCCGCTGCCAAGTCCGGTTTCGGCATTCGGCAGCGGATATCGTCGCGCAATTAAACCCGACGTGGTGTTTTACGGTGGAAAGCAATGGTACATGATGCCTTTGCAGCCAATGGAACCAGTAACCATAGAACCGGCAATTTCTTGCAGAGCTCCCGGAAACAAGATGGCCTCGCCCTGAATCCTTGCCGGCGAGTTGATAGCTCCCTCCTATGGATGCGGTACAAGCAACGCGACAGCGTTAATCAGTCGTGCCGCGGGAATTTGTTACGACTCTCTGCAACAGATTTTCAATGAGCAAGCCGCTGAAGTAGACCCACGAGCCTATGAGGTTCCGCTACTGAAGGCAATGCTGGTGCATGGCTGCTCATGGGGAGACTTAGGCTCTCGGATTTCAGACATACATCGCACGCCTGAAAATGGCCGTCAATTCAGTGCACTAATAAGCCGCTGGATGGGTTACGGCATGCCACAGGTAGATCGCGTCCTGAATTGCACTGACCAGCGAGCGACACTGCTGGGTTTTGGACAACTTTCTGATGGTGAAGCTCATGTTTTCCGTTTACCGTTACCGCCATCATTGGGCTCCCGCCCTGAGTGGAGACGTCTGACTGTTACTCTGGCCTGGTTTTCACCTATTTAAGCAAGAACTCAAAGATATCGCACAGCAAGCTTATGGTTTGAAACGAACAACAACGGTTTGGCTCCAACTCGTAGCGATGCAGATTGGCGGGCTGTAAGACGCGGAGCGGTCCAGCACGAGGTCTTCGAAGGCCGAAGAGCGGAGCCGTTCATCGATGGGGATGTCATCGATATCAAAGTTAACTGCCGTGAAGATGCGGGAAGAATTCAAACACCGGTCGCATACGGATTGGCTGTTTCCCTGGAAGTAAGTGAAGGAGTTGATATTGCCATTTACGATGAAATCCGGACCCGCATTATGCCTGCGATCCAGATTCAACAGGCGACAGATCAAGGTAGAGGGTAATTACCGCCAGTGACGCTACGGCGTCATCGAGCATGCCGATACGGGTAAATCAGTGGCCTGATGACGAAATGGCTCACCCATCCGTCAGCGCCTTGAAGGCCGCTTGAGCCGGGTCACTGTAAAACTCGATCTGCACTTTGTCAATCACTTCATCGGGCAGGGTGGCGAAGTCTTTTCGATTTGCCGTGGGGATCATGACCCGTCTTGCCCCGGAATCCATGGCAACGCGCAGCTTATCACCCAGACCCTCCACATGGCTGAGAACACCGTGAAGACTCATTTCTCCCAAAACGACCAGTCCAGCCGCCACGGTTCTTGACAGCAGAGCAGAGACCAAACCGACGAAAAACGCCACTCCCAGGTCGTGCGCGTCTTTGCCCTGCATCAAGCTGATTAACTGAATATTCACGTCAAAGCTGGAAAGTTCCCGTTCGATCCCTATCTTTTTCGCATTGGACCTTAGAAAATCATAAGCCATTTTTGCCGATTCACGAATATTCCTGGAAGAGGTTCCCACCAGATTAAATTTCCCCGAACCAATGTTGATATTGATCTGGATTCGATAAAGGGAATATCTTGTTTCCGCCTGATCATAACCGATGGTGAAGATATCGCCGGGCGGCAGAGGCGTATCGGGGATCAACTGGATGCTTCCCAGTTCCGGGCAACCGATGAAGCGTTCTTCCCCTGTCTTTTTGTCGATATAAGAAAAGTTGACCTTCGCGTACTCTATGCCTCCCATGCGCTTGAGCTGCTCTTTGACACGTCGCCTCATTTCCAGGGCAAAGCTAACATATTCTTCAACTTCCTGGTATGATGGATCATTCGCCGGATGAAGCAGCTTGACCAGGCCGGAAACGGTCTTTACGACCGCCGTCCTGTCCCGCGCCTCCAGGTGGTTGCCGAAGGAAAAGTATCGATCATGGATATCGGCGAAATTGAGGTTTCGCATCCCTTCATGGAATATCTCGGCGATGTAATCGGAGATGAAACCCAAATGATCGGTGAAATAGGCTGTCTGCATCTTGGGAATTTCCCAGCCCGGCAGGTAGCCGTGCCAGCGGTCGTGAAAGGCCATGTCGTTTCGGATAGAGTCCGGCAGAGCCGAAAAAAGATGAGATATCCGGGCAATGGATTCAACATCACCGTCGATGTTGCCGTTGAAGACGATCCCCGCATCCGCCTGGATCGTTCCTTTGTCATCGCCCCGTGAAAAGGACCGTTGTTCCATGTAGCCCTTGTACATCTGCTTGTCGTTTTCTTTCTTGAAATGTGATCCTGAAACCTCATCAAAGGCGACCAGATCGTAGCGAATGACAAGACCTGGCTTGTCCTTCCGGTTCTTCCAGCCAAAGAGATCCGCCACGGAGCCCTGTCCCCCGCTCAGCAGAATCACATAAGGTGATATTTCCCGGTAAACATAAGACTTCCCTGTTCCCCTCGGCCCTAGCTCAATAAGGTTGTAATTCTTCTCTACCATGGGGACCATCCTGGATAGAAAAAGCAGTTTTCTGCGAGGTGTAAAATCGCCGTTCGTAGGTTCGTAGCCCATTGTCCGGAGGAGAATGGCGATCCATTCATCTCTTGTGAACATTGCCCGCCCTTCGATGAATTCCTGCAAATTAGCGCTGGCAATCTGAATCGGCTGAAGACGGTTCAGAACAAAAGGTCTTGTCATTCCTTTATGTACCCGCGTTTCGTCGTAGGCAATCTCCAGATTGGCCCAGATGCCTCCGGTCAACAGACGCTCATGCTCATAAACAAGCGCTTCCGAGATATGAACATGATCCATGCCCGCTGTGGCCAGACTGGCCCAGTATTTACCCCCTTCATCTTTTTCATCGAAAGAGACCATCACCAGGTCAATCAGCTTATGGCTACCCTTTTTCTTCAGATTGGATTTGATCAGTTCCCCCCGGTCGGCCCTGACGATCCGTTCGGATATAACATCCTTGACCCGCTTGATTCCTTCTGCAATTTCAATTTCATTGGTTGTGGAGCAATACTTGCCAAGCAGATATTCAAGGACGTAAACGGGGATGTTGTCACCGACCTTGAAACGCTTGACAAGGTCCTTCCGTACTACCCGACCGGGAAAGACTTTGAAGAGTTTCTGATCCAGGGCATCAACCCAGTTTGTCTGATTTATCTGTTCTTCCTTCATAGCCATTCATCCATATCAATTTTCAATGTTACATCGGCCGATGCTAATATCTCCTCGTTATCGGCATCGAGAATAAACAACGTCAATTTCTGCCCATAGCGGCCTTCCGCTCCAGAAACCTTTTCCAGCTTTACCTGTCGGATGTCATCTTTCGGACTGATCGCGATATCTCCTGATTTGAAAAGGATATTTCCGGATGCTGTGTCCCGAATCTTGACGACAATCTGTCTGCCAAGATAGCTGCCGTCAATCTCCCCTAAGATGTCTTTCTTTCCTCTCGTCTCCGGTTCTATTTCGACAACCGGTTCCAGCGTTGTAATCTCAGCGACAGGCTTCAGTACAATACCCGTCTTTTTCGCCTTTTTCGTCCACTGAATATAAACCAGGGGGATTAGCCATTCCTGCAAAGTCGCACCTCGATGGAAAAAGCCGATGCCGCCATAGGTATTGAAGGCGTTGACGCTTCGGGGGGTCAGGCATTCCAGGTTGCTGCCGGCAACTCTTGTACGAATGGCCGTCTTGTGTTTAAGATTTTTTCCTACGATGGCCCGTCTTGCCTTCCAGAGGATATCCCCATCGGGTTTTTCCATGATTTCATCGTCTCCGGGAACATAATGGAAATAACCATGATCCGTGGTCAGAGAAATACGCATATAACCGGCATCCCTGAGCTTCCGGATGACTTGCGCATACCGTTCGAGGTAATCTCCGGCGCCGGAAAGGGCAAGCTCACCTCCATGCCCCTGAGCGTCGAATTCATCACCAAAGAGAAAAATAAGCTTCCCCACGGGCAGTTTAATGCCGGTATTGATCACATCTGTCACTGCCAGGATATGGGATGGCTTCACGCCATATATGGCGTTCAACCAACTCCGCCGAGATTCCGCAAGAGATAGATTCTGACTAAACCCTTCAGCATGAACGGCCCAGCCCTTTTCCTGATCTACGGAGACCCGCAGGCTTTTAGCGAGGATGGGCAGGGCATAGGCCATACCCAGTTCCGTCGTAGTAGGTACTGGAGCCATACATGGGCGTACAGAAGCAACGGGTGACGTCTGGCCTTCATTAATCATCTCGGCCAGGCGTTTCCCCAGTTCGAAACGGAAAGCGTCAATCACAATGACTGCTGCGGGTTCTTTATTTTCCTCGATGCTTGCCTTCAAAGCTTCCCCGGCATAGGGCAGGTGAGTTTGTTCCGGCCAACTGGAATCATGGGCCGCTAATTCGGAGAAAGCTGTATTGGTCCGATCAAGGATGATCCGGAACGCTTTTCTGAGTGTCTTCTGTACCTCAAAAAGGTCTGCTTCTTCAATGGACCATTCCTGCATAAGACTATCTCCTTCAGTATCCACCTGCCATCCCTGCTCGACATACCAGTCAATGGCGTCCTTTAGAGTGTGCCAGTTTTTCTCTACGCCTTCATTTTCCCGGAGTACCTGCGCTGCTTTTCCCAAACTCGCCAGGATATCCCAGGGCACCCTTTTTTTTGTCCATTGGCCCCAGAAGCTTTGAGCATGATGCAGATAGCTTTCTCTTTTTCGGGCAAGATAAGTAGCCAGCTCCAGGAAATCCTCAAATTTGTTGATCTGCTTTATTTCGTTTTCAAATGAGATATTTTCTGCCCTGTAGGAGGCGAAGGGTTCGGATAAAGTGAAGGAGCGTTCCATCATCATGGACTGAAGGTTCAGAAGGGCGTCTGCTTTTTTTGCCAGAGTCTCTAATTTCGATTGAAGCTGGATATCCCGTTGCCACTGGTCCAAAAGTTCCATCGCCCGTTTTCTGCTGTTTCCCGGCGGGATGATCCAGTCCGATGTGGAGAAGCCATCCTCTCCAAGTTTGAGCGCTGCATCTGTGGCCAGGAGTCGAGCCACTGCACGGATACGCCATTTATCCAGTTCATCCAAATCTGGTGTCGGAAAGCCGAAATCAACGGTGGTGCGGCGTTTGAACAGGTTCCTTTTCTCTTCGCTGATTTGATTTGCGATGGGCTTGCCCACATCCGCAAGTACGAGGAGGATCGTCCCCGCCGAAATCAGTTCATCAGGCGTAATTTTTTTCCATCTGGCGAGCGGTTCATCCAATTTTGTCAAGGCATAAGCCAGAAGGTCCTCCTTGACCTCGTCTTCCTGTGACCGTGTAATTTCCACACCGTATTCGCGCAATGCTTCCAGTAGGGAAATTTCCCTAAACGATGCCTCGCCGGCAAAAACCTGCAAATAGCTGAGATCCTCTTTTCTTCTCGGAAGCCAGATCACACGGGGTCTGCGCACTTCAAGGGCAAAACGATGCCGGAGCAACAGCTCGTGACTTTCCTCCGCCCATAATTCAAAACAATCCCCACAGGCCTTCTGCAGAAGTTCTTTCCATTCCCTTGCAGGGTCGCACCAGATGATAAACGGCGCGGGTTCAACCGGTTTGGATAAAACTGATTGGATATGTTCAAACAGCCAGTTTTTAAATGAATTTTCCTTCACAAGGAAACCTCGTCCAAGCCCAGTATCTCAATCCAGTGATCGAATTTTTTGAAATCATCCTGGTTATACGTTAGCAAACGCTTCACACCATGAACCAGCATTACCGCGACGATATTGGCATCATGAATCTGTTTTCCCCCAACGTCGAAGTTTTCCATTATCGTTTGTAATCTGGCAACAGATTCGCTGTTTTCATCCAGTAACGAGAATGCTTCTACAAATTTTCTTACATTATGAAGTGCTGCGGATCGTGCAGGATCGTCCGGTGGCAGCCCACGCGTTAGTACGACAAGATATTCACGGACAATTTGAGGACTGATGGCGAAATTAATTCCGTCTGTCATTAACTGTTTTATTATGCCGAGCGATTTTGCATTAAAAGGAGATTCATCATCCGTGGCATAGACGAGAATATTCGTATCTATAAAAACGGTCTCAGCGCCCATCGTCATTGTATATCTCCTCCCTGCGAAATGTCGAGTGCTTTGGCCATCCTTGCAAATGAATCGGTTTCAGGTCCAGGATTCCCTTCTTTTTTTTCTTTAACGGATATCCTTCGGTAACAGCAGTTTCATTTGTTATTATAAGGATTTTATGAAGGCCTGGTTTCAGCATTATGTCTGTATTTACAATGGCGAATCCGTCAGGGGACACATTTATTACGGCTTCAACGGCTCTCATAACATAACCTCCATTTCATTTGTTATCTATCGTTTACTCCCACCAGCCCGGTTTGGGCAGTTTTCCTTCACGACACCAGCGCCGCTCATCGTCGCGCCAAGCGGCCCGGTCGGTAATGGCCTTGTCCACATCCTTGCCTGCCAGTACGTCCGCTGCCAACAATCCGGCATTCTGCAGCGGCGCGATATTCACCCGCACCCCATCGTTGATATCCGGTTGGTAAAGGCTTTCCTGCCGGATGAAATCCGCGACCGTCTGCGGCGGCGGACGCTTTTCGTTCAGGCTGGACAGTTGATTATACATCGGTTGTTCCGCAAGCCATGATTCCCAGGTAAGCGCTTCCGGGCAAGGCCAGGATTCGATAACGTACTGCACAGCCTTCCCCTGACCTGACTTAAAAGTCAATTCTTTTTGCCAGGACTTAATATCAGATTTCAAGGCATTGATTTTTCGGTTCATTTCCGACTGCTCATTGAAGTCGCCCTTTGGATCGCGGAATTGCTCTTTAAGTGATTGATGCTCTTTTTTTGCATCCCTGATTTTCTCGGAAATCGGTTTCAGTATCGTGGCATCAAAAGTCTTCCACCAGACAGCACAGGCACATCTCAGGGCTTCTGTCAGCATGGCATCCGACTCGGCGCAGATCACACCCGCCAGGTCTATTACCTTGGGATCGTCGTCCAGGGTTTTTTCCAGCGGAGGCTTAGGAACAATGCTGGCGCAATGGTAATCCAGATGGGTCACGGCGTCGGTAACCCAGGTGGAAAAATCCTCATGGAGACTCGTTTTATCCGCCTGATCTCGCCAGTTCGCCAGAGGATCTTTCTGAAGCACACCGCTCAGTCTTTTCAACCACCGGGATTTGAGGCAGAGCATGGCGTCGTTGATGGCATATTGGCGAAGCTGAGGCCGGTGTGCTTCCGGCCCAAAACCCGATGCACTGACTTCGGTCAAGACAAGGTCGAATGCCTTCAGTTCCAGGATACGA
Organism: uncultured Desulfobacteraceae bacterium; assembly: GCA_903953895.1. Classification (GTDB taxonomy): domain Bacteria; phylum Desulfobacterota; class Desulfobacteria; order Desulfobacterales; family Desulfatirhabdiaceae; genus RAAP-1. The sequence goes on along the minus strand of CAJBLH010000167.1, from coordinate 13,611 downwards.
TCCCGCAAAAAGATTTTTCTTGATGTCTGTTCACCTGCGAGGTCCCCACTTGCGTTCTCTATACCGCGCAATTCAGTTTCAAGTCGTTTCAACAGAGGAATAACATATTGGTTTTTGAGCTTGGGTAGCAGATCTCCGTCTACTTTTTGGTAATAGAGAAAGCATTCAAAGGCGGCTTCCTGCCGGGAACGGATTGTCAATTTGGCGCTGGTAAGATGCCAGGCAACAGGACGCTTTTTGAATTGAGAGATGTGATGACGGAAGAAGTCCTTTCGGACCCATTCTGCCAGAGGTTTACCCATGATGTCTTCAAATGTGTTTTCTTCCGACGATACCTGATTATCTCCATATTCGGCAGCCAGACGCCCCCTTAGACGAGCATTCAGGGTGGCTTCATCCGTTCCTTCTATCATGGGAATGATTCCATCATCATCAGCCCAGGCTGGAACCGCTTCCCCCGTCTCGATCTGCTTCGGCCAGCAGTGGCCCAGAAGTCTGAGAATTAAGACCGTGAAGCGGTCTTTTGTAAGCCGTTGCTCCTTTGGCAAACAGCGCCAACCTTCCTGATTGATTCCCTCCTTGATGAGCCAATAAACTGAGATGGGATGGATTTCCAGCTTCTGGGATAGCTCTTCGAGAAATGTCTCTGCCGGAATGGGGATCCGGGCGCTGACGGCAATCTGATCGCTATCTTCCTCGTCGTCATTCGATGCATCGCAGTCCGTATCATCAACCTCCTCACATGCCCCACGCCCAGCTTCGTATAGGGCGTGCAAAAGGCTCTTTTTGGTGGCGAGTTCCCGGTTTTCGAGAGTACGGCGTTCATGAGTTTGAAGAAAATCAATGACTTCGGCGGGGATAACCGGCAAACCATAGGATAACGGCGGCAGGGTGTCATATCCCGCAATCAATGGAAACCATCCAGCAGGAGTGCCAGTTTCATCTAAAACATCCTGTAAGTCTTCTCCATCAACGCCATAAGCGGCGAAGACATAGCGCTCTGAGATGCCTTCAAGAGTGTGGAGGCTTGCAGCAACAGAATCTTCATCAGATGAAGGCGTACCAGCAAAACTTCGCTCTGTTAAGTAGCTGGCAACTATTTGACATTTAAAGGCAATGCAGGAAGTTTCGAGTATATCAAGCGATGGTGGAAGGATTTCCGGCAGGGGAAGGCGAGCGATATAACTTTGGTTCAGTTGTATACGAGCGCTGATCGACCTGACTATCTGGCTAGCAAATCGAATTGCCAGAATTGAACCGATTGCTTGATGGCTATCATGGGTAAATATTCCAGAAGAGGCATTTGCACAAAAGACAGCGTTACCAAAAAGGATTCGAGGGCCAAGTGATCCTCTCGCAACATCACTATATGTCCATCCCTCCTTGAAGTAATATTGCTCGTTCCTCACAACGCTTGCAGGAAACGCCTTGATCCTCGCACCACCGCGTTCCCAGTCAACTACCCAGAAGTGGTGGCCGAACCACTTGCCGTATCCCCCGCCTTTTTCAAAGGGGACCCAACGGCGACTGAGCAAGGGTTGCGCCCATTCTACGGTCGGTGCTTCCCATACAAAGCGGACAAAACGTGGATCATTTGCGGTGGCAAGCCCCTGACAGACATTAGCCACATCCCCCAGTGTCCTTCCCGCCAGCAGTTCAAAAAAATGCTCCCGCAGCCAATAACACAAAGGCGCTTGTGGTATGTCAAGAAAGCGCATCTGGCGCGAACGGAATACAACATTCTGCGAGCAATCGGCAACTGAAGCCTTCATCTCCGTTTCACGCCTCCCTTACGCCGCAGGCCCAGCCCAAACAGGTAAATGTCCGGAACATCGATACGGTCGTTGGTCCGTTCTCGAAAAACGCCCAATTCCACCAGATAGTCGATGAGTTCCCTTCCATTCTGAGCAGGCGGGTCTATTTTATTGACTCCCTCTCCCCAGGATTCATTCCAGTGCTGGTCAAGCAGTTCCTCTAACTCGCGTCGTTTCCATGGAGACAACCTGTCCTTTGCTATCCGTTCCCTGACCCCGTGCAACCAGGGCCACTCATTGTGGATGGCCTGCTCAACATGATCTGCCGAGACATCTTCGAGAGCCTGTCGAAGCGAAGTAGGATGAAACAGCTTGGGCGGCGTGGCGCGAGGATTTCCGCGTTCCTTTTGCGCCGCCTGCTCGAAGAGCCTGACCAATTCTCTTGGCGTGGCACATTTATGGCCGTCACGAAGATGATCGAGTACCCAGTTGAAGCTCTGTCCCTTGTTTGTGTTGGCGCCCATGTATTGACCAATGGTTCGTTCAATAAAGGGTCGGGCATCCTCTGCTTTTTTCAGGTTGGGGATATGACCGAATATTTTGTGTGGTTCCTTGCTGAAAAGAATGCGAGCCCCCTTGCAGTAATCAAACAACTGCTCATCCGTATTCGCGATACGCTTGATGAGCATCGAAAAAAGATTCTGGTCGCTCCAGCCAAGTTCAACCCTATTGGCAGCCAGTTTGGCCAGGTCCGCCCCTCCAATTCCCGCATGGCGCCGGAACAGATCCTTTCGCAGGAATATCTTGGCCCGGAGTCTCTGCCATCGCCTTGCATAACTGGACCAGAATGCAACGAGTCCCTGAATGGCCTTGGCCATTGCTTCCCAATCGAATCCACCCAAAGTATCCAATTCGTCATAGCCAACAAACAGCCACTGATCCGCATCCTGGAGTTTCTGATCCAACCGATCCAGAGCAAGTAATGGCTCATTTCCCGAATTTGCGAATGCATCGAGTACTTGATCCGGTGCGCCTCCGGGCAGATCAAGAAACTTGAGCTTTCCGGGCTCGCTTATTTCATCTTTAAGAACCCGTACGAGGTATGCAAACCAAAGATCCACAGCCTGATCCGGTGTCTTCAGGGCGTTCTTCATGCCTCGAGGATCAGGAAATTGTGCGCCTATAGGGTATCCGGGTACTAGCTTGATGAGATCAGCGTTTTTATAGGGTAATCGCAGCTCGGGAGCAAAAGGGGCCAGAGCAGACAACAGTCTGTTTTTGAATACCGCATTGAAAAGGGCGGATTTGCCTGTTCCTCTCTCTCCCACCACAAGCATTACATCGGGATCGAAGGCACGAAGGTGCTGCCTGATAGGATAATACCGACATGCGAAAGACTCCCCAGGTTCCGATTCTGCCTGGCCGTAACCTAGGTTCGAAAGAAAATCCAGGAGCGTCTTCTGCGTGTCTTTTCTGAATTTACTCATTGTTTGGCACCTCTGAACCGGTTGAGAATACGGTCGGCAAGACTCTGGTAGTCCGGCGATTCCACAATTGTTCCTGCGACTTCATCGATATTGCGAAAATCAGACAAAACTTCGTCGTAGCGAATCGGGACCGGAGCATGCGGTGCGTCGCTGCTTTCAATGTCTTCAATGCTCCAGAAATTATCAAGACCGGACTCTGCATAGTAAAGCTCCGTGAATTCATCTCGGGCTCTGTCTGCAAATCTTTGAGTTGCTTGCTTATTCAGTTCGGGTGCTCTTGGAACCATCGCCTGAACCATAATGCAGTCGCCTTGCTGCTTGTCTGCCCGGACCCGTTGCGCCCCCAGTCGCTCGATGACCAGCCTCAAACCTCGCCAACTCTGCTCGGAAGAGGTACCAAACAGCACATGCAAATGGGCGAAACCACCCAGAACCATGCCGGCAGTCTCGGCGAGTCCGGCACGGAGATCCACCAGAAGCCAATGAGGGCGAAGTTGCGTGCGCACATCCTGAAGGAGCATGAAAAAAGGATGCTTTTGTTTTTCCTCAGGTCTCGGCGGTTCGAAATCCAGTCGAGCCAGTTTCCCAAGGTATTCGCTGTCGACGCGACCAGACGGAATCACCAGAATTTCCCCCTTTCCCGTCACCTTTTCACGGCGGCAGGCATGGTAATAATCCCGAAAATCAACCGGCCCAATAGGCTGTTCGAGCAAATAATCCGCTACACCCCATCGCGCCGTTGTTCCTTCCTCGTCGGCGGCCAGCAAAGTGCCTATACCGGGGGCGTCGAGGTCCGAATCAATGACAGCCACTCTTTCACCCTTTCGGGCCCGATGGATCGCAAAGGCAGCTAATGCGGTGGAGCGGCCGACACCACCCTTGAAGGAATAAAAGACCACAATAGGAGGCTGCTTGGTGCTCGGACGAACCGGCTTTTCCCAGGGAGGCTGATCCATTGGAGAAAACCATGCACCGCGTGACCGGTAGCGATCCAGAATGCGCAATCGGGATTCATCCGGATGCGGTTTGCTTTCCTTCCATGTGTTGTCATATACAAACTTGTCAGTATCCGACACTTCCTTACTCACAGTCCAGATGTCATCTGTCCAGATACCCTGGACCTCTTCACCCAGTTGCTTCCGGATTTCGTCCATCAAGTCTTGATGAGCGCCTCCAGGCCATACCACAAGGCGAAGTTTGCCATAGAGATCTTCTATCAGTACCATTTTGCAATCAGGAGGAGCATTTCTCAAAGCAGTAATCAAAAGCATTACCGCCGAATGGCGTGCTTCATCCAAATGTTTGAAATTTATTGTCATAGCGTTACCTCGCCATCTTTGATAAGGCCCCAAAGCACGTGCTCATACAGACGTTTGGCTTCCGCCACCCAGTCCGAAGCAGTTGTTTTCGGAATGGTTCCTTCACAATGGTACCGAAGGGTTTCTTTCCATCCCGCAGGAGGATTGCCGTATGGAAGCCTTGTGACTGAAGAACCCAAAGAAAAATACCGTGCCGTTCTGGAAGACGGCATAGTTGCCAGCCTTTGCGCATCCACACTTAATTTATTGATGTCGTGAATCATGGGCACTCTGGAAGGCTGGTTAACCTGAATGATGGTTTTCAGAATACATTCCACTGCATATCCCGCCAGATAAGCTGCGCCATCATAGCGGCGCCTGTTCATGAGGGTTCGTGCATCCGTGTAGTGTTTTCTTGCTGCATCGGGATAGTCCTCACCTGATAGTTGCCGCATGTTCGACATCTGCTGCCGCTCCTTGAGCTATTTTCGTTATGGAATTGAGCGCCTGGCGCAATAGCTTATCCTTCTCCTCCGGGCTCTTCGGTCCGATGAGGCGGAAGGCGGTCATGCGGTGATCATTAGCCGGAATTTTCTTGGATAGAGTGAAGAGGACGATATTGACAACCTCACCAGATATCTCCCCGAAGGCGCCCGGACCCAAATGCGCCAGGGTCTCGATGGTGATCTCCCTGATGAGACCCGTGAAGCCTGATGCATTTTCAAGCTTCTCTGCATCGAGGGCGCGCAGATCGGCAAAAGATCGCAGGAACATCCACGATTGCTGCGTCACCATCGCCACCCGCCCCGTCTCCGGCCGAGCCAGCTCCAGGCAGCGGAGGATGAACGCCGCGTAGAGATCACGCTTCCCGGCGGTAAAGTGGGTTTCCACATATCGCTTTACAACGGCTCCCATGTTTTTGGAGCCCATGTAGGGCGGATTCGTAGCCACCACGTCATAGCGCCGGGACAGAAAATCGAAAAGGGACAAGCCTTTTCCGGCGGTTTCACCAAAAAAGCGTGAGGAGAAATCCGCAGAAGCAAATTCTTCCTTGAAATGGGCGCTCAGTCGGGCCAAAAGGCCGGACTTCCATTCTTCATAAGATATGACGCCCAAGGGCAGTGATGTCTGCTCCAGTTTTTCCGGTTCTGCAAAGAGCGGCCTCTGTTTGGGCGGTCCGGACTTTTCCTCATCAACGAGGGCCTTCAGGGATCTGAATTCCTTTTCCACTGGCTCTTCGATCTGGAGGAGTGCACCCAGTTCGTCGGCGTGTCTTAAACTCGCAAAGATCATCTGGAGGGTGGACTTGAAAGGTTTGTCTTCCGGATGTTTGTCAAGAAAAGCCGAGAGATGATCCATGTTAGCGCTGGCATGGATATTAGTTGCCGCCAGATTGATGCGTGTCGGTCTGAATGCCCCATCCTTTTCCTTTGCCTTCATGTACAGGGCGCATGCGGCGATCTGAATGGCGCGCTCATCAATATCAATCCCAAAGAGATTTTGGCTCAGGATCACCTCGCATATATCTCCGGGTGTCTTCAGTTTCCCTTCTTCCACATACATGGCGTAGAGAAGATCAAAAGCCATGAGGAGAAAATGACCGGAACCGACGCAGGGGTCGAGAAAAGAGATCCATTTTAGCGATTTTTTCTTCATCGGCGCCCGGTCGGCATCACGGACGTAGTATTCCCAGGATTCGCAGAGGCGGGATTCTGGATACATAGTCATCCAGAGGGCGCCCAAGGAATTCTGGACGAGGAATTTTACCATGTAGGGCTCAGTGTACAACTGGGTGACGGGAATGATATCGGCCTTCTCGATCTTTGCGCCCTTGACGGTGCGGACCTTTGCAAACACTCGGTCCTTTTCTTCGGTGTTCCAGTATTGATAGGCCCAGCCGAGGGTATCCGGTGCGGTGAATATTTCATCAGCAGCGGACAGCAACTGAATGCATTTTTTCAGGGCCGCCACGCCAGGTTTCAGGGCGATTACTGGTTCATCCGGGCTGAAAAGTAGGGGGAGTTCCTCCGCCCGCTCTACAAACTCAGCAGCAAGCGCGGCATAGAGGCCATCGTCTTCTCCGGCGCAGATATCCGGGTTTTGTCTGGTCAGGCGATGATGCTTCAGGGAGCGGCCACCGTAATTGTCCTTCTGGATGATGACCTCGTCGATCAGTGTCCGAGCTTCCATACACCGCAGGGCGATGAGCCGGTTGACCCAGGTATAGGCTGACTCCTGAAGAAACTCTCCTATTGCATCTTCCCGTGTGCGTTCCGATTGCAGGGAAGATTGGATAAAAGCGTCCACAATCAGCCTGGTGCGTCGATCGTCTTCGCATAGATGGGAAAGCTGTCCGAGTGGCAGGGCTTCACGATTCTTGTGAACACCCAGGGCGGCCAAACGCTCCTCCAAATCGCCAGGATGCCAGTCGCCGCCGCTGTCATAATACCCTTCCATGGTATGACGGAGGTATAGAACGATAGATTTGAGTTTGGTTTTATGTTGAGATTGCATATTCAGGAAAGTTCCAGCTCATCGCCCTGATCCAGGGCAGCGTTTATTTGTGCATCCAGATCGTTTTTCAAACCATTCCATTCGGTTATGGTTTTTATTCTTCTGGGGGAGGCAATCAACTTGATCTTCCTGACCTGCTTATTACCGCCACCACCACCTTCTTCTTCTTCTCCATCCGTATCCTTGCTTTTAATAAGCCGCTCCAGGTGCGCAATCAAATCGTTGACTCGGCCTGAAATTTTGTCCGGGAGCAGAGCGATCTTGATCAGGTCGGATTCTCCTTCAATTTCCGTGGTCATATTCTGGCATGCTGTTTCAAATGGGGCGATTTCTTCCGCAGTCAGCAGGCCAGTGGTATTATCCTGATCGATGCGGTTTTTAAGGGGAAGGACGGATTCCGTCGCCGCTTGCCGCCACATGCGTTTCAACGCTTCCACCTCAGTCAGGACATGAGCCTTGTTGTCCTGGAGCTTCTGCCAGGTATCCTTTTTATGAATTGAGGCATCATTATCAGCCGTTGCATAATTATTGAGAAAATGAAGAATGATATTCTCTTTGGGTATTTTGTAATGGATGCTTTGCAGGATGATATAAAGCTCTCTGGTTCCCTTGAAAAGCTCAGCGTTCTTGCCGTAAAAGGCGTGGACCGCAAGGACTTCATTCAATTCATCTTTTATGGTTGGCGACTTTGCCTCCCACTCCTTGACGTGATGCACCGGATTGGTGAGACCCAGTAAAGTTTCTATGGTCTCCATGCCCGCCGTGAAGAATTCCGGCAGCGGAAAATTTGCGGCTTTTGCCCATATCTGTGCATCATCGCCCTTCTTTTTTATATCCGTCAGATATTTTACGGAAGCAGCGGCGATATCCGACGGAGTTTCGTCAATCTTGCGATTCCCCGTCAGCTCGATTAAAAGCGTCCGGACAGTGATTAAAACGGCCGTATCCACATCCGTCTCTTCCAGAATAACTTCCGCCTTGCTGAAAGCTTTGCTGTTACGCATGGTGGCAATCAGCTCCGTATCGGCAGGATTGGTATATATCTTTTTGCTTACGGAAATCTTGATCATACCCGCTCTGACCGCCGCCGCAATCCCGATGCGGACGGCATTGGGGTCCCAACCGTAGGGCGGTATTTCGAAATTGTCGAGGATTTCCTGCCCGAGAGTTCGCTGTTTTTTGTTCAGACGGTTTATCAGATAGATGCGAATTTCATCGATCAGCGGAATGTGAGCGTCCAACTGACCGGTCTTGTCGTAAAGCTTCAGAGATTTCACATCCTGAGACAGATTCTTAGCCCCGGCCAGGATATCGGAGATATCCTGTTGTTCCGACTTTATCCGGATGGGCATTTTGTCATATTTTGGATAAAGTGTTCCGAAGTAATGGCTTATTTCACCGCGGATTGCATCACCCGGATTTTGCGATTTGCTAACAATGGCGTGGCTGCTGCCCCGGAAGATCAGGTGTCCCTGCTTTAATCCCTGACGGATGGATCCTTCAACGGCGCCTTTCAATTTTGGTAAGTCGACAGTGACCTTGCTGTTGGCCAGTTCACGTTCTGTGGCCGACTTGTTCGGATCACCCTGCCATCTGTCCACCACTTCTTTCATGGCGACATACCGGTCCAGTTGCTCGCTGAATTGTGAAACCCGGTCGCTGAAGATAAAAATTGTCTGGTTATTCTCCGGTTTGAGGCTTTCATTTTCGTAATCGCTGATGGTTTTTCCTGAATAATGACCAAAAGGAGAAATGATCCGGATATCCACATGACCATTTTTTACCAACATCTTGTTGTCAAAAAACAGGCGTGTCTGAAAATCATGTCCTTTGAATGGAATCGTTTCGAATCCCAGAATATGGGTGCTGATGAGCTTGTTCAATCCATCTTCACGATCTTGAAATTTCAATTGAGCGGTGACTGTGTCCACCGCGTCTTCAAAAGTGCGCCTTTCTCCTGTCAGAAACTCCCATTCGTCGCCGATTCTGGCAACAATCTTGGCTTTTTTTAATTTATCGAGTTCTGCTTCAATCATTGGTTGCAAGGAGGCCAGATCCTGCGAGGTGTCGGAAACCAGAAGTCGGGCGAGATTAGCCGCTGTCTTGGGAAGGTAGGCCAAATCACCGGTCAAAAAAAGAACTTCCGCGAGCTTGGGGGTAAGATCGGTAGCAACAGGCACGACGCTCTGGATTTTCGATATTTCACGGCGGATTTCAGCCGATATTTCCCCTTCCTGAAGCAGATTATAGTAGATTTCATCGAAAGATACTGTTTCCCCCACGGCTGCCTGAAGGTAATTTCTGCGACCGGCGCGGATAACATCCTGGGTGATCGCCAACAAAGTGCGGGTGGATCCGGACAGCGAATCGGATCGTCCCCCCTTGGAGCGAATGGCTTTCACTATTTCAGGAATCAGATGTATCTGGTAGGGGAAGAAAGGATAAAATTTTATGAAGTTCTCGCTGCTGCATTGGGGAAGGTTCTGAGAGACATTGGCCAGTTCCCCCAACCCACGGATAACGCCGGCGTTGTTCTGATAAATCGCTTCTACGTCCTTTTTGCCGATCAATGTTTTCTTGAAAATCCGGTCTTCCAGAACCAATTCGATGTTTTCCGTGGTCAGCCCGAATTTAAAGCGAAAACGACCTTCGATTTTCTTGAAATCGCTGTCCAGTGCATGAGCGTTCTTATAAACAGACCCCATATCCTCATGGGTGGTTACAAGTATCCATATCTTTCCCTGTCCGACAATGGCCGCCTCTTCCACCAATGCCTGCAACTGGGCCAGCCGTCCATGCTGATCCTCTATCCATTGCCCGGATTCGTCCAGTACAAAAAAAATCCGGACGGGCTTTCCGGTTTCTTTCTCCTGCGTTTTAACGTCGGTAAGAATTGTTTTAATCAGGAATTCAATGTTGAATATCTCCCCCTTTTCGGCGTTGCGCAGGGCTTCAGCAACCTCCTCCGGCATTGAAAACAACTCCGGGGCAATGTCGCATACCGCCCCATAGAGGTGCTTCCGGTAGAAGTTCGGATTGGACTGGATATTTTCCCATGATTTTCCCGACCTTTTTTCTACCTCCTGGTGAAAGGCGGGCAGTTTACGGAGTTTATCCAGCTCCGCCTCGATAACTTTGGCAAAGATATAGTTGCTGCTGTATCCCTTGGATAGAAAATACTGAGAAAGGAGAAGCGATGGCAGGGGAGTGTTGCGGCTGTCTGTCAGGGTGTTGAGATTGAAAGCCAGAATGGACGTCGCGCAGTTGTTCAGCAAACTTAAGGACCGGTCGATGGATTTTTTTCTTTCCGCTGACGCGGGGACGCGTGCGTTAAATCGCTTGGTCGCCGGGATACCGTCCAAAGTTCGGTTTGCCGTAACCTGAGCCAGCATCTTTGCCAGGTGAGACTTGCCGGAGCCGAAATATCCGGATATCCAAACGCCGATTTCCGTGGTCTGTTTGCGGATCGTTTCGGTATAGTGATCGAGAAAAGAATCCGTATACTCTTCGATATGGGGAGTGACAACAAAACTTCCTATTTCAAAGGCAAGCTTCTTTTCGTCCTGCACTTCCCCCACCTTGATGACGGGTTCGATTTTCTCTGTGATCCGGGTCTCAAAAATTTCGCCGATCTGCATAATTAAAGCTCTCCACATGATGCGTTAAAGAATGTCGCCACGATACATGAACTCTTCTTTCGTGTTCAGAAAAAGATAAACCCGCTGTTCCAGAAGACTTCCGGGAATAAAAACGACCACCGGACAATGGATAATCTGGCTATGCAGATCCCATAATTGCTGAAGTAAAAATCTTGGACCGGCCACGGGATATAAGGCAGCCGTTTTCTCTATCACCAGAACGGGAGGTTTGCCCCGGTGTTCAGCAAGCGTTGTCTGGATCGCGGCAATGATTTCGGAAATCCAGAGATTGGCCAGCTCCGTTTCAGGATTCGCCCCCGGCATGGGGTCCTCTTGGGCGGCGATGATGTTCTCAATGCCCAATTGATCGTTGCATCGGGTCGTAATATCCAGAATATTCATATATATGAGGTCGTACTGATCGGAGAAGATGCCGGCCTGGGCGCGCCATTCCTTCATGGTCCACAGTTCCGCCTCCTGGGGAAAGACGATGGCCAGAAACGGCGCTCCTGTCTGATGGCCGATGAAATCATACCGGTCCTTGATGCGGGACGCCGCTTCCTTGATTTTCCAGGAGATGTCTTCGTTCATGATTTGTCCTTCTCAATCATTCTTTTCGCTGTTTTCATCGCAAATTTCAAGATTAACGATATTCCCCGATTTTTCGTATCGTATCCACTTCTCCTGAGAAAGTTTTGTCAGCATTCGGGCGACATCCTGCTGATCCCAGAGAAATATTCGCCAGTCTTTGGCCTCAATGATTTCCTTGCCGGAAAGGCCTTCATCGTTGAGCAGCCGGACAAGATGGAAGGCTGTTCGCGGAACAACCGGCGGACGACTGATCGTGCGATGTTTTGTTCCTGTCGCGAGACCGAAATCCTGAAGCGTGGAAACCGTGTTGCGGATCAGTTTTCCTTTTGATTCGGCCGTGATTTGGAGGAGCAATTTGCTTTCTTGTGATAATTTCATGAGGAACCGGCTGCAATCTTCGCTGCCAATGGCCAGATCATGGGTCAGCCATTTTGTCCAGATGTCATCCACAACAAATTCAAATGCCAGTTTATCCCTCAAAATAAAGTAAAGATATAGCAGAGAAATGAATTCCGGTGATTCCGGTCCATACTGACTTGCGGAAATCAGTTCAGAACGGACCCAAGGACATGAAATATTAAAGTATCGTGTCCGGAATATTTTCCACAGCGCCATACGAGTACTATAGGCATATTTTCCGAGAAAGACTCCCTCCGCCAGATCGCATCTTACCTTCTCACCGGTAGCGCCCTTTTCAAGTTCATTTAAAAAAAGCCAGCATTCGTGAATGCATCCGGCCCTGATGGTGTTTCGGAAACTGTATCGGTCGTGTTCTCTGATACTAATCATTCTCTTTTTTAATTGCCTTATTCAAATAAGTTCTTTTCATTATTTCACTGAATATCATCAAATGATCTCATTACGTTGGTGTATATGCTCCTCTGCAAGGCTTTTTATTGTGCATCATTGATTCTGAAATTTTTATATTATCGTCGTATGAATTTAAAGGCGTGAAGTCAACAACAAATCTTCAGCCAGTAAAGATATACCCTGATCGCTGCAAACCAACCATGATCGGCCGTCTTGGGGCATTTTTCATCACGGTGCTGCGGGTACCGATATGTGCGGAAATTTCCCGCAGGGTCGGTGGCGCCCCGAGTGTGTCAATGCACCTGCTGATAAAGTCCAGAACCTGCTGCTGGGGCCGGGTAAGATTTTCCATGTTCCTACGATCTTATATCTTTACCGTGAAAATGCTACCTGTTTAGAAAATACTATCCCTATCACTGTCAAGAGATTCAACAGTGCATGTCAAAAACGATCTGTTTTTGGGCTAAACGATTCAGCTATACTGTTTGTGGCAGGTAGCCGAATTTCTTTAAAGCTTGAAGCCACCGGGGAGCATTCTTGTCTACCATAAGCTCCTCGTAGTCGATACCTGGGTCAAGATATGGCTTTACGTTCTTTAACATCACAAATATGACCCGCAGAATCTTATGCCCAAGGGCAATTATGGTTCGCTTGTGCCCCCGTCGTATGACAAGCGATTCGTATTTGCCCTTGAACTGGCTTTTCGTCCTTCTTGCTGCATTGGCTATTTCACCTATTATTATTCTGTCTTGTCACTGGATGCCGGGTTAAGATTTTCGGAAGTGGCAGGGCTTCAATGGCAGGATATTGATTTGGTGAGACAAACGATTTTACTGAGAGATACAAAATCGGGCCGAAACCGAACTGTTTATATGACTGAGCGTGTAAAGACCACACTCTCCGGGATGCCAAAATGCGCACCGGATTCTCTTGTTTTCCCTGGAAAGAACGGCAAACAAATGACGGAAATCGGAGATGCATTCAAAAAAGCCGTTGATGATTTGAGGTTGAATCAAGGCATTTCTGATGATCGGCTGAAATGCGTTTTCCACAGCCTGCGACACACGCACGCGAGTCGGTTACTTGAGGCTGGAACGGATATCTATCTGGTGAAAACGCTTCTGGGTCACCGGAACATTGCCACCACAGAACGCTACCTGCATGTTCGGGCGGACAGTTTACGGGATGCCATAAAAGGTATGGAAAGGATGAACAACCAGGGAAAAGTCATTCCCATGGCTGGTCAGGCCGGGTGATTCCTTGACCAAACCTCCGGTTCTGCTGGTTCCCCACACTGCTCAGAGTGCTGTCACGGGTATGGATTGAACCGATGGGGTCAGCGGCAGAGACTGCCCGGCCAGGCAAATCAATCCGCCCGGGCCGATGGGCAGTTTCAGTTTTTCAAGCGTCTGAAAATGCCGGACATCGTTTTTTCCGGGAGATGCTGTTTTTTTAATCTCCACTGGATACACCCGGCCATCCTGAACGATCAGAAGATCGATTTCCTTTTGGTCCTTAT